>CALRZR010000356.1:0-6003 GCA_943372705.1 Opitutus sp. GAS368 | reverse complement strand
GCCGAGGTGTTGCTCGAGGAGTTGGTAGGGAGAATAAATTTCGCCCTTCATGTAGTGGGGCACGAGCACGATGGCCAAAATCACGCGGGCGATGACATAGCCCACGATCATTTGGATGAACATGATGTTGCCACCGTAGGCGATCGCCGGGACGCCGATGATGGTGAGCGCGCTGGTTTCGGTGGCGACGATCGAGGCGCCGATGCCCCACCACGGGATATCGCGTCCGCCGAGGAAGTAGTCGCGCGTAGTGTGCTGATCACGGCCGAACCAGATGCCGAGGGCAATCATGGCGCCGAGGTAGGCGACGATCACGACCCAATCACCGGTGGAGAAGTAGGCGTTCATGTGGGGAGAGGTGGTGGGGGTGGGGCGAGGAGGAGGGGAGGCTCAGGGAGAAGTAATGACCAATGACCAATGCCAAATGACTAAGGCCCAAGGCCCAGTGTCCAAGGCCCAAGGAGATGCGGCATCACGCGAAAACGGGGGCGGGGTGGCGAGGAGAAATCGCGGGGCCGGGGGACCGGCGGACGGGCGAGCGATGGGCTTGATCGAGTCCGCGCTCGACTGGGGGCGGGAGTCGGGCAGCATGCCGACGCGACGGCGCAGTCCTTATCTATGAAAATCGAAACACTGGCCAAAGATCAGAAACTCTCGCTGAAGAACGGCGGGGAGCTGGAGTTGTTTTGGATCGGCGTGGGCAGCGCGGCATCGAAGCGCAGCGCGCAGAGCAATTTTTTCATCATCAAGGGAGACACCCACGTGTTGGTGGATTTCGGAGCGCTCGGTCCGGTGGCGTTGTTGGAGACGGCGCGGCTGCAGCCGACGGACGTGCGGACGATTTTGCCGACGCATTCGCATTCCGATCACATCGGTGGGATGGAGGAGCTGTTTCTCCTGTGGCGCTACGGCAGCGTGAAACAAGGCGGACCGAAGCCGACCTGCATCATCAACGAGCACTACCAGGAAGTGCTGTGGGACCGCTCGCTGCGCGGCGGGCTCGAATGGAACGAAGAAGCGGGCAAGGGGCAGTTGCTGGCGTTTACCGACTATTGCGACGTGGTGCGGCCGACGTGGAAGACGCAGCAACCGCGCGAAGTCTGGACGATCGATTACCACGGGATCCGGCTGGATATGTTTCGCACGAAACACGTGCCGGAGACGGCTGCGGACTGGCAGTCGAGTTTTGTGTCGTTCGGGCTGATGATCGACGGGCGGGTATTGGTGTCGGGCGACACGCGCTTCGACCGCGACCTGCTCGATCTCTACGCGGATCGCGCGGAGGTGATTTTCCACGACGTGCAATTTTTCTCCGGGGCGGTGCACACGCCGTTGGCGGATTTGAAAACGCTGCCTGAAAAGTGGAAACAGAAGATGCACCTGTATCACTACGCGGACAACTACGAGACACAGGATATCGGGGGCTTTGCGGGGTGGACGCAGCGCGGAGTGCGGTATTTGTTTTGAAGAGTTGAGAGTTGAGGGATGAGAGTTGAGAGCCGGGCATAAAAAAGGGCGGCCTATGAAAGGCCACCCGGAGAGGGAGCGAGAGGTGCGGAGGCGAACTTAGTTCGTGATGTCGAACGTGGTGCTCTGCGCGCGGATCTCGAGGTAGGACTTATACCATTCCTTCTGAGCGTCGCTGCCGTCGTAGGCCTTGAGGGCGGCTTCGTCGGCGAATTCCATGACGATGACGTGGGTCTTTTTCACTTTCGCCTCGGAGACATTCTGGACCTTGATGGCCTTCGTCCAAACGCGGGTGATGCCCTTGTATTGGGACGGGAGTTTTTGGGCGGCGCCGAGGGCGGCCTGGATTTGTTCGGGCTTGGTGCCTTCTTTCCAGGCAACGGTGACGACGTGGATGACGGACTTCGGCGCGGTTTGCGCGGAGGCGGAGACGGCGCTCAGGGCGAGCAGGCCGGCGGTGACGAGGGTGAGGAGCAGCTTTTTCATAGGATTGGATTAAGGGTTGAACCGGAGAAATTCCGGCGGGGATGTCCGCAGGGACCGGGCTATCGAGTGAAAAGACATTTTATTGGCGAGGAGAATCCGTTGCGCTCGGCCGGACGGGTGTCCACGGTGATGGGAAATTCACCGGTATGACGCTGCCCCCTTTCTTGCACCGTGGACTCAATTGGTTGGCCGTGTGCGCGCTGGCCACAGCGGGCTGGGGAGCCGCGGCGGACGCGAGTAAGAGCGGTGGACCGGCGACGGTGGACGAGTTGCGGGCGCGGTTGACGGCGCATGTGGCGCAGCCGCGGCAGGGCGGTGCGCTGTGGGGCGTGAAAGTGGTGTCGCTCGATGCGGGCCGGACGCTCTTCGAACACCACGCGGACCGGCTGCTGAGTCCGGCGTCGAACTGCAAACTCTACGTGGGCGCGCTCGCGCTCGACCAACTCGGCGGCGACTACCGCATCGTGACGCCGATTTTCGGCACGGTGAAACCGGATGCGGCGGGGGAACTGAAAGGCGACCTCGTGGTAAGCGGGCGCGGCGACCCGAGTTGGAAAACGCGGGTATCGGGCGGCGGCGAGCGTCGGGATTTTTGGACGACGTTTGATCCGTTCGTAGCGGTATTGGCGAAAGCGGGCGTGAAAAAAATCACGGGCGATGTCGTGGCGGATGCGACGTGGCTGCACGCGCTACCGAACGGTGCGGGGTGGACCGCGGACGATCTCAACGACTACTACGGCGCAGAAATTTCGGCGATCACGTTGGAGGAAAATTATGCGGAGCTGCGGGTGACGCCGGGAGCGCGGGTGGGCGAGAAGTGCGGATTCGCCATGCTGCAGCCGCACACCGGGCTCGTGCTGGACAACCGGACGACGACGATTGCGAAAGATGGGAAGCGCTGGGTCGAGGCGGTGCGGATCATCGGCGAAAACGTCGTGCACGTGTTCGGTGAACTACCAGTGGGCGACAAAGAGGAGATCGTCGATGTGACGGTGCCGAAGCCGGCGACGTGGTTTGCCGCGGCGTTGAAAGCGGCGCTGGAGCGGAAGGGCATCCGGGTCGAAGGCGGTGCGCGCAGTCTGCGCTGGCCGGATGAACCGGCGGCGGGTCCGCGCGCGAAAGTTCCCGGTGTGCAGCTCGGCGAAGTGGCGTCGCCGACGATGCGCGACCTCGTGAAGACTTTTATGAAGCCCTCGCAGAATCTGGAGACGGATCTGATTTTCGGGCACCTCGGCGAAGTGCGGCGGACGGCGGAAACGCCGGCGCGGCGGACGGCGGAGGAGAATGCGGTCCTGGTGTTGAAGGAATTCTTGAATGCGAAGGCGTTGCCGGTGGACGAGGTGCGTTTCGAGGAAGGCTCGGGGCTCTCGCGCAACAACCTCGCGACGGCGAATGCGACGACGGCGCTCCTGAAGATGATGGCGACCCATCCCGAGGCGAAGGCGTTTGCGGACTCGCTGCCGGTGGCGGGGGTGGACGGATCGTTGCGTCGCCGCATGAAAGGCACGGCGGCCGAAGGCAACGTGCAGGCGAAGACGGGATCGCTGCGCTACGCGAATTCGCTTTCCGGCTATGTGACGACCGCGGCGGGCGAGCGCCTGGCGTTTGCCGTGATGATCAACCGCGGCATCCAGCCGGCGGGGCGGACGGCGCGCGAAGATCTCGATGACGTGGCGGTGATGCTGGCGGGGTTGGCGGGGCGGTGGGGAAATAAGTGAGTGGGGCGAAGAGCGTGGGGGCGCGGGGTGGCTCGCGAAGAACCGCACGTTAACACGTGCGGCTACCGGCGAAGGTGTGGTGAGGGGTGGAGGTGTCCTTGACTTGTGGGGACGCGGCGGCTTCGTGGCGGGACTTTTACCCACTATGGCTGACCGCGAACTGACCATCGGCTTCGATGCCGACGATACTCTCTGGCACAACGAGGCGATCTTTGAGCGTTTTCACGAGCGCTACCGGGAGCTGTTGGCGCACTACCACGACGGCGCGACAGTTGACCGGACGCTGTTTGCGACGGAGATGCGGAATCTCGCGCTCTATGGCTACGGCGCGAAAGGGTTCACGTTGTCGGCGATCGAGACGGCCGTGGAGCTGACCAAGGGGAAGATCAGTGCAGAGGAAATCCGGCAGCTGATTGTGCTGGGCCAGGGCATGCTGGCGCATCCGGTGGAGTTGTTGGAAGGCGTGGAAGAGACGTTGGCGGAACTCGCGGACGCGTATCGGCTGATCGTGATCACGAAGGGCGATTTGCACCACCAGGAGCGGAAGCTCGCGGTGTCGGGAGTGGCGGCGCGGTTTCGCCACGTGGAAATCGTGTCGGAAAAAGATACGGCCACGTATGGGGCGATTTTGCGCCGGTATGCGGTGGAGCCGCGGGAGTTTCTGATGGTGGGCAACTCGTTGAAGTCGGACATCGTGCCCGTGCTCGCGCTTGGCGGTGCGGGCGTGCATGTGCCGTATCACATCACGTGGGCGGCGGAACGCGTGGAGACCGCGCCGGAGGCGAGCGCGGATTTGTTTACGATCCAGACGCTGCGGGAATTGCCGGCGGTGGTGCGGGCGTGGGCGGCGGCGCGGTGAACGGGCCGGGTATTCGGGCCGCGCTGGAACCGGCGCGGCGACGGGGCGGCGTTACTGCGCGAAGGCGTCAGCGATTACGCGGGCGGCGGTGTGGATGATCGTGCGCTCGGCGGCGTGGTCGGTGGTGAAAATCACGAGAAGGAATTTCGCGCCGTTGGGGAGCTCGATGTAGGCGGCGTCGTGGCGCGTCTGGCTCGTCCAGCCGGCTTTGGACCAGAGTTTGGCGCCGGGCGGGAGAGCGGGACCCGTGAACTTGGCCTGATTGTCAGGATCGGGGTCGCTCGTGCGCGGGTCGCGGGAGAGGAGCGTCATCATCTCGGCACTACGGGCAGCGGTGACGCAGCGGCCGGTGGCGATCTCGACGAAGAGGCGCGCGGTAGCGTCGGTCGTGAGCATGTTGCGCTTCGGATCGAAAAGCGTGATGGCCTGCTTTTCACGGCCGTAGGGGCCGTCGCCCCACGGTTTCTTGCTGGCGATCACGCCGGTGTAGCCGAGCGAGGCAAAGTAGCGCGTGACGACGCTGCGTTGTTCGAACCAGGTCTTGATCTCGGTGGGCGAAAGCTCGGGGCCGCTCGTAGTGCCGGTGAGGAGGTCGATGACGTAGTGGGTGGCGTCGTTGGAGGAGTCGACGATCATGTCCTGCATGGCGCGACGCAGCTCGGGGGTGTCGGCGAGTTTGCCGTCTTCCATCCAGCGGTGGGCGGCGGCGAGGTAGAAGAGTTTGATGACGCTGGCAGGGTAGATGGGGACATCGCCGCGATAGGCCGCTTGGCGGGGGGCGGCGGGGGCGGAAAGATCGACGAGAGTGACGGCGAGTTGGGACGGGAGGAGTTTTTGCGCGGTAAATTTTTCGAGCGCGGTGGCGACGGCGCGATCGACGAGAGGTTGGAGCGCAGGGGCGGGAGCGGCGGCGAGGGTCACGGCGAAGGCGAGGAGGGCGAGAGCGATGAGGCGCGGCATCGAGGCGAAGGGAGAAAGAGAAAGATTAAGAGAAAGAGAACGACGGGCGGTGGCTCACGGGAGGGGTGGGAGTTTCACTTCGCCGCTGGCGAGTTTGGCGAGGACGCGGGCGCAGAGCAGGGCGCGTTCGGCGATCGACGGGAGGACGACGAATTCGTCGGCGCTATGGAGGCGGTCACCGATCGGGCCGAGGGCGTCGAGGTTGGGGAGGCCGGCGGCAGAGAGGTTGTTGCCGTCGGAGGCACCGCCGGTGTGCACGGACGTGAAGGGGGCGAGGCCGAGTTCGTGGGCGGAAGTCTGCCAGGCAGCGAGGGCGGCGGCTTCGACGGGGCCGCTCTCTTTGGGCGGACGATTGAACGCGCCGGTGACGGCAAGGTGAAAACCCTCGCGGGCGTTGATGGGTTCGGCGAGCGCGTGGAGGCGCGCGAGGAACGGCGCGCGGTCGGCCATGCGCGTGACGCGCAGGTCGAGTTGGGCTTCGGCGAAATCGGGCACGACATTGGTGGCGGGGCC
>CALRZR010000355.1:0-6048 GCA_943372705.1 Opitutus sp. GAS368 | reverse complement strand
CCTCGCCGTCGGCACGCCCCGCAAATCCCCCGGCGGTGACACCTTTCGCGTCCGCCCCGATGTCACCCAGGAGGAACACGTCGAGGGCCTCCCACTCGGCACGCGCGGCGGTATCCTGATTCCTTACACCTTCCCTCAATCCGGCGACTACGAGATCTCGGTCCGCCTCCAGCGCGACCGCAACGAACAGGTCGAAGGCCTCCGCCGCCCCCACGAAATCGAAGTCCTCCTCGACCGCACCCGTCTCGCCGTCGCCACGGTGAAACCGCCCGGCGCCGACAAAAATGCCGAGGCCGTCGACAAGCATCTCACCTTCCGTTTCCCCGTCACCGCCGGCCCACACGATGTCGGCGTCACGTTTCCGAAAGACCCGTCCGCCGTCCTCGAAACCGAGCGCGCCCCTTACGCCTCGCGTTTCAACATGCACCGCCACCCGCGCACCGCTCCCGCCGTTTACCAGGTCACCATCACCGGCCCCTTCGACCCGCGCGGCCCCGGCGACACTCCCAGCCGCCGCGCCATCTTCGGCTCCCTCTCTCCTTCTCTCCCTCCCACCGTCTCTCCCTCTTCCGAAGATACCCGCGCCCGCCAAATCCTCGCGCCCCTTCTCCGCCGCGCCTACCGCCGCCCCGTCACCGAAGAAGACCTCAGTCGCCCCCTCGAATTCTTCCGCGCCGGCCGCGACGAGTTTCTCTCCGCCGCCGCCGCCTTAAACTCCCCACTTCAAACTTCCAACTCGCTCGCTTCAGCGAGCGTAGATGCCGGCATCGAATCCGCCCTCGCTGCCATCCTCGTCGCCCCGCAATTCCTCTTCCGCCTCGAGCCCGCCCCCGCCGCCATCCCCTCCGGCACTGCCTACCGCAT
The DNA here is from genome assembly GCA_943372705.1 of Opitutus sp. GAS368. GTDB lineage: Bacteria > Verrucomicrobiota > Verrucomicrobiia > Opitutales > Opitutaceae > GAS368. Next base: position 5,184 of record CALRZR010000355.1, on the reverse strand, counting down.
CAGCGATCTCGAACTCGCCTCGCGCCTCTCCTTCTTCCTCTGGAGCAGTCTCCCCGACGAAACTCTGCTCACCGCCGCCGAGCGCGGCACGCTCTCGCAGCCCGCCGTCCTCGCCGCCCAAGTCCGCCGCATGCTCGCCGACGCCCGCGCCGAAAATCTCGTTAACAACTTCGCCGCCCAGTGGCTCCACCTCCGCGGCCTCGACGCCATCACGCCCGACGCCCGCCTCTTCATCGACTTCGACGACAACCTCCGCTCCGCCATGCGCCGCGAGACCGAACTCTTCTTCGCTTCCATCCTCCGGGAGGACCGTCCCATCACCGAACTCCTCCGCGCCGACTACACCTTCCTCAACGAGCGCCTCGCCCAGCATTACAAAATCCCCCACGTCTTCGGCACCCACTTCCGCCGCGTCTCCTTCGCCGACGACCCCGCCCGCCAACGCGGCGGCCTCCTCCGCCACGCCAGCATCCTCACCGTCACCTCCTACGCCACGCGCACTTCGCCCGTCATCCGCGGCCACTGGCTGCTCACCAACCTCATCGGCGAACCCACTCCGCCGCCCCCGCCCAACGTCCCCGCCCTCGACAACAGCGTCGTCTCCGCCTCGCTCCCCATCCGCCAACGCCTCGCCGCCCACCGCGAGAAACCCGTCTGCGCCAGTTGCCACAACGTCATGGACCCCGTCGGCTTCTCCCTCGAAAACTTCGACGCCGTCGGCCGCTGGCGCACCGAGGAGGAGCACCGCCCCGTCGACGCCAGCGGCGGCCTGTCCGACGGCTCCACCTTCACCGGCGTCGCCGGCTTGGAAAACGCCCTCCTCGCCCGCCCCGAACTCTTCGCCACCACGCTCGCCGAAAAACTGCTCACCTTTGCTCTCGGCCGCGGCGTCGAACCCACCGACGCCCCCGCTCTCCGCGCCATCGTCCGCCGCGCGAAGTCCGACAACTACCGCCTCTCCTCCCTGATCCTCGCCCTCACCGAAAGCGTCCCCTTCCAACAACGCACCGCACCCTGAAAGCCCTGATTTTTCACCGCAGATTGCGCAGATATCGCGGATAGCTCCGCCCCAACCGCCAAATCACTTTCTGCCATCCGCGCCATCCGTGTAATCCGCGGTCAATTCCTCCCCTTTCTTCGCTCCCTCTCCCCGTCCCTCCCTCTCCGCATATGAGCACCTTCCTCACCCGCCGCGCCCTCCCCCGCCGCACCTTCCTCCGCGGCCTCGGTGCCTCCCTCTCCCTCCCGCTCCTCGACGCCATGATCCCGGCCGCCACGGCCGCGACCTCCGCGACCAACCCCGCCGCGAAACCCACCCGTCGCCTCGGCTACGTCTTCATGCCCATGGGCTGCGACCAGTCGCGTTGGACGCCCACCGCCCCCGACGGCACGCTCTCCACCCTCTCGCCCATCCTCGAGTCCCTCGCGCCCCACCGCGACCACCTCACGGTCCTCTCCGGCATGGAGCTGCGCAACGCCTACCCCGGCTCCCACGCTACCTCCAACTCCTCCTTCCTCAGCGCCGCCAAAGCCAAGCACACCGAGAGCAACGACTACTACCTCGGCACCACCGCCGACCAACTCGCCGCCCAGCAGATCGGCCAGGCCACCCAGCTCCCATCCCTCGAACTCGCGATGGACCAGCTCCAGACCACCGGCCAGTGCGACAACGGCTACGCCTGCGTCTACCAAAACAACCTCTCCTGGTCCTCACCCACCACGCCCCTTCCCTACGAAGCCCACCCGCGCGTCGTCTTCGAACGTCTCTTCGGCGACGGCGGCTCCGTCGCCGAACGCCGCGCCGCCCTCCGCCGCCGCGCCAGCCTCCTCGACTGGGTCACCGCCGACATCGCCAGCCTCAAACGCCGCCTCGGCCCCGCCGACCAAGCCAAAGTCAGCGAATACCTCGACACCGTCCGCGAAGTCGAACGCCGCATCCAGAAAGCCGAGGCCGACGTCGCGAAAAACCAGCTCCCGCCCGACCTCGACCGCCCCCTCGGCGTCCCCGCCGCCTACACCGATCACGCCAAGCTCATGCTCGACCTCCAGGTCCTCGCCTTCCAGGGCGACATCACCCGCGTCATCACTTTCCAACTCGCCCGCGAGACCAGCAACCGCACCTACGCCGCCGAGACCGGCGTCGCCGATCCCCACCACCCCCTCTCTCACCACGGCAACGACCCGGAAAAAATCGCCCGCATGGCGAAGATCAACGCCTTCCACGTCTCCCTCTTCGCCTACTACCTCGACCGCCTGAAAAACACCCCCGACGGCGACGGCACCCTCCTCGACCACACGATGCTCCTCTACGGCTCCGGCATCGGAAATCCCAACATCCACGACCACACCAATCTCCCGACGATCGTCGCCGGTGGCCGCGCCTTCGGGATCAAGGGCAACCGCCACCTCACCTACAAAGAGCCCGTTCCCCTCGCGAATTTGCACCTCACCCTCCTCGACAAAGCCGGCGTCCAAATCGACACCTTCGCCGACAGCACCGGCAAAGTAACCGACCTCTTCCGCCCGCTGACGGTGTAAAACAAAGCAGATGACCACGAACGATTTTGCAGAGATCGAATCATCACTCGCGGTTCAACTGCCCGAGAATTATCGAACTTTGCTCTCAGGCCCAACATGCCCAGTGCTGGGGGAGACCGGCCTATTTGACGATCCCAGTCTTATCATCGCACGAACCCTTGAGCAGCGCTCCGGCTACGGGGGTGCCCCGGCGTGGGCCAAACAATTCGTTTATGTCGGAGACCAAGAGGACGCCTGTCCTTACGCACTCGACTGTGGTTCGGGACGCGTAGTCCAAACTGACCACGGAAATCTGGCTGCAGAGCCTCTCAAACTCTACCGAAGCATCGATGAATTGGCATCAGAGCTACTCGCTTTCACTCAGCAGCCCGTGAACAAGTCTTCGTGGTGGCCGTTTTCAAAATAACAATTCTGCGACTGTCGTCCCGAAAACTCATGATTGGCCCAACCGCCGCACCTCGCCCAAGCGCCTATAGGCGCCTTTCGAGCTCCCCTCTCCCTCCGACTTTCGTGTTTTTTGTGGCCATTCTGTTTGGGAAATTCCGGTTACCCTCTCCGTTGCTTCTCTTCGCCGCCGTCTCCCTCTTCCCATCCACCTCATCTGCTGCCGCCACCATTACCCCTCTCGTCGACCCTGACGGCACCACCGTCCTCCACTGGGCTGTGCGCCAAGACGACCTCGCCACCGCCAAGTCCCTCCTCGCCGCCGAAGCCAACCCCAACGCCCAAAACCGCTACGGCGTCACCCCGCTCTCCCTCGCCTGCACCAACGGTAACGCTGCCCTCGTCACGCTCCTCCTCGACGCCGGCGCCGACGCCAACCTCCCTCTCCGCGGCGGCGAGACTCCGCTCATGACAGCCGCGCGCACCGGGCGCCTCGCCGTCGTGCAGGCCCTCCTCGCCCGCGGCGCGCGCCCCAACGACAAGCTCACCGCCGGCGGCCAGACCGCCCTCATGTGGGCCGCCCACCACGGCCACGCCGACGTCGTCGCCGCGCTCATCGCCGCCGGCGCCGATTTCCGCACGCCCGTCGACTCCGGCTTCACTCCGCTTCTCTTCGCCGCCCGCACCGGCCGCGCCGAAGTCATCCGCCTCCTCCTCAAATCCGGCGTCGATATCAACGAAGCCACCGCCCCCGCAAAAAAACCCGGCAACAAACAACCCCGCGCCGGCACGAGCGCGTTGATCATCGCCATCGAAAACGGCCACTTCGAACTCGCCGCCGAACTCCTCGACCGCGGCGCCAACCCCAACGACCTGCGCTCCGGCTACGCCCCGCTCCACGTCCTCACCTGGGTCCGCAAACCCGACAGCGGCGAAGACGACGGCCAACCCGTCCCCGACGGCTCCGGCCTCTACACCAGCGAAGACCTCATCCGTAAACTCGTCGCCAAAGGCGCCGACGTTAATCTCCGCCTCACCGGCGGCCCCTCCGGCGGCGGCCGCATCGCGCGCAAAGGCTGCACGCCCTTCCTCCTCGCCGCCGACACCGCCGACACGCCCTACCTCAAACTTCTCCATTCCCTCGGCGCCGATCCCACGCTCACCAACGCCGACGGCTGCACCGCCCTCATGGCCGCCGCCGGCCTCGGCACGCGCGCCGTCGAGGAAGAAGCCGGCACCGAAGACGAAGCCGTCGAAGCCGTCACCTACCTCATCTCGCTCGGCGCCGACCCCAATGCCGTCTCCAACGCCGGTGACACCGCGATGCACGGCGCCGCCTTCGCGAATTTCCCGAAAGTCATCCACCTCCTGAACACCCGCGGCGCCAAACTCGAAATCTGGAATCAGAAAAACAAACGCGGCTGGACCCCGCTGCTGATCGCCGAAGGCCACCGCTACGGAAACTTCAAACCCGGCTTCAGCACCATCGCCGCCTTCCACGAAGTCCTCCGCGCCCACGGCCTCACCCCACCGCCCCCCACGCCCCCCGAACCCGTCAAAGGCTACGGCCTGTAAGGTGGGCGGGCGCGTCCCTGCGCCCGCATTCGAAAACCCCACGCGCCAAAACCCCTACCCCTCTCTCGAATAAAAAAATGCGGGCACCGGGACGGGCCCGCCCACCCGCAAGCCACCCGAGCCATGCCGCCCGCATTCAAAGACCGCCTGCACCACCGCATGCCGGACTGGGTGCCAGACGGGGAAATATTTCACCTCCGCATCCGCTGCTCACCAGAGCAAGCCGTCCACGCCCCCCTAACCAATCCGTCGCTCGCCCAGCCGCTGCTCGACTCCGCACGCCACTATCACATACAGGGCCGCTGGTGCTGTTTCCTCTTCCTCCTGATGCCGGATCACCTGCACGCGCTCATCGCGTTCCCACCCTCCGAGTCGATGTCGAACGTCGTCCGCGCGTGGAAAAGCTGGCACACCCGCACCCACCACCTCGCGTGGCAGGATGGATATTTCGATCACCGCCTGCGGGCCGGCCATGAGTTTGAATTGAAGGCGCACTACATCTGGCAAAACCCCGTCGTAAAAGGCCTGTGCCCTCGCGCCGATGACTGGCCCTGGCAGTGCGAACCCCACACCGAACAGGTGGGCGGGCGCGTCCCTGCGCCCGCATTCGAAAACCCCACGCGCCAAAACCCCTACCCCACTCTCGAATAAAAAAATGCGGGCACCGGGACGTGCCCCCCCACCCCC
>CALRZR010000354.1:0-6090 GCA_943372705.1 Opitutus sp. GAS368 | reverse complement strand
CTTCTCCCCCTCTCCTTCCCTCCGCCTCTCCCTCTTCCTCGCGACGCCCCTTCACCACCACCCGCGCCCCGCCGCCGTCGTCAACGCCACGTCCAAGGGCTCCAAATACGGGTGCCACTGCCGTTCCCACTCGAGACTCACCGGCCCCGCAAATTTCGCCTCGCGCAACGCCGCCACCAGCGGCGCCATCGGAAACTCCCCCGCCCCCGGCAGCACGTAGGTAAACGGATGCCGCGCACTCGGCACGCTCACGCTATCCTTTACGTGCACGTGCACCACGCCCGCCCGGATCGCCGCCCACGTCACGAGCGGATCTTCGCCGCCTTTTTTCCACGTGTGGTGCGAGTCCCACAAGATCGCCACATCCGGCACCGCCGCGCGCAACCGCCCGATCGCCGCCGCCGTGAACAGCGAATCGTGCGTCTCGATCATCCAATCCACGCTCCACCCGTGCACCGCACGCTCCTCGCGCCACCAGCGCAGCGTTTCCACCGCCTGCGCCAGTTCGCCTTCGTCCGCCGTTTTCCCGCCGTCAAACACCCGCAGCCACCGCACCCCCAGCGCCTCCGCCCACGGCACGATGTCGATTAACTGGTCCCGCTCCCCCGCACTCCCGCCGACGAGTTTCATCGACGTATTGAACGCCACCACGCGCACCGGCCCGCCCGCCGCGCGCAATTTTTCCGCCAACTCCTCCGGCGTGCCATATTGCCCGCGCAGATACGCCGCCAGGTCCAACGTCCCGCCGAGCGCCCGCACCTCCACCCCATCGAGCTCGTGCTTCGCCGCCAACGCGCACGCCGCCTCCAGCGAAAATTCCGCACACCCCAGCGTATTCAAACAGCGCAGCAACGTCATGCCCCCAACCTGCACGATTCCCCTCCCCCTTGTCCGTTCGAAAATCCACCACCCCCCTTCACCGCCGCTACTTTGCCCACACGATTTCAGATTTCCTCTTGCCGCCCCGCCCGCCTCTCACGTCACTACACGAGTCATTAGTCATTAGACATTAGTCATTGGTCATTCCCCCACCCCTCGCCACTACCCCTCTCCTCATCTCCTCCGGCCTTGGTCCTTGGCCCTTGGTCCTTCTCCCTTCCTCCCCCTCCCTTTCCCCTCAACCCTCCGAACTCAAAACACCATGCCACGTCCAGTCACCCTGTTCACCGGCCAATGGGCCGATCTCCCCCTCGCGACCCTCGCCCCGCTCGTCAAAAAGATGGGCTACGACGGCGTCGAACTCGCCTGCTGGGGCGACCACTTCGATGTCGATGCCGCCGCCACTTCGAAGAAATACGTCCACGAAAAATGGGCCCTGCTGAAAGACCACGGCCTCACCTGCTACGCCGTCTCCAGTCACCTCGTTGGCCAGGCCATCTGCGATAATATCGACGAGCGCCACAAATCCATTCTCCCCGCCGATGTCTGGGGCGACGGCGACCCCGAGGGCGTCCGCAAACGCGCCGCCAAGAAGATGATCACCGCCGCCAAAGCCGCCCGCGCCTTCTTCGACGCCAAACCCGGCAACAACGGCAAGGACGACTTCCCCGCCGTCGTCAACGGCTTCACCGGCTCCTCCATCTGGCACTCCATCTACGCCTTCCCGCCCACGTCCCAAGCCTACTGGGACGCCGGCTACGCCGACTTCGCCAAACGCTTCGGCCCAATCCTCGAAGCCTTCGACAAACTCAACGTCAACTTCGCCCTCGAAGTTCACCCGACTGAGATCGCCTTCGACATCGCCAGCGCCCAACGCGCCATCGACGCCGTCAAGGGCCACAAGCGTTTCGGTTTCAACTACGACCCCTCGCACCTCGGCTACCAAGGCGTCGACTACGTGAAGTTCATCCGCGCCTTCGGCAACCGCATCTACCACGCCCACATGAAGGACGTCTGGTGGGGCCACGGTGACGGCACCGTCGGCGTCTTCGGCGGCCACGTCAGCTTCGGCCACCCCAGCCGCTACTGGGATTTCCGGTCGCTCGGCCACGGCGACATCAACTTCGAAGAGATCATCGTCGCCCTCAACGACGTCGGCTACCGCGGCCCCCTCTCCGTCGAGTGGGAAGACAGCCGCATGGACCGCGTCCACGGCGCCACCGAAGCCTCCGCCTTCGTCCGCAAAGTCGACTTCCCCTCCAGCAACATCGTCTTCGACGCCCAATTCGACAAGAAGGGCTAAACTCCAAACCGCCCACCCACGGAACACACGGAATACACGGAAAAACCAATCCACCGAAGTCCGATTCTTCCGTGTATTCCGTGTGTTCCGTGGGCCCCTTGTCTTTTCCGTCCCAGCCCTCCGCCCCTTTCACTTCCCCTCTCACTTTCACCTCCCTTCAATGAGCACCAAAATTGCCATCATCGGCGCCGGCGGCATGGCCGCCTATCACGCCACCGGTTTCCGCCAAGCCGGCGCTGAAATCATCGCCCTCTGCGACGTCAACCAAGCCGCCGCCCACCGCGCCGCCACCAAGCACAACATCCCCGGCGTCTTCACCGACGTCGCCGAGATGCTGAAAAAGCTCCCCGAGCTCGACGCCGTCTCCGTCATCGTCCCCAACAAATTTCACGCGCCCCTCGCCCTCCAGGCCCTCAAGGCCGGCAAGCACGTCTTCTGCGAAAAACCCCCGGCCCTCAGCGCCAAGGAAATGGCCGTCATGCAGGCCACCGCCGCCAAGGCGAAGAAGACGCTCATGTTTAATTTCAACAACCGCGCCCGCCCCGAGAGCTACGCGATGATGGACTACATCGCCGACGGCACCATCGGCACCATCAACTCCTGCCAGGCGAAATGGATTCGTCGCGCCGGCATCCCCGGCTTCGGCGGCTGGTTCACCACCAAAGCCCTCTCCGGCGGCGGCCCGCTCATCGACCTCCTCCACATGGTCGACCTCGGCATGCACTTCATGGGTTATCCCGAGCCCGCCCATGTCCTCGCGCGCACCTACGCCGACCACATTTCCAACAAAGCCTTCAAGGGCCCGTGGGGCATCCCCGATGTCGCCAACGGCACGACCGACGTCGAAGCCGCCGCGCACGGCTTCGTTACCTTCAAGACCGGCCAATCCATGTCTTTCGCCGTTTCGTGGGCCGAGATGAACCAACGCGAAGAAGTCTCCGTCACCTTCCAAGGCACGAAAGCCGGCGGCCTCGTCCGCCGCCTCTTCGGCACCGACGGACTCGACAACACCGCGATCGACGCCTGCCAGCTCTACACGCTCGAAAACGGCCGCCACGTGAACCGCGACATCATCGTCCAAGCCGACGAGACGATGGGCCGCGTCCGCTCCGCCGTGAACTTCGTGCGCACGATCGAAGGCACCGAAAAGCCCCTCAACACGCCGTCCCAAGCCCTGTCGCTGATGAAACTCATCGACGGCGCCTACAAGTCCGCCGCCACCGGCAAACCCGTCGCGCTCTGAGCGCGGCGGGCAACGATCGTGGCGACTGTGGGCCAAGAAAGGGGTTCGCGCATATGGATGCTGATGAAACTACAAAGACACAGCTGCAGATTCATCAGCTCCTTTCGCAGGAGCTTAGACATACCGCGACCGTCATTTGGCAGTTCTCAATTGCGATCGTCACTTTGCAAGGTGGCGCTGTGGGTCTGAGCGGGCAGAGCGCATTCAATTCGACGCTTGGAAAAGCTGTCCTCGCGGGAAGCTTTTTTCTGTCGCTGTGTTTCAGCTTGATGCTCGTTCGGCAGGCACGCGAAAGAAGTGGTTTCGTGCGCCGCATTCGCGCTGTCGAAGACGAACTTGGGAAAGTCTATCCGACGTTTTTTATGCCGATTCCTAGAGCGCTTGAATGGTTCAAGTCGGAGTTCTTGGCTTGGGTTCTTGTTATAGAATCCACCGGCGGACTGACGATCTTCTTGGTGCACGTCGGCTTCTTCAGTTTCCTTAACTTATGACTCCACTTTCAGAATGACTAACCCAAGTAGCTGAGACCCAATCCATCCGTTTTCAACCTCCCCTCCCCCTATGAAACTAAATCGCAAACTCCGCATGGGCATGATCGGCGGCGGCCGTGGTGCCTTCATTGGCTCCGTCCACCGCATGGCTGCCCGCCTCGATGGCGAGATCGATCTCGTCGCCGGCTGCTTCTCCTCCGACCCCGAAAAATCCAAAGCCTCCGGCGCCGATCTCTTCCTCGATCCCGCCCGCGTTTACGGCACCTACCAGGAAATGGCCAAAGCCGAGGCCGCCCTCCCCGCCGACCAACGCATCGACTTCGTCTCGATCGTCACGCGCAACAACACCCACGCCGCCGTCGCCAAGACCTTCCTCGAAGCCGGCTTCCACGTCGTGTGCGACAAGCCCCTCTGCTTCACCCTCGCCGAAGGCCGCAAGCTCCGCGACGTCGTGAAAAAGTCCGGCAAAGTTTTCGCCCTCACCCACAATTACACCGGCTACCCCATGGTGAAGGAAGCCCGCGAGTGGGTCCGCAGCGGCAAACTCGGCAAGCTCATGAAGATCGTCGTCGAATATCCGCAGGGCTACGCGATCACCGCCCTCGACGCCGGCACCATCAGCAAAATCGCCAACTGGCGCATGGACCCCAACGTCTCCGGCGTCTCCAACTGCATGGGCGACATCGGCACCCACGCCCACAACCTCGCCCGCTACATCACCGGCCTCGAAGTCGAAGAGATCTGCGCCGAGCTCTCGACGTTCATCCCCGGCCGCCTCCTCGACGACGACGGCAACTGCCTCGTCCGTTTCAGCGGCGGCGTGAAGGGCATCCTCTTCGCCTCACAAGTTTCCAGCGGTGAGGAAAACAACCTCAACATCCGCGTCTTCGGCACCAAGGGCTCGCTCCAGTGGTTCCAGGAAAACCCGAACGAGCTCATCTGGAAAAAAGCCGACGCCCCGAATCAAGTTTACCGCCGCGGCAACGGCTACGTCAGCGCCGCCGCCGCCGGTGCCACCCGCACGCCCTTCGCCCATCCCGAAGGTTTCATCGAAGCCTTCGCCAACGTCTACCGCAGTGCCGCCGTCGCCATCGCCGACTCCATCGAAGGCCGCAAAGCCCCGAAGGAAGGCTACGATTTCCCGACGATCACCGATGGTCTAGCCGGCATGGCCTTCATCGAGACCGCCGTAAAATCCGGCAAGCTCGGCGCGAAGTGGGTCAAGTTCCCGAAGCTCTAAAGTAGGGCAGGGTCTCCGACCCGCCCTCCTCCCAGCCCACGCCACGCCCCCCAGGGCGGGTCAAAGACCCCGCTCTACTCCTCCCTCCCTCTCCCGCTGCCGCTCGCCCCGGCCCCGCCCGCCCATGCGCGTCGTCGAAACCACAAGTTTCCGCCGCGGCAAACTCCCGCATTGGGAAATCAAAAACGGTCGCTACTTCGTCACCCTCCGCCTCGCCGACAGCCTGCCCGCACCCGTCGTCGCACAACTCCAAGAGACCCACACCGCCCTCTCCTCCATCGCGCCGGCCTCCGAACAGTTCGCCGCTCTGCAGCGCCAGTATTTTCGCACCATGGAGAAATTTCTCGATGCCGGCACCGGTGCGTGCCTGCTCCGCGACACCGCCCACGCGGCCATCGTGCGCACCGAGTTGCTCGCCCTCGCCGACTGGCACATCGCCGTCCCCCATTTCACCGTCATGCCGAATCACTGGCACGCGCTGATTGTTCCGGCCCCCGACTGCTCCCACCCGCTTGCCTCCATCATGAAGCGCCTCAAAGGCCGCACCGCGAAACAGCTTCGCGCCGCGACCGCGACGAGCGGCACGGGTCCATTTTGGCAACGCGAGTGGTTCGACCGCTGGATGCGCGACGACACCGAATGGGAGCGCACCGTCGCCTACATCCGCCAAAACCCCGTGCAAGCCGGCCTCGCCGCCACCTGGCAAGAGCATCCCTGGACCCAGTAGGGCAGGGTCTCCGACCCGCCCTCCCCGCCCACGCCGCGTCGCCCAAGGGCGGGTCAGAGACCCCGCCCTACTCTCAATTCCCCGCCTGGCTCACCACCCTCCCCTCACCTCTATGCTTGGCCTCCCTCCCAATCCCTGACTTTTTTCCGCATCTACCCTCATGCTGCCCGCTTCTTTCTCCCACCGCACTCACGCCTTCCGCTCCTT
>CALRZR010000353.1:0-6111 GCA_943372705.1 Opitutus sp. GAS368 | reverse complement strand
CACCTCGGCCGCGGCGCCCGCCGCCTCGCCGGCGCCCTCTTCCTCTTTCTCGAACCCCTCTCCGCCGGCGTGCGCGTCTTTGTCGCCTGCATCCCCATCCGCCTCATGCTCGGCGAACAGGTCTGCAGCCTCGGCGGCCTCGTCGACCCCATCCTCGGAGCCATTCTCCTCTTCGTTTTCCTGTCCCTGATTTACACCTATATCGGCGGCATGAAAGCCGTCGTCTGGACCGATGCCATCCAGATGGTCCTCTTCGTCGCCGGCGGCCTCTACGCGCTCTTCTACATTCCCACCCTGATCGACGGCGGCTGGTCCGCCGCCCTCACCGAAGCGGGTAACGCCGGCAAACTCACCTGGTTCAACCCCAACTTCGCCCTCGGTGCCCCGTTCAACATCTGGATGGGCATCATCGGCGGCACCGTCATGGTCCTCTCCTCCCACGGCGCCGACCAACTTATCGTGCAACGCGTCCTCGCCTGCCGCGACATCGCCGCCGGTCGCAAGGCCCTCGTCTTTAGCGCTGTCATCATCTTCCCCCTTTTCCTGACCTTCCTCTTCGTCGGCGTGATGCTCTGGGTCTTCTACCAACACCACCCCTTCCAGATTCCGCTCCCCGAAAGCCGCCCCGGCATCAAGTCCAACGATTTCATCTTCCCCATCTTCATCGTCACCGAAATGCCGTCACCGATGCGCGGCTTCCTCATCGTCGCCATCCTTTCCGCCGCGATGTCGTCGATCAGTTCCGCCATCTCCGCCCTCGCTTCCGTCTCCACCATGGACTTCCTGAAACCCCTCTGGCCGGCCCGCGACGAGGCATGGTTCGTCCGCTTCAGCAAACACTCCACGGTCGTCTGGGCCGGTGTTCTCATCTTCGTCGCGTGGCTCACGCGCGAGGTCACCTTCGTCCTCAACGCCGCCTTCTCCCTCCGCGGCCTCACCAGCGGCGCCCTCCTCGGCGGCCTCATCCTCGCCCTCTTCGCCCGCGGCGTCGGCCTCCGCGCCGCCCTCGTCGGCATGGTCTCGTCCTTCGTATTCATGAACCTGATCTACTGGCCCGCCACGATGCCCGCCCTCCGCCCGTGGTGGCTTGCCACTTTCGGCGGCGAGGTCTTTTGGCCGTGGTTCACTCTGATCGGCACCTTCGTCACCATCGGCGTCGCCTGGCTCGTCCGCACCTTCGCCCCCGAGCCCGTAGCACGGTCAGCCTGACCGTGCTCCTCCCCACTCGCGCTTCGCCGATCAGACGAAGCCTGCACACACCCACTGCGCCCCATCCCCTCCGGAAGATCAGCGAAGATTAGCGTTCCAACCTCCGTCTTTTCCATGCGCCTCCGTCTCCACGTTCTCTTCGCCCTCGGCCTTTTCATCCTCTCACCCCTCGCCCGCGCCGAGGTCACGCGCTTCGAAGAAACCTCCCGCGCCGCGATCGGCTCCTCCGGCTACGAAAAAATCACCGGCACGCTCCACTTCGCCGTTGCCCCAGATCACCCGCGCAATCGCGTCATCGCCGACCTATCCCTCGCTCCTGTCAACGCCACCGGTCGCGTCAAATTCTCCGCCGACCTCGTCATCTTCCGTCCCACCGCCGCCGCCACCTTCAACAACCACACTGCCCTCCTCGAAGTCTCCAACCGCGGTGGCAAGGGCCTCCTCAACAACTTCAACCTCGGCGCCAAAGCCAACCCCGAGTCAGACGCCGACCTCGGCGACAACTTCCTCTTCCGCCAGGGCTACACGCTCGTCTGGGTCGGCTGGGAATTCGACGTCCCGCCCACCCCCGGCCTCCTCCGTATCCAAGTCCCGGTGGCGACCGACCACGGCAAAACCATCACCGGTCCCGTCAGCGCCCTCCTCATCGTCGACACCCCCACGACCACCTTCAAAGTCACCGACCTCGCCGCCTACACCCCCGCCGATCCCGCCTTCGCCGACGCCACGCTCTCCGTCCGCGCCTCGCGCACCGCCGGCACGTGGACGCCCGTCCCACGCAACACGTGGTCCATCCGCGACCACACGGTCACCCTCCCCGCCGGTTTTGCGCCCGGCCGCGCCTACGAACTCACCTACACCGCCAAAAATCCGCCCATCGCCGGCCTCGGCTTCGCCGCCATCCGCGACACCGCCGCGTGGCTGAAATCAACTCCGCCCGCTTCTGCCTCCGCTCCGTCCCCGGCCTCCGCCGTCCCACCCATCGCCCCCGTCCGCCACGCCTTCGCCTTCGGCATTTCCCAGAGCGGCCGCTTCCTTCGCGATTTCCTCTACCACGGCTTCAACACCGACGAACGCGACCGCCCCGTCTTCGACGCCGTCTGGGCTCACATCGCCGGCGCCGCCCGTCTCGATTTCAATCGCCGCTGGTCCACTCCGCGCAGCCTCGGTCAGACGCCCGTATCCGGTTTTCCCTTCGCCGACACCGCGCAGCTCGACCCCGTCACCGAAACCCGCGAAGGCCTCCTCGAAAATTCCCGCCACCCCACCCACGCCCCCGCCCCGAAAATTTTCTACACCAACACGTCCGTCGAATACCTCGGTGGCGGCCGCGTCGCCGCACTGATCCACACCGACCCCACCGGCACGCGCGACCTCGCCCTCCCCGCCCACGTCCGCGCCTACACCTTCGCCGGCACCCAACACGGTGCCGCCCGTTTCCCACCCACTAAACCTACCCACGCCCAACAGCTCCCCAATCCCAACGATTTCTGGTGGCCCATGCGCGCCCTCCTCCCCGCGCTCCACGCGTGGGTCACCGCCAACACCCCGCCGCCCCCGAATGCGATCCCGCTGTTCCGCGATGGCACCCTCGTCCCCGCCTCCGCCCTCGCCTTTCCCACGCTCCCCTCCGTCGCCTCACCTCGCGCACTCAACGGCGGCCCGCGCGCCGCCAATCCCCTCCTCGCCCGCGACGGCGCCGGCACCCCGCTCCCCCTCCTCGTCCCGCAAGTCGACGCCGATGGCAACGAGCGCGGCGGCCTTCGCCTCCCCGAGATCGCCGTCCCGCTCGGCACCTACACCGGCTGGAACTTCCGCTCCCCCACCGGCGGTTCCCCCGAAGAACTCGCGATGCTCCTCGGTTCCTTCATCCCCTTCGCCCCCACCCGCGACGCTCGACTCGCCGCCAAAGATCCCCGCCCTTCGATCGCCGAGCGCTACGAATCCCGCGCCGCCTACCTCGCCCAAATCGAGCAAGCCGCCCAGTCCCTCGTCATCCAACGCCTCCTCCTCCCCGCCGACGTCCCCGCCATCACTAAGCAAGCCGCCACCCGCTGGGACCACCTCACGCAGTCCCACTAGCAGTCATCGCAGGGCCGCCGCGTCCGCTGTCCCCACTGTTTTTCCATCGCGAATCACGCCCGCCTTGATCCGTGATAATCCGTGAAATCCGTGGTTAAAAATCCGTTCCGTTCACGCCCCCGCGCTTCGCCGATCAGGCGAAGCCCGCACACTCCCCCTCCACCTCTTCACCTCCGAAAAATCAGCGAAGATGAGCGGTTCACCTCCTTCCCCGACATTCCCGACTTCGCCCGGTTTCCCCTCGCCCGACACGCTCAACGCTCCACGCGCGGATCGACCCAGATCGCCCACGAATTGCCCGTGTGCCCTTCGCCACCCTCGGCGATGAGTTCGAGTTTCTTTACGCCCTCCACTGCGACGCGCACCTCCGCCCTTGCGCCTACCTTCAACACCTTCGACCGAAACAACTCCTTCCCGTCTCCTCGCACGGTAAACACCGCCGACCCCACCCCGAGCGCTCCATCGCGCAAACCCACCGCCGCGGAAAACGTTTTCCATTTCCCTTCGAGAGCGAATCCGTAGCGCGAGGGCGAGTGCGCATACAGTCCCTTGTCGTGGAATTTGCCGGCGAGCATCAGGAACACTCCGTTCTGCACCTTCTCGTCGAACCAGTAGAAATTCCGCGCCACCTTGCCCCAGCCCACTTTCGCCTCCGTCCAACGCACATCCGACAAATACGCCGCCGACTCCTGCACCGCCGCGAGGTCGGCCGGTGCCACCGGCTCCACCACCCCGCGCAACACCCGCAGACGCCGCGCCTCGTCCTGCGAGGGCGCCGCCGCAATCGCCGCGTCCGACACGAGACTCTTCGCGTTCGGCGCCCTGCTCATCACCGCTTTCTCGGCTCTTGCCACCAGCCATGGCCACTTAAACGCCTGCGGCGCGGTCGGGGCACCGTCCGCGTCGAATTCAAATCGATAGTCACGCCACCATGTTCCTCCGTTCGCGTGCAAGCTCGCGAGCCGCAGGAAATACGCCCGCGGCACCAGCCCCGAGATTCGCACGGTAAACGCCCCGGCGTCTGCCTGAACGGGAAAAGATTTGGAGTGGTGATCCGTCGTGCCCTGCGCCCACACATAGGCCACGACGGCATACGCCGGGATCGCCCCCGTTACCTTCCCGCGGATCGTCAGCACTCCCGGCTCCGCAGCAAACGTCTCTCCCGCGATACCCTCGTTAATTTCCTCCCACCGCCCTCGGTTCGAACCGGTCACCAGCGGATGCGACGCAAGCTTGAGCGCCGATTCCCGCGAGAGATACGCCGGCGCTTTTCCGCCCCACACCTCGTTGCGATAGAAACGATTTCCACTCCCCATCAGCGACGTGCCGCCCGGCGTCTCATCCACGCCACCGGCATCGTGAAACAGGCTGAGTCCATGGCCCAGTTCGTGCGCCACCCCTCCGAGATACCAACTGTTAAACTCCGCGAGCGTCTGCTCGACGTGCGGGTAGTAGTGCTCGGTATAGACGATTTTCTTTTTCGTCTCCGTCAGCAGCGCCGGGTCGAGCAACTCGCAATCCGCCGCATGGCAGAGACCGTTGCGCCCCGAGCCTCGTCCGTAATACGGCGCATCAAACACATACCGCCCGTCCGGCTCCTTCCTACACAGCGCATAGATCACCAGCACATATTCGCGCGCGAGATCGATCTTCCCCTTCAACGCCGCTCCGATTTCCGCCTCGGTCACGTCGCCCGATTCATAAGAGTAGGCGCTCGCCGGCGATTTTCCCCGCACATGATGCAGCACGAGGCGCCCGTCCTTCCGCTCCAGCGGCAGACCGTCGCTCGGCAACCCGAAACGCCGCAACCCATCGCGATAAAAATCACTCACATCCTTCAACACGCGCTCCAAACGTTCGGCGTATCCCGGCAGCGGATCGCGGTCTTTCGGTGAAAAATACACGACCCGCAGCATCGCCCCCGTTTTCGGTGCGCCGTCATGATACGCTGCGATCACGCGCTGCGCCGCCTGCACCAGTGCCGCCCCTTGCGGATCATCCGGCGGCCACGGCTGGGCCCCGCACAACCGACCCAAGACGCCGCCAGCCAGAGCTACGACTCCGAACAAAATTCTTCTCCACGGGGGCGTCATGGTCATGACCGACCGATGATGTTCGCCTTCGGCAAAATCGAGCGAAAACCTGCTCACCGTGGGCACCCGCAGCCGCGAACGGCCCGCGCTCCTTTTCCCCTCGCCGCCGGCCCTCCGACGCACATCGTTTCCGCACCCCGCGCCTCCCGCTCCGCACCCCGCATGCCCCGCTCGCTCGTCCCACTTCTGTTCGCTTTGCTCGCGTTCGTCACCGCCGTCCGCGCCCTCGCTGCGTCTGCGCCCGCCACCGCCAAACCGGATCACTTCCTCGCCCGCTATTGCCTGGATTGCCACGACGCCACGACGAAAAAGGGGGACCTTTCCCTCGAAAATCTCGATCCGCGCAACCCCGCCCATCTCGCCGCCGATCCCGCCCTCTGGGAGAAAATCCTCCGCAAGCTCGACCACCGCCAGATGCCGCCCGTCGGCGAGCCGCGCCCCGACCCCGCCACCTTTGACCGCACTTCGGCCGAACTCGCCACCGTCCTCGATCGCCTCGCCGCCGCCTCACCTCGTCCCGGCCGCACCGATACGTTTCGCCGCCTCAACCGCACCGAGTATCGCAACGCCATCCGCGATCTCCTCGCCGTCGACATCGACGCCACCGCCCTCCTGCCCAACGACGAGCCGAGCCACGGTTTCGACAACGTCGCCGTCGGCAATCTCTCACCCACCCTGCTCGATCGCTACGTCTCCGCCGCGCAAAAGATCGCCCGCCTCGCCGTCG
>CALRZR010000352.1:0-6359 GCA_943372705.1 Opitutus sp. GAS368 | reverse complement strand
CAGGCGATCCTCTGCGGCATCCCATCGCCTGCAAGCAGGCTCCTACCGGCAGTCGTCGCGCCCGTTCACGCCCTTCGCGGTTCTTCCCGGTTCGACTCCGCATCCGTGCCCATCCGTGTCCATCCGTGGTTAAATAAATCCGTCTCATCGCCTTTTGCACGCGGACCAGCCAGCCGCCGCCGTGTTAAAAATCAAAAGAAATGTGCGGATCTTTGTTACCGCTCCCTCACCCCAATCCGCTACACTCACCCTCCCTCTCCGTCCTCCCCCTCCGTCTCCTCAAACCCAAATCTCATGAGCAAAAAATCCCGCACTTACTGGTCCGTTCCCACCATCGCCTACGAAGGCACTGGCTCGTCCAACGCCCTCGCGTTCCGCCACTACAACCCCGACGAGGTCATCGACGGAAAAACCTTCGCGGAGCACATGCGCTTCTCGATCGCCTACTGGCACGCCTTCCGCGGCACCGGTTCCGATCCCTTCGGCCCCGGCACGATCGTCCGCCCGTGGGAGGCCGGCAAAGATCCCGTCTCCGTCGCCAAAGTCCGCCTCGAGGCCGGCTTCGAGTTCTTCAGCAAGATCCGCTCGCCATTCTGGTGCTTCCACGACCGCGACATCGCTCCCGAGGGCAGCACGCTCGCTCAATCCAACAAGAACCTCGACGCTGTCGTCGCCCACGCCAAGCAGCTCCAAAAAGCCACCGGCGTGAAACTCCTCTGGGGCACCGCCAACCTTTTCTCGAATCCGCGCTACATGTGCGGCGCCTCCACCAATCCCGACGCCCACGTCTTCGCCTACGCCGCCGCTCAGGTGAAAAAAGCCCTCGAGGTCACCCAGGAACTCGGCGGTGAAAACTACGTCTTCTGGGGCGGCCGCGAAGGCTACGAGACCCTCCTCAACACCAATCTGAAACGCGAACAAGACCACCTCGCCGCGTTTCTCCACATGGCCGTCGATTACGCCAAGAGCATCGGCTTCAAAGGCCAGTTCCTCATCGAGCCCAAGCCGAAGGAGCCCACCAAGCATCAATACGACTTCGACGTCGCCAGCGGCATCGCCTTCCTCCGCACCTACGGCCTCGAAAAATACTTCAAGTTCAACATCGAGACCAACCACGCCACACTCGCCGGCCACACCTTCCAGCACGAGATCGAAGTCGCCGCCGCCCAAGGCATGCTCGGCTCCATCGACGCCAACTCCGGCGATCTCCTCCTCGGCTGGGACACCGACCAGTTCAACACCGACGTCAAAGAGCTCACCCTCGCCATGGTCTCGATTCTCAAGGCCGGCGGCCTCGGCACCGGCGGCTTCAACTTCGACGCCAAGCTCCGCCGTCCCTCGATCGACGCCGAAGACCTCTTCCACGCCCACATCGGCGGCATGGATGCCTACGCCCTCGCGTTCAAGATCGCCCGCAAGATCCTCGCCGACGGCAAATTCTCCGCCCACGTCGCGAACCGCTACTCCTCGTTCGACACCGGCTTCGGCAAAGACATCGAGACCGGCAAAGCCAACTTCAAGTCCCTCGAAAAACTCGTCCTCGGCAAACTCGGCGAGCCCACCCCGAAGTCCGGCAAACAGGAGTATCTCGAAAACCTCCTCAACACCTACCTCCACGGCTGAGCCCCTTCGGGTCGCTAGACCAACGTTTACATTCAAAGGGCGGACCTCAGTCCGCCCTTTTTCGCGTATTCAGACTCCGACTCAACAGAGTCCGAAATTCCTCACTTCGCCCCCTGCGGCTTAGCAGCGCCCGCCGCGAGACGGAGCGACCACAGAATTCCGCCGGCCACGTGTTGCTGATACTGCTTCGAAAGCTCCGGCCCGTTCTGGCGCTTGCCGCCTTCGGCCGCTGCCGGGTCCCACACGTCTTCGCGGTGACCGAGCGACGTATAAAACACCCGGCCCTTCCCGAACGTCTTGCACCAAGCGACCGGATAATCGCCCGGGGTCGCCTTCTGCGCCTTGATGTCGTCTGCCGTGAGCATGAGTTTTTCGAGCGACAACAGCCCGTGCACCGTCGCGCGGTCGAAATTCTTCATCTGGTAAATCTCGTCATACACCGTCCAACGGGCCGGCAGGTGCTTCGTCGCCGCGTGAGCGTGGTCGTGATTAATACACTCCACCTGCACCTGCGGGCCGTGCGTTTTGAACTCCCCGCCGAGCATCGCGATGAACGGCGGAAATTTGTGAAACGTATCCGTCGCCGCGTGCACGCCCACAAACGCATGCCCCGCCGCGATCCAATCAAGGAAACCCTGTTTGTCCGGCAACGGCAGATCACCCGTCGTGCTCGCGAACATCACCGCATCGTAGTTTTGCAGATTCGCCGGACTCAGCGGCTTCAACGCCTCCACTACCTGCGGCATCCACTTCTCCAGCGCCACTTCGTAGACCTTCATGTCCGCCTTGTATTTCTCCAGCGCTGCGAGATATCCCGGTGCTTTGTCGCCGTCTTTGCCTGGGCGGGGCTGCCCGGGCTTCTTCGGTTCGCCCGCCGGTTGCCGCACAAAATCCACGGTAAACTTCCCGCCGCTCTCCGCCGCGAGTTGGGCCAGAATTTTCTCCGACGTCGGAATCGACGCGTGTCGGAATCCCGTCGTGACCGTCACCACGAGGACTTTCTTGGGCGCCGCCGCCACCGGGAGCACCGCCGCCAAACCAATCAGGGCAATTTTGAGGAACGTGAGTTTCATAGGAGTAAAGGGAGAGAAGCCGGTCCACTATCGACATGCCGCATGAAGCCGGTCGGTCGCCAGCCTATTGGCTCCCCCGACGTCGAACAGTAAAAACCTTTCCCGCCCGCAGTTCGCCCGCGAATACGTCCCCCGCTGCACCGGCGCGCCCGCCGATTTTTCTGCCTGCGCAGCCAATCCTGCCCATTCTCCGCCGCTCGCCCGTGTGAAACCGTCCGACCACCTCACCACCAAAACCGCCGCTCATCCCGCCGGCCACTCTGCCGCACCCGTTTCCGCGGCCGCCCACCGCCGCGGCGTCGTGCTCATGTTGGTCTCGGCCGCCGCGTTCACGGCCAACGTCCTGCTGATCCGCGCCCTCGGCCAAGTCCAATCCGTCAACGTCTGGCTGATCACCTGCACGCGTTTCGCCGTCGGTCTCGCCCTCATCTACGCGCTCTACCGCCGCGAGTTTCGCCCCGGCCATCTCTTCCGCCATCCCAAGCTCGCGACGCGCGGCCTCCTCGGCGGGATCAGCGTCTACGGCTACTATCTCACCGTCGTCCACCTCGGCGCCGGCCGCGCCACGTTCATTAACAACACCTACGTCATCTTCGGCGCGCTCATGGCTGCCTGGCTCCTCGGCGAACGCTTCCGGCCCGCCCTCGCCTTCGGCGGTGTCGCCGCCCTCGTCGGCCTCGCTCTGCTCACCAATGCCTTTGGCGCCGGCGCGCACGCCAATCTCTACGATCTCCTCGCCGTGCTCGTCGCGCTGACCTCCGCCTACATCGTCATCACCATCCGCCAGCTCCACGCAACCGAGCACACGTCGACGATCTTCGCGGCCCAGTGCGTCTACGGGCTGCTCATTTGCGGCCTGCCCGCCGCACTGCACCCCGAACCCGTGTCGCTCACCGCGTGGGCCGTCATGCTCGCCGCCGGCGTTTTCGCGGGGATCGGCCAGCTCGCCATGACGCGCTCGTTCCGCGATCTATCCGTCGCCGAGGGCTCCCTGCTGCAAATGGTCGTGCCGCTCGGCATCGCCGCGGGCGGCGCCGTCTTTTTCGCCGAGCACTTCGCCGTCCACGAGCTCGTGGGTGCCGCGCTTATCCTCGCCGGGACCGCCTTTACTGCGTTGCGCCGTTGACGCCCCGGTTGGGCCCGACGACGTTCTTTGGCAAGAGACCTGCTAAAAAGAGGCGTCAGTCCAAAAAACCCTCCTGTGTCGATCCTCAGCCAATCCTACGAATCCGGCAATTTCTTCGACGAGATGTTCATCTCGCCGACCGAAGTCCGCCCCCACTACCAACGCCTCGCCAGTCGCCTCGGCACGCTGCCCGTCGCCGAATTCGACCAACGTCGCGCCGCCGTCGACCTCGCGTTCCTCCGTCGCGGCGTGACCTTCACGGTCTACCACGACGACGCCGGCACCGAACGCATCTTCCCGTTCGACCTCATCCCGCGCGTTATCCCGAACTCCGAGTGGCAACGCATCGAGGCCGGCCTCATCCAGCGCATCACAGCGCTCAACCTCTTCCTCGACGACATCTATCACGGCCAGAAATGCCTGAAGGATAAAATCGTCCCGCCCGCCTTGGTCCTCGGCGCCAAACATTTCCGTCGCGAGTTCATGAACTGCACCGTGCCGCAGGGCATTTACGTGCACATTTGCGGCACCGATCTCATCCGCGACGGCGCCGGCAACTACCTCGTTCTCGAGGACAACCTCCGCTGCCCGTCCGGGGCCAGCTACATGATCGAAAACCGCGCTGCCATGCGCCGCGCGTTTCCCAATCTTTTCTCCAGCTACGGCGTGCGCCCCGTCGAGGGCTACTCGAACGAGCTCCTCAAGGCCCTCCTCCACATCGCCCCGAAGCGCAGCGACAAACCCAACGTCGTTCTCCTCACGCCCGGCGTCTACAACAGCGCCTACTTCGAACACTGTTTCCTCGCCCGCCAGATGGGCATTCCGATCGTCGAAGGCCGCGACCTCGTCGTCCGCGACTCGCGCGTCTTCATGCGCACGACCGCCGGCCTCGAACCCGTCGACGTGATCTACCGCCGCATCGACGACGATTTCCTCGACCCGCTCGTCTTCCGTCCCGACTCGATGCTCGGCGTCCCCGGCCTCGTGAACGCCTACCGCGCCGGCAACGTCGCCCTCGCCAATTCCATCGGCACCGGCATCGCCGACGACAAAGTCATCTACGCCTACGTCCCGCGCCTCATCAAATATTACCTCGGTGAAGACGCGATCCTGCCGAACGTAAACACCTACCTCCCTTCCGAGCCGCTCGATCGGAAATACGTCCTCGAAAACATCGAGAAGCTCGTGGTCAAAGCCGCCAACGAAGCCGGCGGTTACGGCATGCTGATCGGTCCCGCCGCCACCAAAGCCGAGTGCGAAAAATTCCGCGAACTCGTCGCCGCCAATCCGCGCAACTACATCGCCCAAGATCCCATCAACCTTTCCCGCTCCCCCACCTGGTGCGACGGCAAACTCGAAGGCCGCCACATCGATCTGCGTCCTTACATTCTCTACGGAGAAAAAATCACCGTCACCCCCGGCGGTCTTACCCGCGTTGCCCTCCGCAAGGGCTCGCTCGTCGTCAACTCCTCCCAAGGCGGCGGCTCGAAAGACACCTGGGTCCTCCAAGGAGACGAATAACATGGCTTCCGTAAAAACTCCTTCCCCGCGCCCGCAGGCCACCGTGATGCTTTCGCGCGTCGCGCACTCGCTCTACTGGATGAGCCGCTACATCGAGCGCGCCGAAAACCTCGCGCGCCTCCTCGACGTCAACCTCCAGCTCCTCCTCGATTTTCAGGGCTTCACCGACACCACCATTCAAGAGCACTGGGGCTCCATTCTCCTCAGTTCCGGCGACGAAGAACTCTTCGAAAAACACTACGAGATCGCCGACAGCCGCAACGTCACCGAGTTCTTCGCCTTCGACGTTCGCAACCCGAACTCCATCCGCTCCTGCGTCAACTCCGCGCGCGAAAACGCCCGCATGATCCGCGACCAGATCTCCGCCGAGATGTGGGAGACCATCAACGAGCTCTACCTCTATCTCCACGATCGCAGTTCGAAGGAAATCTGGGCCGCCGGCGGCGCCGGTGAATTTTTCAACGCCATCAAGCGCAGCGCCCACCTCTTCCAGGGCCTCACCGAGTCCACCTACTCGCGCAGCGAGGGCTGGGAGTTCATCGAGTTCGGCAAATACATCGAACGCGCCGACAAAACCACGCGCATCCTCGATGTGAAATATCACATCCTCCTCCCGACCGCGTCCGATGTGGGCGGCGCCGTCGACACCGCGCAGTGGCAGGCCGTCCTCCGCTCCGCCAGCGCCCTCGAGGCCTACCGCCGCTTCTACGTGAGTGAAATTCTCCCGTGGAAAGTCGCCGAGTTCCTCATCTTCTCCGATTCCTTCCCGCGCTCGCTCCACTTCTGCGTCGCCCGCGTCGATGATTTTCTGCGCCGCATTCTCGGCGAATCCGGCACCCGCCCGCGCACCGAAGCCGGCCGCGCCTCGCGCCGCCTCCTCGCCGATCTTCAGTCGCTCACCATCACCGACGTGCTCCAGGAACACGGCCTCCACGAGTTTCTCGAAGAGGTCCAGAAATCCCTCGACACCGTCAGCACCGAGATTGTGGAGACGACGATGTTTTACCCCGCGGAAT
>CALRZR010000351.1:0-6377 GCA_943372705.1 Opitutus sp. GAS368 | reverse complement strand
AGCCTTGCGCCACCGGAGCCGAGAGCATTTGCCTATAGGCGTCGACCGCCTTGGTCGTTTCGCCCGTCCAAGTGTAAACAAAGGCGAGGTCCATTTCGCCGAGTGTTCCTCCCCAGCGATCGCGCGCCAGCGGTATGCGCGCGATCCGCTCGCGTGCGCAGCGGAGCGCTTCGTCCTTGTTGCCCAAGACAGCTTCGAGCCGGCCCAACTGTCCCCAAATCGAGTCGTTGTCGGGCTGGAGCGCTAGCCGGGAGCGCAATTGCACCGGCAGGTCGCCGATTTTTGCTACGGCCTCTTCACGCCGGCCTAAATTCATCAGGGCCGTTGCGACCCGCAACACCCCAACGGCGTCCGTCGCCGGCCGCACGCGGTCGAGCCGGACGACTTCGGCATCGTCACCGGTTTCCGCCGCGAAGGCCACCCGTAGAGACTGCGCCTCAATGGCGGCGCGTGAATCCGCCTCCACCCGGCGTGCCAAGGCCTCAACCTCGCGCGTCGAACCTGCTTCCCAAAACGACACCCTCGCAGCCTGCGCGTCGAAGCCATTGGGGAGGTCGCGCGCTTCGGGCGAAGCGATCGCCCGCCGGAGATCAGCGATACGCTGCGCGGCGGTGCGGGCATCCGCAAACCGCCGGCCGGCCACGGCGAGGTGGAATAATTGCGACCAACCGTCGATGAACGCCGGGTCGAGATCCGTGGTTTTCCTATAGTTGGCCCAGGCTTCCAGCCATTTTCCCTGTGCGCGCTGCACGTTCGCCAGGCTGAACCACGGCTGCGACGAATTGGGCTGAAGCCGCGCCACGTTCTCAAACGCCTCCGTGGCGCGCGCATGGTCGCGAAAACAAAACATGTAGTAGTCTCCGGCATTCTGCATCACCTCCGGGGAATCGGGCGCGAGTCGCAGGGCGGTGTCGATCGCGTTGCGGGCTAAGGTGAGGCGGGCGGCGGAGTGATCGTGATTGTTCCGATAGTAGAGCCCGTGTGCGCGGCCGAGATAGGCCCACGCCGTCGCAAACCCGGCGTCGCGTGCGACCGCGGCCTCGAGCCAGCCGATTTGCCGATCGAGCGTGGACTTTCCCCCGCCGGTGGCGTTGTTCCGTTCCTGTCTGGCTTTCAGGAAAAGATCGTAGGCGGCCGGGTGTTCGGTGGCCCGGCGAGACACCAGCGAGCGCTCCTCGAGCGAGAGCGTGGTTTTGAGTTCCGCGGCGATTGCCTGGGCGAGTTCCGACTGAATGCCGAAAACATCGGTAAGCTCTTTGTCGTAGGATTTTGTCCAGATTGCTTCGTCGGCGCGCGCATTGATCAACGTGCCTGTGATGCGCACTTTGTTTTCGGCGCGGCGCACCGTGCCGGTCAGCACATGGGCGACACCGAGTTCCTCGGCAATCTCGCGCATGGTTTTCTTTGTTCCGCGATAGCTCATCGCGGTTGCGCGCGGCACCGGGCTCAACCCGCGAATGAGAAACAGATTTGTAATCACATCTTCATGCATGCCGTCGGCGAAGTTGCGCACTTTGTCGTCGCTCAGATTTTCAAACGGCAGCACCACGATAGATTTTACGCCCCGCTTCGGCACGGGGGACAGGGGCTGCGGGGAGGTGGGCGGGCGCGTTCCGGCGCCCGCATTCTGCACCGCAGGCGCCGGAGACTCCGACGGACGTGTCGCGAAAAAATATCCGCCGGCGAGGAGCGCCAATGCCGCTGCGGCGATCCATGCCGCCGCAGGGACGCGGCGGCCCACCTGCGGAGTTTCGGTTGGGGATGCGACGCCCTCGTCGCGTGATCCCGGACGGGGGCGGCTCGGCTCCAACTCGGAACGAGTCGCTTCGTGTTTCAATAAGCCGGTGCGATGCGACCAGAGTTTGAGGAAACGCTGTTGGACGTCGGGCGGGACTTCGCCGGCGCGGAGCTTGGTCCATTGCACGGCGCGGAAACGGTCCGGCACGAGGGCGTCGGGTTCGCGGGTGTCGTCGATGACAACGGGCAAAATGAAGGGCACGCCGCTGGCGATGCCCAGCGCGCGCTGCGCGGCGAGTTCCCACTCGATGCGGAAGTAGCCTTCGTGGCGCGCCTGGGTGTTGGCCGAGATGACGGCGATGAAGAGCACGCACTCTTTGATCTGGCGGCGGATCTTCGCGTCCCACTCGTCGCCGTGTTCGAGTCCGCCGTCGGCGTCGAACCACACCTCGACGCCGCTCGCGCGCAGGGTGTCGCAAATGCGCCGGGCGGCGTCGGAGTCTTGGGACGCGTAGCTCAGGAAGACGGCTTTGTATTCGGCGGAGGTCATTTCTTCGCCTCCGATTCTTTCTTCAGGCGGGCGAGGGTTTCGCGGGCGACTTTGTAGTCCTCGGCACAGCCGAGTTGGGCGAGCGCGGCGTGGAAGCGCGGGTCGTCTCGCCAAGGGGCCCAGATCGGATCCCACAGCAGGTAGCGCCGCATCGTCATGCTGGTGCCGCCGATTGTCGGCAGCGCTTCGTCAAGATTTCCCAGCGCGGCAAAGATGTGTGCCCGGGTCGGGCTCTTGGCTTCGAGCTGACGGAGAGCTTCGACCGCAAAGTCGGCGGCCTCCTTCACTTCTCCGCACTGACGCAGGACGTAGATGGCCTGGGCGTCGGCAGTCCAGCGGGTGTCGAGGCGGAGTTGGGTCCGGATGGTTCGCGCCACCGCCACTGCTTCGGTGGTGCGGCCGAGGGCGTAGAGAATCCGCGCACGGAGACCGAGATTGGGGATGAACGTGTCGCTGCGCAGGGCGGCGGCGTGTTCGGCGATCCGCAAGGCTTCCTCGTAGCGGGCCCCATAAAGGAGTGCCTCCGCATACATGTGGAGATTGATGAACCAGAGCGGATCGAGCGTTGCCGCTTTCGCGTAGCTGGCGAGCGCAGTATCGAGCCGTCCGCTCACGCTCGCCGCTACGCCGGACCAAGTGAAGGTGGCGGCAGAGTTGGGATTTAACGTCAGCGCTTTTGCGAACTCATGCCCGGCCGCCGTCCTCTCGCCCTGATTGAACAAGGTGTAGCCAAGGACGGCATGGGCCTCGGCGAGGTCGGGTCCGAGTGCGACTGCTTTGGTGGCGGCGAGGCGGGCCCGACGAAAATCCTCCACGATCTCGCGCGCCGAATTTTCCATGGTTTGATAGGTTCCGCGAACGACGTAGACCCCGGCGAGCCCCGTGTGCGCCTCAGGAAAGGTCGGATCGAGATCGATGGCCTTGAGAAACGCGGCTTCCGCGCGGGCGAAGCCGTCGTCGTTGCGCTGGTTCCAGAAGTGGCGACCTTCGAGGACGAGGCGGTGGGCCTCGGGGTTGACGGCGCGCGAACGACGCGCATCCACGCCGAGTTTGAGCGTAAGCTTCTCGGCGATCAGCCCCGCAATCTCGTCTTGGACGGCGAAGATATCCTTCGGTTTACGCGTGAAGCTGTCGGACCATAGTTCGATCCCGTCGGCGGCATTGACGAGCCGGGCAATGATGCGCACTTCCGTGCCGTTCCTCCGGACCGAGCCGCTGACGATATGCGTGACGCCGAGCTTTTGGGCGATCTCGGCCTCCCTGACAGTCTTGCCCTTATAGTAGAGAGAGGAATTCCATCCCGCCATCCGCAGACCAGTCACCTTGCCCAGCACGACGCCGAGTTCCTCGCTGATGCCGTCGGAAAAAGACTCGTCGGCCTTGTCGTCGCTCTTGTTGGCGAACGGCAGCACCGCGACGAATTTTTCGTTGATGACGGCGGCTCCAGCTGACGCTGTTTTGCCGGTGGGCGAGGACCGAGGATTCGAGTCAAGCCGTGCTTGTAATGCTTGGAACCGAGGCTGGCGGCGGAGCGGGTCTAAATACCATGCGTTGCGAAGCGTGGCTGCCGTCAACACTACCTTCGGCTCCTTCTCCAGCTGCTCAAGGACGTCGATTGCGACGTCAAACTGCTTCAGGACGACGTGCGCCATCACCAGGTCGAAATCCGGTCTATTACGCAATTCTCCCAGCAGCCGAAACAAACGACCGGATTCCTCTACATTGCCGTCGAAAGCCGTCAGCCAAGCTTTCCAAGACAGCAGATTCAGCGAGTTGGGAGTCTCGGCTAAACGCTGATCGACCAGCCGCAACGCAGCGTTGCGCTGGAGCGCGGCGGCCTGCTCCCGACCGAGGAAGTTGTAGGCCAGCGCCGCGAACGCAGCCTTGGGTCCCTGCATAGGCCCGGGCACCCATTCGCGCGGCGTGTTTTCCAGCAACCGCAGGATCGCCTGGCCGTCGCGTCGCGCGGTGTGCACCGACAACGCAGTCAAGAACCCATGATCCTCGCGGAGCGACTCGCTTGGCAACCGCGCAACGAGGGCATTTGCCCGCTCGCTGTCGCCGTGCCACTCCAACAGCAGCGAGATTTTAAGTTTGAGGCTCCAGAAGATCTGTTGCCGCGCCAGCGAGGCATCCACTGCTTCCTCCGCGGCGCGGAAATCGCCCGCTTGTGCGTGCATGTAAGCGATTTCGCACCACGCGATCGCCGCGAATTCAGGATTCCGCGCCAGTTCTTCGAAAGTCCGGCGCGACTCTGCGACCTTCCCCGTGAACCGCTGCAACAATCCGAGTGCGCGCAGGGCATGCGGATTGCCTTCCCGTTCTCGCAGGAGCGCGCGCAACGTGGTTTCTATTTCCACGGCGTTAGCGGGCGCTTGGTAGTTGGCATCGCGCACCTGAAAATTCGCGAGCGCCAGACGCGTCTCGAAAGCCCGTGGCGCCATCTGCACCGCGCGCAACACCCGTGCGCGTGCCGCCTCACGGCGGGGGGCACCATCATCGAAGCTCAGCATGATGAACCACGCGTCGACGTGGGACCACGTCGCCAGCACCGAAGGACTCGTTGGATCCAGTGTCGCCGCGCGCTTACAAAGTTCCTCCGCCGCTTCCAAATCCGCGCGACCGACGTCAGGATTGTCGATCAGTTTCCAGGTCCGCGAAAGCAACTCCGCCACTTCTGGCGACACGGCGATCGGCGCGGCAGACGGACGCGCGGTTTTCCACGGCTGCCAAATTGCCAACGCGACCACCATGATCGCGGCGGCACCGAGTGCGGCCAATCGGCCACGACGTGTGCTCGCCTGCGTTGGTGACACGACGCCCTCGTCGCTTTTTCCGGGACGGGGGCGTCCCGGCTCCAACTCGGAACGAGTCGCTTCGTGTTTCAATACGCCGGTGCGATGCGACCAAAGTTTGAGGAAACGCTGCTGGACCTCGGGTGGGACTTCGCCAGCGCGGAGCTTGGTCCATTGCACGGCGCGGAAACGGTCCGGCACGAGGGCGTCGGGTTCGCGGGTGTCGTCGATGACGACGGGCAAAATGAACGGCACACCGCTGGCGATGCCGCGGGCGCGCTCGGCGGCAAGGTCCCACTCGATGCGGAAGTAGCCTTCGTGGCGCGCCTGGGTGTTGGCCGAGATGACGGCGATGAAGAGCACGCACTCTTTGATCTGGCGGCGGATCTTGGCGTCCCACTCGTCGCCGTGTTCGAGTCCGCCGTCGGCATCGAACCACACCTCGACGCCGCTCGCGCGCAGGGTGTCGCAGAGGCGCCGCGCGGCTTCCGCGTCTTGGGACGCGTAGCTGAGGAAGACGGCTTTGTTTTCGGCGGAGGTCACACGCAGACTACTCCGATTGATTGTCTAGTCGTGGCCGGGTCGCGATGAGGCGCAGGCGGCATTTGCCTTGAGCGGGCAGGAGTGGTCGGCATCGTTGGGAGCATGACATTCACGGAAATCAAGCCGCAGCTCGACGAGCTAAACGTGGAGGAAAAGCGCAAGTTGGAGACCTATGTCCGTCATAGTTTGCGCGTGGAATCAGAAGCCAACCGGCAGGAACTCGCGCGTCGCAATCGAGAAATGGTGGCCGGGAATAGTTATGATCTCGCCGAGGTGAAAGCGGTTTTGGCCAAACTAAACGGCGCGGAGAATGCCGGCTGATTACACGCTGAGTATCGGCGTGGACGTGCTGGCGGAATTGGTGGCGAGCCGGCCGGTCGTGCAGCGCCGCATGGTGGCTCGGTTGGAGACGCTGAAAGCGACTCCGTTGCGGGAGGGTGACTATTTCGAGCGGGATAGCGATGGGGTGTTGTATCACGTGTTGCTGATCGACGACTTGATCGTGACCTACCACACCGACCACGCGGTAAAAGACATCGGGGTTCTGAGGGTGGAGTGGGTTTGAGCGGCGAGCACGTCCGCCAAGGTCGTTTGGACGTGTGGGGGCCAACGCCGCAACGCCGCTGGCGCGCAGGGTGTCGCAAATGAGCTGCGCGGCTTCCGCGTCTTGTGACGCGTAGCTGAGGAAGACGGCTCGGGTGGGGTCCGTGAGCATGCGGGTGGGATGCGCGAGGGTGTTGGGCGTGAGGTGT
>CALRZR010000350.1:0-6456 GCA_943372705.1 Opitutus sp. GAS368 | reverse complement strand
AAAACTGCGTCGATTACTACCGTGATTTCTACGAAAGCGAACGCACGCCATCGCAGCACATCGTCGATGTCACCCAGTCCGTTCAGTATCCGGTTATGTATTATCTGCTCTCGCGCGACCGGAGCTACATCGACGCGGTTTACTCCGGCATGGCCAAGCTCGACGCTCTCCACGGACAAGTCGGCGGGCGCTGGAACGGTGACGAATATCTCTCGGGCCTGTCGCCCACCCAGGGCAGCGAACTGTGCAGCGTGACCGAGTTCGTCTACTCGCTCGTGAAAAATCTGGAGGCGCTAGGCGATCCGGCCTTCGCGGACCGCATCGAAACACTCGTGTTCAACTCCGTTCCGGGCACCTGCACCGGCGACTGGTGGGCGCACCAATACGACCAACAGGCGAACCAGGTGCTCGTGTCGGTCGACAAACGCACGTGGCACGGCAACAACGACCAATCGAATATTTTCGGCTTCACTCCGAACTATCCGTGCTGCCTGTCCAACATGCACTCGCCGTTTCCCAACTACATCCAACATTTATGGATGGCGACCGGTGACCGCGGCCTGGTGACCATGGCCTATGGCCCGGCCGTCGTGAAGGCCAAGGTCGCCGACGGCCGTGAGGTCACGGTGCGCCAGGAAACCGACTATCCGTTCGGCGACACGGTGAAACTCACCGTAGCCACCGCCAGCCCCGTCGAATTCCCCCTCTACCTCCGCATTCCCGCGTGGGCCGATGAGGCCAACGTGACGGTCGCCGGCGCCACCGCCATCCGGCCGAAAGCCGGCACCTTGGTAAAGCTCCAGCGCAGCTGGAAAGACGGCGACTCCGTGCGCATCGACTTCAATCCGCGGGTCCGCACGGAACGTCGCATGAACAACGCGGTTTCCGTCGTGCGTGGCCCGTTGGTCTTCTCGCTGAAGATCGGCCAGGCGTTCAAGAAAATCGACATCAAGGAACTCCGCCGCGCGACGACGAAAAACCCTGTCGGCGTAGTCAACTGGCACATCGATCCGACGACCCCGTGGAACTACGGCCTCGCGATCGATTCCGCGAAACCCGAGTGCGAAATTGTGCGCGGACCGATTGGTGATTTGCCCTTCGCCCGCAAGGACGAGCCCGTCTGGCTCCGGGGCGCGACCGATTTCTCGCCTTGGACCGGCGACGTTCCGATCACGCTTAAGATGAAGGCTCGCCTGGTCCCCACATGGGGAATGAAAGGCGCCAGCGCAGCTCCCGTTCCCCAAAGTCCAGTGGCGGTGAATACGCCGGTCACGACGGTCGAGCTCATTCCCTACGGCGCGACCCGCCTGCGGGTGTCGGAATTCCCGCTCGTAGCCGCCGACAAATAGCCGCACCGCGCTGCGAAGCGCTGCGCAGAGCCCACCGCATTCTACCTGCCCGTTCGTCACGGACCGTGGGACCGAGGAGCTTGCCCGGGATAGGGTGGACGGCGCCAACACTCGAGAAGAGCGACGCGCTCTCGGAAAAATTTAAGATGGGTCCCGAAAAGCGCGTAAAACGGGCCACGGCACCGTGACTCATACAGTCCTCGCGAAACGGTCGGCGCACGGAGCACCGCGAAACAGCCAGTTTCTAGAGCGCCCTATCTTCGTCTCAGCACGACACCGAGCGTAATCGCCAACGACCTCCGGATGCCGATCACGCAACTTACGCGGGTCGACGTCTCGCTCTTTCTGCAGGTGCCCAATCGCGAGCGGAGATGGTCATGCATCCGATCGTGGACGGATTACCCCACGGCCATCGCCTGAAGGAGCGCGTGCTGCCAGCCGTGGTAGAGATGCTTCACGTTTTCCGCGGACATGGCCGGCCGATATTCGATGTCGGAGCCTTCCGGCGTATCTGTTTTTTCGGCACCGGCCGGCCAGCCCAGTCCGATCTGTGCGGCCATAACGGCGCCAAGCGCAGAACAGTCCGCCATCGTCGCTACTCGCAAATTAACGCCGACCAGATCGGCGGTGAATTGCATCAGGAAGCGACTCGCGGTCGGCCCGCCATCGGCGTGCAGCGAACCAAGCTCCACACCCGCCTCGAGACGCATCGCCTCGAGCGCATCGCGAATTTGGTAGGCAATGGATTCAAAGGCCGCCCGCGCAATATGGTGTCGGCTGCTGTGGCTGCTGAGACCGGTTATGAGCGCGCGCACGTCGGGCCGCCAGTGCGGGAGTCCAAGGCCGGTAAAAGCCGGCACCAGGTAGACACCGCCATTGTCGGGCACCTCAAGGGCGAGTTGCTCGATTGCCCCCACGTCGGGCGCCAGACCCATCTGATCCCGCAACCAAGTGAGCGTCGACGCAGAGGAAATGACGATACCCTCGAAGGCGTAGGTGGGTTTCCCGCCGTGCACCCAAGCGAGTGCAGTCAGCACGCCGTTCCCGGAGAGTCGCGGTTGATCGCCAATATTCAGAAGCAACGACGATCCCGTGCCAAAGGTCACTTTCGCCGAGCCGGGCGCGTAACCACGTTGGGCGAAGAGCGACGCTTGCGAATCGCCCATCACACCGCGAATCGGCAACGGCCGGTCCAGCAATCCCTCAAGAGAGGTTTCGCCGAATTGGGCGCAGCCTTCGCGCACTTCGGGCAAAGCCTTTGGGGGCACCTCCCAAAGTGCGCACAGTTCGTCGTCCCAACGGAGTCGTGCGATGTCAAAAAGCAGGGTGCGGCTGGCATTGGTGTGGTCGGTGGCAAACACCGCACCCGCGGTGAGTCGATAAATGAGGTAGGTGTCGATCGTGCCGATCAATGCCGAGCCGTCGGCGAGGCGCGCGCGCAAATCGGGATGATGCCGCACCATCCACTGCAGCTTCGAGGCGGAGAAGTAAGCATCGAGCTTGAGTCCCGTGCGGGCATGCACGAACGGGTCGTGCCCCGCGGTCGCCTGCTCGGCGCAATACGCATCGCCGCGGCGGCATTGCCACACGATTGCCCGATGCAACGGCCGCCCGGTGGTCCGATCAAAAACGACGATCGTCTCGCGTTGGTTTGTGATGCTGAGCGTGGCGATTTCCCCGCGGCGTGGCGCGTGACGCGCGAGCAGGGTCGAAAGGACCGTCAGCGTATTTTGCCAAATTTCCTCGGCGTCGTGTTCGACCCAACCCGGCTGGGGATAATGTTGGCGATGGTCACGCGCTTCCCGATCGAGCGCGCGCCCGTCGGCATCGAAGAGCAGCGCTTTCGTCGCCGAGGTGCTTTGGTCGAGAGCGAGAAACAACGGCATGGCTCAGGGATGCCGCAGCAGTTCCAGCGCAGTGGCAGAGAGGCCTTCCATCGTCAGGCCGTAGTGCCGAAAGATGTCCGCCTGGCTACCGGTCACCGTGTATTCGTCGGGGATACCTACGATTTTGAAACGGGTGCCGATACCGGCTTGGGCGATGCTGCCCGCGACGGCTTCGCCGAGACCACCGTTCACCATGTGTTCCTCGGTCGTGATCACCGCACGACACTCCCGCGCCGCGGAAAGCACGGCGGCGGAATCGAGCGGTTTCAAAGTCGGCAAACTCACGACGCGGCAGGTCAAACCGGCGGTCACTTCGAGACACGCAGCGGCGAGCAGCGCGTGAATGACGGTCTCGCCCGTCGCGAGAAACGCGACGTCGCAGCCCGCACGAAGGACGCGGGCGCGGCCCAATGCAAAGGGCGCGGCGTCGGTTGCTGGCAGCGTGTAAAGCGGGGCCTTGCCGAAACGGAGATAAACGGGAGTGCGCGACGCGGCGGCGGCTTTCACGGCTTCGCGGGTCTCAAAATTGTCGGCGGGGGCGACGATCGTGAGGTTGTTGATGGCGCGCATGACGGCGAAGTCGTGCAACGAGTGATGCGTGGTGCCGAGGGCTCCGTAACTCACACCGGAACTGATGCCCACAATCGTCACCGGATGATCGGAATAGCAGATGTCGTTTTTGACCTGCTCCAAGGAACGTGCGGTGAGGAAACAGGCCGGAGAAACGGCGAAGACGTTTTTCCCGCAGGAGCCGAGGCCCGCGGCGATGCCGACGAGGTTTTGCTCCGCGATGCCAACTTCGACGATTTGTTTCGGGAGCGCCTGACCGAAGGGCCCGAGCTTGCCGGAGCCGCGCGAGTCGCTGGTGACGGCGAGGATGTTGCGGTCGGCCCGGGCGAGTGCGAGGAGCGTGTCGGCGAACTCCTCAAGGTTGGCGCGGCCCATCTTGAGGCCGAGTTTTTCTGCGACGGCTTTGGCGGCCGGAGAATACATGGAGGGGGCGGGGGCGCTCATGCGGCACCTCCCGAAAGATTGGCGAGGGCTGCGTCGAGCTCGGCGTTGGCGCGGGCAAACTCATCGTCATTCGGCACGCCGTGGTGCCACTTGCCGACGTCTTCCATAAAGCTGACGCCTTTGCCCTTCGTAGTGCGCGCGATCACGCACGAGGGCTTGCCGGCCTCGAGCGGTTTTTCCAAAGCGGCGGTCAGAGCGGCGAGGTCGTGACCGTCGACGGTGCGCACAGCCCAGCCGAAAGCAGCCCACTTCTCGGCGAGCGGTTCGTGGTTCATCACATCTTTGGTGCGGCCGGTGATCTGCAGCGTGTTGCAGTCGATGATGACCGTGAGGTTGTCCAATCGGTAGTGGGCGCCGGCCAGCGCGCCCTCCCAGTTGGAACCCTCGGCGAGTTCGCCGTCTCCGAGCAGCG
The DNA here is from genome assembly GCA_943372705.1 of Opitutus sp. GAS368. GTDB lineage: Bacteria > Verrucomicrobiota > Verrucomicrobiia > Opitutales > Opitutaceae > GAS368. Next base: position 1,795 of record CALRZR010000350.1, on the reverse strand, counting down.
TGAAAGCACGGAAGCCGGCGTCGTCGAGTTTGCTGGCGAGCGCGGTGCCGACCGCGAGGGGAAGACCGTGCCCGAGCGCGCCGGTGTTTTGCTCGACGCCTGCCACGTGGCGCGTCGGATGGCCGACGTAGTCGGACTGATAACCGCAGAGGGTTTCGAGGTCCGACTCCGGAAAAAATCCACGGTCGGCAAGGACGACAAAAAGCGCCTCCACGCTGTGACCTTTGCTCTGGATATACCGGTCGCGCCGGGGATCTCGGGCCGTCGCCGGCGTGACCCGGAGTATCCGGTTGTAAAGCACGTTCAGAATATCGACGCAGGACAAACTGCCGCCGGTGTGGCCGGCCCCGGCGTGCTTAATCCAACGCAGAATATTGCGCCGGTAGTGGAGGGATTTGAGCGCGAGCTCGCGGTCGGTGGGCATGTTAGTCCTGCGGGGCGGCGTGATGGTAAACTTCCCAGCCGAGATAGCGCTCGAACGCCTCGGCGAGAATCCCGGCGGTGTGGGAGGAATTCATCACGACGTGATGTTCGAAGCCCTCGCGACACACATGGTGCATGAGTTTCTGGAGTTTCGGCACGTGGGCCACGGCGCGGTTGCCGAAGGTTTTGAGCTCGTCGTTCGTCAACTCACCCTGACCGACGTAGGTGCGGATCTTGCCCGCAGCGTCATCGGTCGTGATCCGACCGTAGGTCAACGGCGTGGCGGGCGTGCGGCCATCGAGGGCACCCCAGGTGTTCTCGACGCCGAGGGTGGAGCCGAGGATGGGGGCGTTGAGAATTTTGATGTCGGGCAGAAATGACTTCGCCCAGTTGCCGCAGTGGAAGAGCACACACTTGTCGGGATCGGTGCCGTAGTTGTTGTTCCAATCGACGAGCGCGCTCGGGGAGGAGGACGCGAGTTGCATCGCATACATGGTGAGCACGCCGGTGACGTCGACCTCGCACGCACTGGGCAGGAGATTTTCGCTCATCATGCTCATCGAGGTGCAGACGTTACAGCCGTGGTTGGCCTGCAAAGACGTCCAGCACTGGATCGCCGTCGCATCGAGGTGGTTGGCCGCAACGAAGTCGTCGAGCACAAGACCGAGACGAGCCATCTGATGGAGCTTCGCCGGCGGGACGGCGGTCGCGTTGGCGTAGGCCTTGATCTCGTCAACTTTAGCCACGAGACGTTTGTCACCGTCGCCGATTTTTCCGGCGGCCCCGAGAATCTCCGAGAGATCCACCGTGGTGACGCTGATGCCGTGGCGCTCGAGAATCTTCTCAGAATAGCGCACCGTATTGAAAGCACCGGGACGCGCACCGACGGCGCCGATGCGGACCTTGCGCAGGCCCTGCACGACGCGGGCGACGGCGATGAAGTTCTTGAGGTCGGTGCGGAACGACGCGTCCAGCGGGTGGACGACGTGTTTCGTGGTGAGCGTGTAGGCAATGCCCGCTTGGCGGAGATTGTTGCAGACCGAAATTTTCCCGCAGAACGCGTCTCGGCGCCGGATGACGTCGAGGCGGTCGAGATCGTCGGGGTAACCCTGGACAAGGACGGGGACATTGAGGCCGGCGAGCTTGAGCGTATCGGCGACGCCCTTTTCGTCGCCGAAGTTGGGCAGGCACACGAGGACGCCGGAGATGCGGTCGCGGTGCTGGCGAAAAAGATCGGCACACTTGCGCGCGTCGGCGTGGGTCTCGACGCCACCGAGTTTGGTCGCGGCAGGATCGAGCATGACAGCTTCGACGCCAAGTTCGGCGAAGAGCTTGACGAGATCGTTGCGGGCTTCGGCGACAAGTTTGTCGG
>CALRZR010000349.1:0-6481 GCA_943372705.1 Opitutus sp. GAS368 | reverse complement strand
AGGTGATCATGCGGTGGCGTGCGTGGTGGCGGCTTTTGGAGAACGGGACGCTGCGGCGACGGGGCGCGGCATTCCATCTCAAAACGGCGGGGTCGCGCGGACCCGGTCGGGCGCTTCGCACGCGCCAATAACGCGGAGGTCGGCGGCTGGAAAACCGCCGCTCCGGTGGGTGGGAACGGCGGCTCGTGTGCGCGGTTTGCCTACTTCGCGACCAAGGCGGGATCCACGCCGAGGGTGCCGGCGAGGGACTCGAGGTAGCCGGGGGCGCGGGTGGTGGCGGCGGCGGCTTCGGTGGCGGCGAGGCGTCCAGCGATGCCGAGTTTCGCGGCGACGTCAGCGTAGTTGGTGCGCGCGAGGAATTTTTCGAGGTAGCCGGCCTGCGTTTCCCAGTGGCGGGTGTCGCGCTGCTGCTGGGCGGCGAGGCGCGCACGATACCAATCGCTGGTGAGGACGGCTTCGCGCGTGAAGAGGGCGCGGAATTCGGGAGCGTCGGCGCCGCGGCCTTCCCACGTGCCGTCGCGCATGAGGTGGAGGAGGGCGCGGAGCGGTGGGACGGCTTGCTCGATGGAGCCGTCGGCGAAGTAGCTCGTGGCGGCGGCGCGCATGGCGGTGACGATGTTTTCCATGCCGTCGGCGAAGATAGCGGGATCTTGTTTCTCGGGGCGCAGGAGCGGCTCGCCGAAGAGGGTGTTCGGGTTGCCGAGGATGCGGCCGCAGAACGTGCGCACAAAACTGTCGGTGATGCGCCAGCCGAGACGGCTCGCGAGGACAGGTTTGTGATCGTGCGACCAATCGGTGCAGCGTTCGAGATAGCCGTGGGCGATGAGGAATTGGGGCGTGCGTTCCTCGGGTGACATGCGGCACCAGAGCTCGGGGATGAGGAGCGAGATGTCGTGATCGACGCGGTATTTCGGGCCGACCCAGCCGGCGGCGGAGCAGAAAATGGGCAGATCGGTGAGGGCGAACGAAACGAAGGCCGCGTTGAGATCGTGGATGGGCGGGAGGGCGTTGAAGGGGCCTTTGGTGAGGGCGCCCTCGGAGCCTGCGCCGGTGGTCGAGGGGGATTTGCCAGTGAGGCTGGCGATCAAATCCATGAACGCTTCGGGCAACTCCTGATAGTGGATTGGGCCGTAGACGCAGAGGGCGCGCACGCCGGGCTCGGGGGGATTTTGGCGACGGCCCATGAGGACGGCGCCGACCGGGAAGGGGACGGAGCCGCCCGCGGGTATGCGGCGGTAGAGCTGGGCGCCGGTGAGAGAGAGGTAAGTGGTGCGCGGGTCTTCGAGGTCCGGGCGGTTTTGAAGGTAGCGCGGGTTTTTCGAGGGCTTGCCGTCGACAATGCGCGGGTGGGCGGGGGAGGCGAGGTAAGCAGGGCCGCCGGTCTCGACGAAGGCGCGGAAGATGGCGCGCACGGGATCGGTGAACGCATCGAAGCCGAGGGTGGCTTCGACGATGTCCTGGGCATTGGCGCGGGAGAGCGGTTCGTAGTTTGAGAAGAAATTTCCGGGGCGGGAGAAGTCGCGCTCGGTGCGTTTGTCGTAGCCGCGCACGATGGCGTCGTCGGGGCGTTGGAAGAGCTGGAGTTCGCAGTTGTGGACGAATTTCAGCGAGGCGTCGCCTTTGGTGGTGGCGGGGAGGCCGGTGAGGGCGGAACGGGGCACGACCACAGAGGCGGTGATGTCGTCCTCGGCCTGAATTTTGACGGCGGGGAGAAAATCTTTGCGCAACGTGAACGTGCGCCAGCTGCCGTCGGGCGTGAAGCCGACGCGGAGGTAGTGCGTGAGGATTTTTTCGCGATGATACTTCAGCTCGTTGCCGGGGCGGCCGTTGATCGTATCGACGCTGTAGTGACGCCGCCAGTCGGTGCCCCACTCGGGTTTGTAGGCGCGTTTGATGATGAGAACGATGTCGCGGATGTAGCGCGGGATCGTGCCGAGCCACTCGTTATATTCCTCGGTGTAGTCGGGATTCCAGCTGAGGAGTTTGACGACGGAGCCGAGGGAGCGCTCGGCGCTGAGGAGGGGGCGGCCGTGGGTCTTGTTGCGCGCGGGATCGCGGAAGCGGTGGCCGTATTCGCGGAAGAGGATCGAATCGACGAGGCCGGAGTCGCTGGCGAAATCGTTGATGAAAACCGGGCCGGTGAATTCGGCGTCGGCGATGGATTTGGAAATCTCGGATTTGCCGCCGCCGGAAACGGTGCAAGGTTTGTGGCAGAGGACACCCTCGGCGGTGGTGCCGCGGAGGCGCCAGCGGCGGCCCTCGTCGGGTTTGACCATGTCGATCTTGTAGCCGGACGGGAGCACGTAGGTCTGGCCGGGCAGGAGTTTGATGGCGTGCTCGGGTGCGACGGTGTTGCGGGCGTCGGCGAGAGACGAATCGGCGGGGAGGGCCCACGTGATGCGCTGTTTGCGGAGATCGAAATACGCGCCGTCGGGCACATAGCAGATGTCGGAAAAATGGCGGTCGCGCGCCCAGCCGCCGGGCTGGAGCACGGCGCGGTCGCCGAGTTGTTCGAGGGCCTCGGCAAACGTGTGGTCGACGATGTGGAGGTGTTTGCTGAGCTGGAAATCTTCGCCGAGGTCGTAGCTCGGGAAGACGATGGCGCCGCCGGCGTGCTCTTCCTCGCAACGGCCGAGGAGGTTAGCGGCGTAGCTGAGCTGGGTCTTCACCTCTTTTTTGCAGTAGCCGAAATAGTTGTCGGAAATGAAGGTGACGATGACGCCGGAGGCGTCGCGCGCGGTGAGTTTGAAGGCGGAGCCGTCGTTGTAGAGTTCCTCAGGTTTCTGCCAGCACATGCCGTCGCGGATCTGGCGCGGGGTGGCTGCGTCGATGGAAGGCAGGCCGAGTTCCTTTTTGGTGAGACGTCCGAGATGCGGCGCGATGATGATGCAGCCGGTGTGCCCGGACCACGTCTGCGGATCGAGAGCGGCGTCGTTTTCCGGAAGGTGCGGGTCGCCGGCGTTGCCGAAGATGCGCTCGATAAAGTCGAGATTCGCCACGAGTGCGCCGGGGATGAAGAAACGCGTCTCCATGGCGCGTTGGGGCGTGAAGCCGGGCACGGCGGGGCACACGACGGGGCGCAGGTAGAGCGAGACGAAGCACTCGGCGGGTTGCGCGGCGCCGGCGGTGAAGGGCAGGCGGAGGAATTCGGCGGGGGGATTAAAGGCGTGCGCGAGGAGGCGGGCAAACACGGCGGGCGGCACGGCTTTTTTATCGTCGGGAATCGGCAGGCCACCCTCGGTGACGTGAAAGATGCCGGAGGTCGTCCGGCGGTCGGAGCGGGGGTTGTGGAGCACGCCCTGCCGCACGCGGAACGACGACAGGATGTCGCTCTGGTGGGAATCGCGACCGGGTGGCAAGGAGAGCACGCGAGCGAGGCCGGGGCGGTCGAGCACGAGCGTGGTGGCGGGGACGCGCGGGACCTCGGCGTGGCCGTCGAGGTAGTCGTAGAGGAAGTTCTGGATACGCTGGTCGACCGGGCAGAGATGGCGTGTGAGTGCGCGGTCTTTTTCCCGACTGATGGCCAAGAAGTGGTCGACGAGGGGCGCGAGGCCGTCCGTGGAGCCGGCGGCGAGCGGCACGCCGGGTTGGCCGATCTCGCGGAGCTTCAGATTGAGGTAGGCGAGGAGCTGGCCATCGGAATCGACGGAGGCGGAGGTGGCGGCGAGGGAAGGCATGAGTGAGGGAGCGTAGGTCGGGAGGCAGAGGCGGCGTGAGCGCGCGGACTTTTAGCAAAGGTCGGGCCAGCGGGGTGGGCAATCTCGGACGCGGCCAAATTCCGCGCATTTCTTGCCCGAGTCCACCGAAAGAAATGCGCAGCGCGGGGACGCAGTCGGCGAGGCCAAAGCGCTGTTGCCAACGGCCGCGCGGCGGGCTTCATGCGTGGTCGCCCCGCGCATTGGCAACTCCTCAACCTTACCTCCATGAAACTCGCCGCCGTTCTCTTCACGTTTGCAGCCGCCGCCGCGGTCGCTGCCGAAACCAAAACCAAGGCCGATCCCTATCCGATCGGCTACTCGGATACACCGCTGATTGTCGAAGGCGGTAAGTGGAAAGTGCACGATATCGACCGTCCGCGTCCGGCGGTGGTGAAACCGGGTCGCACGGCGGCGGATGCCCCGGCGGATGCGATCGTGCTGTTTGACGGGAAGAACGTGGACAAGTTTGTCGGCAAGGCCGGCGTGCCGTGCCCGTGGAAAATCGAAAACGGCGAACTCATCGTGAATGGCGGCGACGTGTGGACGAAAGAGAGTTTTGCGAGTTGCCAGCTCCACCTCGAGTGGAAGACCGATCCGAAAACCGAGGGTAAATCGCAGAAGAAGGGCAACGCCGGCATCTTCTTCATGGACCGTTACGAGACCCAGATTCTCGATTGCGAAAATAACCTGACTTACGCCGACGGCATGGCGGGTAGCGTCTATGGCCAGACGCCTCCGCTTGTGAATGCGGTGCGTCCCGCCGGCGAGTGGCAGACTTACGACATCATCTTCACTGCGCCGCGTCTCGAAGGCGGCAAAGTCGTCGAACCCGCGCGCATTACGACCATCCTCAATGGCATCGTGGTGCAGAATAACACCACCATCCTTGGGCCGACGCTCCACAAGAAGGCGACGAGCTACAAGGGAACGTTTCCCGCAACGGCGCCGTTCCGCTTTCAAGATCACAAGAACTCGGTGCCGGATCGCTTGCGGAATATCTGGGTGCGTCCGCTCTGAGCGGGGGTGTCAGTGAGTCGAAGCGTCGCGCTGTTCCAAGTTGGCCGCGGATGGCTAACCGGGCGGCGCGACCCGGCGGTGGTGACGGTGGAGTTGCCACGAGTTCCACAGATTGTGCCACAGCACATAAAACGTGGGGCCGAGCGCCACGAGGGGATTCGCGTAAGTCATCGCCAGATAAATCGTGAAGGTCGTGTTTTTCTGACCGAGGGACTGGCTTGCTTCGGCGGCGTAGTCGCGACCGCCGATGACCCGGCCCAGTGTGAAATTCACGACGCAAATCACCAGTGAAACGACCGCGACCTCGAGGATCAAGGTGCGCGGCAGGGCCGATTGATGGCGGAGAAACTCCGAGGCGTTGGCCGTGATGAGGAAGATCGCGGTCACCCACGCGGCGAACGTCACGTTGCCGAGGCGTTTCGGCCAGAGCGCGGCGTCCGGGTGAACGCGGCGCACCATCCAGGCGAGCGCAAGCGGCGCGAAGACGAGCACGCCGACGCTGCGGGTGACCTCGGCAAACGCATCGGGCGTCGTCCTCCCGAGCACCACGGGGAGCATCACCGGCAGCAACGCGGCCACAATGAGGTTCGACAGCATGAACGCGGCGACGACGTAACTCACCCGCCCGCCGAGGAAACTTGTGATGACCGGTGCGGCCGTCGCCGTTGGCGTGATGCCGCAGAAAAACGCCGCGAGCGCGACCTCGCGCCCGCCCACAAGCCATCCGACGCCCCACGCGGCGGCGCCGATCGCGAAATTCGCTAATAACAGCATGGCGTGGCTGCGGTGCAGCGATTCACGCGTGAGGCGCGTCTGGAGGAAGACGACGAAGAGCATCCCGATTACGAGCCACCGCACGAGCCAAGCCCCGGCGTGCGCCTGTGGCACGAGCGCGCCGACTATGATGGCGGCGAGGATGGCGAGGGTTCGGGAGATGCCGGGCTTCACGGTATGGAATAAGTAGGCAGGACGAAAGAAGACGCTGCTCACTGGCGAAGGCAACGGCCCGGGAAAAGTCCGGTGAAATCGGACCCCGAGAAATCGCCGCCGGTGCTCGGCAAAAGCTGCCGGCCTGCAAAAATCAGCCGCGTGCAAAATTTTCCTTAAGTTTTTGAAAAAGTTTAGTCGATTGGAATTGAGCGACTTGCGCGATGCAGGTGTGTCGCGGCACAGGGTTGGCTTTAGAGGCTGCGAACATGAACATCGGACTCTACCAAAGTGCCTCAGCCCTCTCCGCCCTGGAGCGTTGGCAGGACTCCGTGTCTCAAAATATCACGTCGAGTCAGACGGCCGGCTATCGCAAGCGCACGATCAGTTTCTCCACGCAGGCGGCCGGCGAGATCATGGCCGACCCGCGCGCGCGCATCGGCCAGCAGGGCAGCATGCCGACGCTCTTCCCGAAAATTAACTCGGGGATCAATTTCGTCGCCGGTGAGACGCAGCCGACGCGCCGCGAACTCGATGCCTCGATACAAGGCGACGGTTTCTTCGAGATTCAGCGTCCCGATGGTTCGAAGGTTTACACCCGCAGCGGCGAGTTTCGCATGCGCCCGGACCGCACGCTCGTCACCTCCAGCGGCGACGAAGTGCTCAGCGATGCCGGCGCACCCATCGTCCTCCTTCCGGGTGGCGGCAAGGTCGTCATCAATCAGGACGGCACGCTCTTCCAGGGCACGACGGCCCTCGGCAAACTCTCGGTGCAGAAATTTGCCGATAACTCGCGCCTCATCCCGATCGCCGGCGGTTTCTTCACCGCGCCGGACAAC
>CALRZR010000348.1:0-6496 GCA_943372705.1 Opitutus sp. GAS368 | reverse complement strand
GCCGGTGACATTGCCCTCGGCAAAGAGCAGGCCGGCGGTGCCGAACACGCCGACGCGCAGGGCGTCGCGGCGGGACATCGGCAAACTCAGGTTGACGCCGGTGAAGTTGGCGGAAGCGGGATCGAAACCGGGAGGAGTTTGCATGGTGGGCCTTGGGTTGGCGTGCGGCTAGTGGCGATACAGGAATTCGGAGCTGTTCAGGAGGGACCAGGCGAGGTCGACCCAGTCTTCACGGCGTTTTTGGACGGACGCTTTGGTGGCGGGGTTGTTGGCCTTGGCGGGGCGCGCGGGCACGACCTGGCCGTAAGCGAGGGCGGCTTTCAGCTCGGCGGGCGTGGGGAAGCGAGAGAGCACGGTGAGGTAGAGCTCCTCGACCGTGGCGGCGGCCGGCCGGGCTTTTTCCAAAACAGCGCGCAGTTTGGGCCCCTGTTCCAGTTTGCGCTGGATGTGACTGGAATTGAGGAGATGGAGCCATTGGGCCGGGACGGGTTTGTTATCGCGCTCGTTTTCCATGCCCGTGGCGCGGGCGGAGCGGCCGAAGAGGGCGAGGAAGGGACTGGTGATGCTGCCGTCGGCGATGGCCACGGCGGGTTTGTCCTCGGGGATGTAGGTGAACGGCTCGGGAATCGGACTGGTGTAGAGATCAGAGGTGCCGGTGATGCGGTTGATCGCGTCGATCAGCACCTCGGCCTCGAGTCGGCGCAGGGGATAGCATGCGAAGTTGGCGGCGGCCTCGGGGCGGGCGGACGGGGCGACAGGGGAAAACTGATACGTCTGGGAGTTGAGGATCAGCCGGTAGAGGTGCTTCAGGTCGTAGCGACTCGCGATGAGCTCGCGTTCGAGGTAGGCGAGCAGCGCGGGATTGCTCGGGGGATTGTCGGGGCGGATGTCGTCGGCCTCGTGAATGATGCCGCGACCGACGAGCCACGACCAGACGCGGTTGGCAATGTTGCGCGTGAACCACGGGTTTTGCGGGGAAATCAGCCAGTCGGCGAACAGCTCGCGGGGATCGCGGTCGGGCGGGATGGTGAGCTTGGTGCCGTCGGGAAACGTCGCCTCCAAGGTGCGCGGTGCGAGCGGGATGGCGGCGGGCGCCACGGTGGCTGGCGCCGGGGGCGGAGTCGTGCCGATGGCGGTGACGGCGGCGCGGCCCGGGGCGGTGTTGCCGGCGGCGGTGCTGGTGCCGAGGGGGTCCCAGAAGACGTGCTCCTCTTTCCATTCGCTCGTGGGCTTGAAGCCGACTTGGGAGAAGAAGACGGCCATACCGGCGAGGCGTTCGGCGGGCCAATTATCGGCGCGCGTGCCCATGAGCGTGAGTGCGACCGCGGTAGCGATGCCGTCGGGTTTACGGTTCTGGATCGCGCGGTAGAAATTGGCGGGACCGACGCGGAAATTGCTGCCGCTGGCGGTGAGGAGCTCGCGCGCGAATTGGTCGTAGGGCTTGTTGGCCGTGAGCGAGGCGAGCACCCAACGATGGTAGGCCTGCGCGGCGTTGGGCCAGAGGTTGACGGGGAACTCGGCCTTGATGCGCAGGAGGTCGCTCCACTTCATGGCCCAGTAGGTCGCGAACTCTTCGCGCTCGAGGAGTTGATCGATCAACAGGCGCCGTTTGTTTTGGATATCGGTATCCTGCAGGAAGGCGCGCGCTTCAGCGGCGGTGGGCAACACGCCGAGGACATCGAGGTAAACGCGGCGAATGAAGACGGCGTCGGACGAGCGCGTGGGCGTGAGGCCGAGCGATTTAAGCTGAGAGAAAACGGCTTGGTCGATCGGGGTGATCGCGACGGGGTCGGTCGGACTTTCGTAGACGTTGCGGGCGGTGTTCGCCGCGGCGGTCGCGGTATTACTTGCCGCGCACAGCGCAACGACGAAGGCGGCTGCTTTGAACAGCGAGGTGAGACGCAGAGCGGAGGCGGAAGACGAGGGCATCTTGGGGGCCCGGTGCCAGTTCATCGCCGAGGGACTTTACGAGGGCCAAGGCGCGATGAGGCGCGCGGCTGTTTTGGACGTTTATGAGAGTATCCGGGTGAGGGCGGGACAGCGTGGGGAGGAAAAGCGTGCGAGGTCGGTGGTCGCCCTCAATGTGCGCCAAAATGTCCGCTCCGTCTGCGCATGGATTAACCATTCTCACGCACAAATTGTCGTGTAGTGGCGGGAACCGGCGGCGGGGTGAAAATTGGGTTGGTTGCGCCATGGGCGCGGCGCTGCGCAAAGGCAGAGACGTCCGCGCGGTGCGGTGGCGGACACCGCGGGGCAACAGCCGCACCGCGGTCGTGAGCGGACGCGGGCGGGTAGGGGGGGCGGCGGAGGCGCGGCTCCGGGGCAGGGAGCTAGCTCAGACGGGATACTCCCACCCTTTGCGGTAGGGGCGGCGCAGCAGATTGTTGGCGGCCGGGTCGTTGAGGATGACTTCCTTTTCGCCGTCCCAATCGAGGCTGCGGCCATGTTTCATCGAAAGCATGCCGAGTAGCGCGAGATTGGTGGCGAGATGGACTTCGCCGATATCGCTCACGGGTTTCGAGCCGGTGCGGATGGCCGTGAGGAAATCGGCCCAGAGTTCGCGGATGTTTTGCGAGTCGGGTTGATTGAGTTTGGGCGCTTCGCTGACAACGGGTTCCTTCGAATCGGAGGGGTAGAAGGTCCAGCCCTTTTGCCAGCCCATGTGGAAAATGCCCTTGGTGCCGTAGAAATAGCAGCCGACGTTTTCGCCTTTGTCGGTGTTGTTGTTGGCGAAGCGGCGGTGCTCCCACTGCACGTCGAATTTTTCAAAGCTGAAGGTGGCGAGCTGGTGATCGGGGGCGTCGGTCGTCTGCTCGTTGGCGGTGAGAATCGCGGGACCGGCAATCTGGCGACCGCCGGTGGAGTAGATGCGCTTCGGGTGTTTTTCGCCGGTGACCCAGAGGACTTGATCGAGCCAGTGGATTCCCCAGTCGCCGAGCGTGCCGTTGGCATAGTCGAGGTAATTGCGGAAACCGCGCGGGTGGATGCCGCGGTTGCCGGCGCCGACGCTCGGGTTGCGCGGATCGCCGCCGTTGAAGGGGCGGAGCGGAGCGGGGCCGCACCACATATCCCAATCGAGCTCCTTCGGGACGTCGACGGTTGGGAGCGGGCGTTCCTTGCCGCCGCCGTAGTTAACAAAGCAACGAACCATGCCGATCTCGCCGATCTTGCCGGAGCGGATGAATTCGCGACCGCTGACGTTGTGCGGGGAGATACGGCGGTGCGTGCCAACCTGCACGACGCGTCCGGTGGCGCGGGCGGCATTTACCATCGCGCGGCCCTCGGCGACGGTGTGCGAAATGGGTTTCTCGACGTAGACGTGCGCGCCGGCTTTCACGGCAGCAATCATGGGAAGCGCGTGCCAATGGTCGGGCGTGCCGATGATGGCGATGTCGGCTTTTTCCTTCGCGAGACACTCGCGATAGTCTTTGTAGAGCTTCGGCGTGTCACCAGTGCCGCCGGCGACATTCTTGAGCGTGGGTTCGAACTGGCGCGAATCGACATCGCAGAGCGCGACCACCTCGCAGGAACCGCTGGCCATGGCCTCGCGGAGGATGTTGGTGCCCCACCAACCGCAGCCGATGAGGACGGTGCGGAATTTCTTGCCGCCGGATTTTTCGGCGGCGCGGATCGAGAACGGAGCCGCGGCGAGGGCGGCGGTGGCGGCGGACTTTTGGAGGAAGGTGCGGCGGGTAAGCATGGCAGTGAGATTTAGGGGTGAAGCAGGGTGGACGCGGGGCCGGCGGTGTTTGAGAAAAGTAAGCTCAGGCCTTCAGACCGAGGCCGATCTTATCGCGAAGGTAGGCGATGGAGCGGGCGAGTTCGGCTTTCTGGAAATCCTGGGTGGCGATTTTCCCCTCGGGGCCCGGCGGGGCTTTGAATTGCGGGATGGCGCGGCCGCGTTTGGCGAGGGCTTCAAACTTCGCGAGGGCGGCGGGGCGTTTGTCGTAATTTTTCCAAAACGCCTCGGTTTTGTAGGGAAAATTGCGCGGGCCGCCGGAGATCGTCTCGATCATGATCGGAACCTGCGGGCAGAGCTGGGACCAGCGCGCGGCGTAGGCTTTCCAGTCGATGAGGCCGTCGCCGGCCGCGGTCCATTGGACGGAGGCACCGTCGGGGGTTTCCCAGACCATATCGTCGCGCAGACTGGAGCAGAGCGTGTAGCGTCCCAGGTTTTCCAGGACGTCCATCGGATCCTCGAGCGTCCAGGCGGCGTTGCCGGAATCGATGTTGGCGCCGACGTAGTCTTTGCCGGCAGCTTCGATGAGTTGGACGAGTTCCCACGAGTGCATGTCGCCGGCGTGGTTCTCGATCGCGATCTTCACGCCGAGGTCGAGGGACTGCGAGCGGCAGGCCTTGATGACAGCGACGGTGTCGGCGATGCGGGCCTGGATGCCGCCTTCGGTCTTGCGGTCCTCCATCGTGCCGAGCACGACGCGGAAAACGGGGGAGCCGAGGGCTTTCGCGACGCGGAGACCGAGGCGCAGGTGTTCCTCGGCCGTGCCGCGGTTGGGGCGAAATGCTTTCGACGTCGGGCAAATGCTCCAACTGCCGGCGTAGATCGTGATGCCGACATCGGCGGCGCGGCGGCGAAGTTCGCGGAGCGGGGCGTCGTCGAGACTCTCGAAGGCATCGAGGTCGGAGATGAGGAGAGCATCGAGCTTGAGCGAGGCGGCGTAGTCGATGAGCGCGGGAGCTTTCCAGGCCATCGCGCGGACGGCGAAGTTGTCCATGCCGAGGGCGATTTTCGGCGCGGTGGATTTCGCGTTGGCGGCGAAAAGGCGGGAGGCGTTGGCGGAGAGAGCAGTCGCGGAGGCGGCGACGGCGAGCGTTTGGAGAAACGAGCGGCGGTGCATGGGGTGAAGGCGCGCAATGTGCGCGTGAGGAGAGCGAAGGCGGAGGGCCGCGCGGTGTCGAGCGCGCGGGAGCAACTATTAGGCGACGCCGGAGAGCATGAGAAGTTCGCGGAGTTGGGCGAGATCGGTGGCGGAGGTTTTGGCCACGAAGCCGCGGGCGTGGGCGAAGTGGACCTCGGGGCGTTGGGCGATGCGCGTGAAATCGAGGCGCGCGCTGTCGCGGTATCGCGAGAGGCCGTAACCGGTGCTGCGGCGGTCGGGGCTCACAATGCCGACCACCTCGGCAGAGAGCCCGCGGGATTCGACGTAACGTTCGAGGCCCATGGACGGATCCTCGGGGAGCGGATCGGTGCGCGGCAGAAAGAGAATCGTGGCGGGCGTGCCGGCGAGATCGAGGGTCCAGACCTGCGCATGTTGGCCGATAAAATCGAGGCGGGCGCGGAGGGATTTGATGTAGTCGAGCATGTCGTCACCGATCATGCGCATGACCTCCCAAAGCGGTTGGCCGGGATCGAGACGCGAGACGAGGGCGAAGCGGCGGAGCAAGGTGAGGTCTATCGGTGAGGAAAGTTTGGCGAGTGCTTCCGCCGTGACGCCGAGCCACCGGGCGGTGGTGAGCGGGCCCCGGCAATCGAACCACTCGGCGGTTTCGAGCCAGTCGCAAAATTGGCGGGCGTCGTCGTAAACTCCGAGATGCCGGAGTACGAGCGAGAGGGCGCACGTGGGCGGGTGGTCTTTGGGGAGTTGGTGGTGGTCGAAATTGTTAAGCGCGGGATTGTGCTGATGGCCGACGTCGACGACGGCGGTGGTGGCCGCGGCGAGGTCCTCGGGCGTGGGTTCGCGGCGCACGAGCGGCACGGGGTGCAGCGCGAGAAGCACGCTGCACGCGAGGAACTCGTCTTTGTGGGCGCCGCCGGGATGGGTGAGGATCAGGTCGAGTTGAGTCATGAAGAGCGCGAGTGTCGTGGTGCGTGGGCGGGCGGCGATGGAAAAGAAAAAGCCCGGGCGGTGAGGCCCGGGCTGGGGGAGTCGGAGCGGCGCGGCAGAGGTGACGCGCCCGACCTCTTTAGCGGACGACGCGGGCGCCGCCGCCGCCGATGGTCTTTTCGACTTCTTTGCGGGTGGCCATCGAGGTATCGCCGGGGGTCGTCGAGGCGAGCGCGCCGTGGGCGGCACCGTATTCGACGGCTTTCTGGGCGTCGTTGAATTCGAGGAAGCCGAACTGCAGGCCCGAAGCGAACGAGTCACCGCCGCCGACGCGGTCGAGGATTTCGAGGCGAGGATACTTCTTGCTCTCGTGGAACTTGCCGTCGTGCCAGAGGATCGCGGACCAGTCGTTGACCGTGGCGGTGTGGACGTGGCGAAGCGTGGTGGCGGCGACCTTGAAGTTTTTGAATTCCTGCACGGCGGTCTCGATCATGGCCTTGAAGGCGTCGGTCTCGATGTGCTTCAGGTCCTCGGCGCCCTTCACGGCGAAACCGAGGGAGGCGGTGAAGTCCTCTTCGTTGCCGATCATGACATCGACGTATTTCGCGATCTCGCGGTTGACCTCCTGGGCCTTCTTGAGGCCGCCGATGGTCTTCCAGAGCGAGGGGCGGTAGTTGAGATCGTAGGACACGATGGTGCCGTATTTGTTAGCG
>CALRZR010000347.1:0-6506 GCA_943372705.1 Opitutus sp. GAS368 | reverse complement strand
AGAGGCGGCGCGCGCGGCGGTGCCCGATTTCGAAGAAATCAAACTTCCGAACGGCGCGCGGTTGTTGCTCCAGGTCAACCGCCACCTGCCCAATCTGCATTTCCGCCTCGGTGCGAACGGCGGCGTGCTTTTTGAAGATCCGGCGCAGCGTGGGGCGACCTCGCTGCTCGGCACCATGCTCACCAAGGACGCGGGCAAACGCACGGCCGCGCAGGTCGCGCAGTTTATCGAGGAAGTCGGCGGCTCGTTCAGTCCGCTGGCGGGCAACAACAGCATTGGGGTGGCCGCCGAGGTCTTGCCGCCCGACTGGGAGCGGGCGCTTTCGGTGATCGCGGATGCCGTGCTTGCGCCGAAGTTTTTGGCAAACACATTTGCCACGGAGCGCGATGCACAGCTCGCGGCTCTGGCCCAGGATGCCGACGACGTGGTAACGCTTGCGCGGAAGCTCGTGCGGAAAAAATTCTTCGGCACCCACCCGCTGGCGCTGGATGCGAGTGGCGATGAAGCGGGCGTGAAGGCGCTGACGCCGGCGGCGTTGAGGGCGCTCCACAAGCGGCTCTTTGTTGCCTCAAACGTCGTGCTGGCCGTGGCCGGGGATTTTGACGCGACGAAACTCGTGCCGAAGCTGAAGGCGTTTCTCGCGAAATTGCCGCGCGGTCGTGCGCCCGAGGCGAGTGCGGCGGCGGCGTTGGTGGCGGCACTACCGGCGGAGCGGGGCGATCTCGTGGAAAAGCAGCCTAGGGAGCAGGCGGTGGTGCTCCAGGCGTTTCCGGGGACGCGCGTCCATGCGGCCGATTACTATGTCGGCGAAGTCGCGGACGAGTTGTTCAGCGGTATGGCGTCGCGGTTGTTTGAGCGCGTGCGCGAGGAAAAAGGTCTCGCTTATTTCGTGCGCTCGGGACGCGTGCTCGGCCTCGACGCCGGCATGTTCTACTTCATCGCCGGGACCCAGCCGGGCAAAGAAGGCGAGGTCATCACTGAGATCGACGCCGAGATTGCGCGTGTGCAGGCCGGGCAAGTGGAGGAGATCGAACTCCGTCGCTGTCAGGCTCGCCTGAAGGCGGGGATGCGGCAATCGATGCAGACGAACTCTTCGCGCGCCTTGCAGGCGACGCTCAACACGCTGCAAGGCCAGCCGGCGAACGCGTGGCGTGACTACGACGGGCGCATCGACGCGGTCACGATCGGCGACCTCGCTGCGTTTGCGCAGAAATATTTCCAACGTGACCGACGCACCCAACTGGTGGTGCGTCCGTAGTCGCGGTGCCCGCCGATGAGCGATCTCGCGGAGCTGTTTCCCGACGGCGACTACCGTTTTCACCTGACGTTGCGTCGGGGCGAGCCGAGCGAGTTTTTCCGGGCGAGCGATTCCTCGGGGCGCGTGTTGGCGGAGCGCGCGCGGTGGCTGGCGGAAGATCCCGCGCGCTACGCGGCGCTCACACCGGAAGGGGCGCCGTTGCTCGCGGAGTTTGCGGGGATGTGCACGGAGTGGGGCGTGGCGCGCGGTGCGAGTGTGGGCGAACTCGGTGCGATGTTGGAGCCGGATTTTCTACTACTCTCGCGCGATGAGCGCGGGGCGTTTCGCCTGCGCGGCGGGGCACTGTGTTTCCCGACCGGTTGGGCGTTGGAAGAGAAGCTCGGACACACGCTTGATTTCATCCATGGGGTCGTGCCCGGTCTGAACGCGGCGCTTGCTTCGCCGATCCAACAGTTTCTCGGTAAACTCAAACCGGGGGTAGCCTACCTTCGCGACAACTGGGGCCTCGCGGCGACTGACGAGTTGAACCTGCACCCGGCGCGAGGATTAAGTGCTCCCGACGTGCCGACCTCGCCGGACCGCCTGTGGTTGCGAGTGGAGCATCAAGTGCTGGTAGCCTTGCCGGAGACGGGCGGCGTCGTGTTCGGTTTGCGCATCGTGCTGCACCGCATGGACGAAGTGGCGCGTAACCCGGGGGCGGCAAAGGGCTTGCGCCGGGCGCTGGAATCGATGCCGGATGACGTGGCCGCCTATAAACGGCTGGATACCGTGCGCGCAGGGGTAGTTTCATGGTTATAAATTCAGCTCGATTTCCCGCCCAAGGTGCACTTACCTCCACCCGCCCTATGAAAAAACTATCCTCTAAAGTTACCCTGCTCGCCAGCATCCTTGCTGTTGCAGGCATGTTCATTGTTCCCGCCGTCCGCGCTGCGGATGACGACGCCGCCAAGGCTGAAAAGAAGAAGAAGAAGCAGGCCGCCGACCTGAAGAAGTATGACAAGAACGGCAACGGGAAGCTCGATCCCGATGAAGAAGCCGCTCTCAAAGCCGACGTCGAAAAGATGAAGGCCGAGAAGAAGAAGAAGAACTAAGGAACGCAGTTTCCGACGGCAGCAAGTTTTCGAGGCTCCGGTCCAACAGACCGGAGCTTTTTTGTGCCCGGGAGAGCCGAGGGCCTACCGTTTGTCGACGAAGCCGCCGCTCCACTTGAGCTTGGTGCGCACGACGGAGAAGTGGGAATAGTCGGCGCGTTGGGCGAGAGGAAGTCGCAGTTTGGAAACGGAGATCTCGACGGGAGATTGGGCCCCGACCTTGAGGTTGCGCTGGCCGTCCATCGCGACGAGGAGGCGGGCGCCGGGGCTGCGGTTGAAGACGCGCAGGCAGACGTTTTCGCGGAAGATGATAGAGCGGTTGCTCAACGTGTGCGGACAGATCGGCGTCATCGCGATCACCCCGGCGGCGGGGTGGATGATTGGGCCGCCGGCGGAGAGATTGTAGGCGGTGGAGCCCGTCGGCGTGGAAAAAATCAGACCGTCGCAGGTATAGTTGGTGACGAGTTCGCCGTCGGCGAAGACCTCGAGGTTAACGAGGCGCGAGTTGACGGCGTCTTTGATGAGCACGTCGTTGAGCGCGAGGTCGCCGGCGCCGAGACCGGTGGAGCAGTCGAGCATCGCGCGATGGGTGACCTGAAACGCACCGCGGAGGAGCTCGGCGAACTGGGCGCGCGATTCATCGGCTGAAAATGTCGTGAGGAAGCCGAGGCTGCCGCGGTTCACGCCGATGATGGGGACCTGCTCGCGCGCCGATTCGCGGGCGACGCCGAGGAGCGTGCCGTCGCCGCCGATCACGCAGCACGCGTCCCAGCCGCGGAGCCAGCCCTTCGGCAGCGGGAAACGGGAGGTGTGTTTCAGGCGCACGCCCGATTGGCGGGTGATCGCGATGAGTTCGCGCGCGAGCGCGAGGGCGCCTTCTTTCTCCTCGTTGACGACGAACGCGAGCTTCCGGATGGGCTTCATGGGCGGGCGGGAGCGTGCGGCGTTTCCTTGCGCAGTCCGAGCAGAAACTCCCGGTTGCCATCGGTGCCGGTGATCGGCGAATCCATGGCGCCGACGAGGCGCGCGGCGGGGAGCTGGGCGAGCGCGAAGTCGCGAATGCCCGCGAGCACGGCGTCCTGCACGGCGGTGTCGCGGATGACGCCGCGACCCTTGTCGACCTCGGCTTTGCCGGCTTCGAACTGGGGTTTCACGAGCGCGATGAGCGTGCCGCCGGCGCGGAGGAGCGGCCAGACGGCGGGGAGCACGGCGCGGAGTGAGATGAACGAGAGGTCCATCACGATAGCGTCATACTCGGCGCGCGGGAGTTGCGCGGCGGTGAGGTGGCGGGCGTTTATTTTCTCGAAGTTGGTGACGCGCGGGTCGCCGAGGAGTTTGGCGTGAAGCTGGGCGCGGCCTACATCGACGCACACGACGTCGGCAGCGCCGGCTTGCAGCGCGCAATCAGTAAAGCCGCCGGTAGAGGCACCGACGTCGAGCACGTGGGCCCCGCGGAGATCGACGGCGAAACGCTCGAGGGCTCCGGCGAGTTTTTCGCCACCGCGCGAGACAAAGCGGGGCGGCTGTTCGACCACAACGTCGAGATCGGAGGGGAATTCTTTGCCGGGTTTGTCGAGGCGCTCGGTGCCGCGCAGGACGCGGCCGCTCATGATCAGAGCTTTCGCCTGGGCGCGCGTGGGCGCCAGGCCGCGGGCGACGAGGAGTTCGTCGAGGCGGAGTCGCGGGATTTTCGAATTTGGATTTTCGATTTTCGATTGAATGGGAGTGGGTGTTGGAGGGGAGACTGTATCGAAAATCAAAGCTTCTGCCGGGCGGGGGACCAGCACGTGGTGCGGCCACCGACTTCTTCGCGGCGGAGGGGCTTTTTTGTTTTCGGGCAGCGGCCACCATCGGCCCAGCGGTGGAGGAAGAGCCAGGTTTTCGGAATGTGGGCGTTGAGGTCGGGCGGGAGGACGTCGCCTTTGCCGGCGATGGTGTCGAGAGCGAGGCGGGCGACGTGGCGACACTCACGCCAGAGAGCGCGGACTTCGGCGGGTTTGAGCGAGCCGGCGAGGCGTTTCGGGTGGATCGCGGCGCGCCAGAGAATTTCGTCGGCCATCCAGTTGCCGATGCCGGGGAAGCGCTCCTGCATGAGCAGCACGGCCTTGATGGGAGTGCGCGCACGGCGCGCGAGAAAAGCGGCGACGATTTCGAGGTTGAACGTCGGCGAGAGGAGGGCCGGGGCGATATTCGTCCACCAAGCGGGTGGCGCGGGATCGTGATGGAGTTGCACGCGGCCGAACATGCGCGGATCGGAAAATACGAGGGTGCACGCGGCGGACACGAGGACGAGGTGGTCGTGTTTTTGGAGAACGTAGCCTACTGGCTCGACGCGGAGTTCGCCGCTTATGCCGAGATGGATGCCGAGCCAAGTGTCGCCGGAGAAGCGAAAGATCATCTGCTTCGCGGCGGCTTTAGATTCGATGAGACGGGCTTGGGTGAGGTAGCGGCGGACGATTGCCGGATCGGTGCCGCGGAAAATCCCGGCGCGGTCGTGCGTGAGCACGCTGGAGATGATCTTGCCGCGAGCGGCAAGGTCCCAGCGTTTGCGGAAAAATTCGGCTTCGGCGAGCTCGGGCACGGTTTTGGAGGTAGGAGCCTGCTCGCAGGCGATTCAAGATGTGGTCAGTGGGCGCGTGTGGTGATCGCCTGCGAGCAGGCTCCTACCTCAACGTGGCGACGAATTCGGCGAGGCTCGGATAGACGGGAAGACCGGGAGGCGCGAGTTTCGCCCAAGCGGTGGCATCGTGTTTGCCGGTGCAGACGGCGACGGCGTGAATGTGGGCGTTGAGGCCGGCGTGAATGTCGCTCTCGCGGTCGCCGACCATGTAACAGTGCGCGGGGTCGAGGCGGTGCACGGCGATCATCTCCTCGAGGTAGGCGGGCGAGGGCTTGCGGTAACGCGACGGTTGGTCGGGCGCTTCGGCGGCGATACAGATGCCGTCAAAAATCGGGCGCGGCAGGCCGAGGAGTTCGTCCATGCGGTCGTTGCAGCGGTGGACATCGTCGAGGGTATACATGCCGCGGCCGATGCCGGATTGATTCGTCACAATGAAGAGCCGGTAACCGAGGGCGCGAGCGCGGGCGAGGGCGGCGGCGACGCCGGGGATCAGTTCCACGCCGGCCGGATCGGCAAGGTAGTGTTTGTCGAGGATGAGGGTGCCGTCGCGGTCGAGGAAAAGGGCTTTCATGAAGGAGGTAGCGGAAACCGTGAGGTTTTCGCGAAACGCTCACGCGTTCCGCTACGCAGAGGCGGAAACGTAGGCGGTGAGTTCAGCCGGGGTGACGGTAGCGGTGCCGAGTTTGCCGACGACGACGCCGGCGGCGGCATTGGCGAAGTGGGCGGCGGTGGTGAGTTTCGCGTCAGCGCTGAGGGCGAGCACGAGGGCGGCGAGGGAGGTGTCGCCGGCGCCGGAGACATCGAAAACCTCGCGGGCGGCGGTGGGAATGGTGCTGAGGATTTTTCCGCCGGAGCTGAGCAGCATGCCGTCTTCGCCGAGCGTGATCACGAGGTGTTTGGTCGCGTAGAGTTCGTGGAGGCGGGCGCAGACCTCGGCGGCCGGGAAGGGGGCGTGGGGCGGCGGGGTGATGCCGGCGAGTTCGAGGGATTCGCGTTTGTTGGGCGTGATGAGATCGAGGCCGTGGAAGGCGAGTTTGCGTTTCGGCTTCGGATCGAGCGCGACAAATTTGCCGGCCGCGCGGGCGAGCGCGGTGACGCGGGCGACGAGTTCGTCGTGGAGAATGCCCTTGGCGTAGTCGGAGAGGATCACGGCGTCGCACGCGGCGATTTCGGCGCGGAGGAGTTTCTCGGCTTCATCGGCGGTGAACCGATAGGCGGCGGGGGCGGACTCGCGGTCGATGCGGCAGAGTTGTTGGCGCTGCACCATGACGCGGGTTTTGACGATCGTCTGGGCGGCGCCGGGGGTCCTGATGACGGCGATGTTTTTCGTGCCGAGAGACTGGGTGAGCTTGGCGCCGGATTCGTCGGAGCCGACGTAGCCGGCGACGGTGCAGCGGGCGCCGAGGGCGGCGATGTTGAGCGCGACGTTGGCGGCGCCGCCGGCGGTCCATGATTCGCGGGCGACATCGACGACGGGCACGGGGGCCTCGGGGGAGATGCGCGTGGCGTCGCCCCAGATGTAGCGGTCGAGCATGAC
>CALRZR010000346.1:0-6509 GCA_943372705.1 Opitutus sp. GAS368 | reverse complement strand
TGCTGATCGCCCCCGATGCGACGACGAAGGAGGTGCTGGCGCTGGTGGAGCGACGCTTCGCGCAGCACCCGGGTGCGCTGGCGAGCTTTGCGTGGCCGGTTACGCCGGCAGAAGCGCGGGCGGTGCTGGACGATTTTGTGGCGAATCGGCTGGCTGACTTCGGGCAATACCAGGACGCGATGTGGACGGAGGAGCCTTGGTTGTTTCACTCGCGGATCTCGGCCGCGTTGAATTTGAAACTGCTCAACCCACGCGCAGTCGTGGCGGCAGCGGAGGCGGCGTATCGCGCGGGGAAGGCTCCGCTGGCGAGTGTGGAGGGATTTATCCGGCAAATCCTCGGGTGGCGCGAATATGTGCGCGGGATCTACTGGCACCGCATGCCGGACTATCTGGAACTCAATGCGCTCGGGGCGCGCGAAAAGTTGCCGGAATTTTACTGGACCGGGAAATGCGAAATGAACTGCCTGCGGCAGGCGATCGGCCAGACGTTGGAACACGGATACGCGCATCACATCCAGCGGCTGATGGTCACGGGGCTTTACACACTGCTCTTGGGCGTCGATCCGCGGCGCGTGCACGAGTGGTATCTCGCGGTCTATGTCGACGCGGTCGAGTGGGTGGAGCTGCCGAACACGCTCGGGATGTCGCAGTATGGCGACGGCGGCGTCATGGCCTCGAAGCCGTATGCCGCGACGGGGAAATACATCCAGCGCATGAGCAACTACTGCGCGGGGTGCCGGTTCGACCCGGCGAAGAGCACGGGCGAGACGGCGTGTCCGTTTACAACCTTGTATTGGGACTTTCTTCTCCGCCACGAGACGTTGCTTGCGAAAAACCAACGCATGGCGCTGCAGGTGAAAAACATTGCACGACTGAAAATAGCGGACCGTGAGGCGATTCGGGCGCAGTCCGAAAATATCCGACAAAACGGTGGCAAGCCGGGTGAAGCAGGCGCAGGGTTGTTATTCTGAACATGAGCGATGAAACGTTTTCACGGTCGGTGCGGATCGAGCGGCCGGCGGCTGAAGTGTTTGCGTGGCATGAACGGACGGGGGCGCTGGCTCGGCTGTGTCCGCCATGGGAACGCGTTGAACTCGTCGCGGCGACTGGCGGCGTGCGCGATGGCGCGCGCGTGACAGTGCGCAACAAAGTCGGGCCGTTTTGGACGGAGTGGCGTGTGGAGCACCGCGACTACGTAGAAGGAAAACAGTTTCGCGACGTGCAGACGGCGGGGCCCTTTGCGCGCTGGGAGCATCTGCACCGGATCGAGGCGGCGGGGCCGGGGGCGTGCGTGTTGACCGACGAAATTGTTTATCGGCTGCCGGGTGGAGCGCTGGGGCGCGCGGTGGCGGGCGGATTCGCGCGCAGAAAACTCGCGGCGATGTTTGCGTGGCGGCAGGAGCGCACGAAGGCGGACGTGGAACTGGCGACGCGCTACGGCGCGGTGCGACCGATGCGGGTATTGATCGCGGGGGCCTCGGGGATGGTGGGACGCGCGCTGGTGCCGCTCTTGGAGACGCAAGGGCACAGCGTGGTGCGGTTGGTGCGGAATCAAACGCCCGGTGCGGGCGAAGTCGCGTGGAATCCCTCCGCGGGCGAATTGAATCCGGCGGCGTTGGACGGAATCGATGCAGTCGTGAACCTGGCGGGTGAAAATGTCGGTGCGGGACGCTGGACCAAGGCGAGGCGGGCGGCGATTTTGCGGAGCCGGATCGACACGACGAAGACGCTGGTGACGACGATGGCGAAGAGGACGAAGCGGCCGGCCGTGTTGGTGAACGCGTCGGCCGTGGGATTTTACGGGGAGCGCGGCGAGGAAGAGCTGACTGAGGAAAGCGCGATCGGCCTCGGGTTCTTGCCGGAAGTTTGCCTCGTGTGGGAGACGCACGCGGAAGGCGCGGCGCGGGCGGGAATCCGCACGGCGATGATGCGGTTTGGCGTGGTGCTGAGCCCGGCGGGCGGAGCGCTGGCGAAGTTGCTGCCGCTGTTTGGGGCGGGACTCGGCGGCCGAGTCGGAGACGGGCGGCAGTGGATGAGCTGGGTGGGACTCGACGATGCGGTCGGGGCGATTTACCACGCGCTCGTCGAGCCGCGGTGTGCGGGGCCGATCAATGTCGTCGCGCCCGAGATGGCGACCAACGCGGATTTTTCGGCGATGTTGGGCCGCGTGTTGCACCGGCCCGCGGTGCTGCCCGTGCCGGCACCGGTGTTGCGAATGATTTTTGGCGAGATGGCCGACGCGACGCTGCTGGCAAGCACGCGGGCGATGCCGGCGCGGTTGTTGGAAACGGGTTATACGTTTCGGCAGCCGACGATGGAGACGGCCTTGCGGTCGTGTCTCGGGCGGTAGCGCGGGGCGCGACGGAGAAATTGCGCCGGAAAAACTCTAGGCTTTTCAAACGCGGCGGGAGTTCTACGTTGGTCCCTCCTATGGAGAAAACCTTTGTCATTCTTAAGCCTGACTGCATGGAAAAACGCCTCGCCGGCACGGTGCTCGCGCGCTTCGAAGCGGCGGGTTTCGACGTTATCGGGTGCAAAATGGGCCGCCTGTCCGCCGCGTTGCTCCGCGAGCACTACGCGCATGTGGCCGCCAAGCCGTTTTATCCCGAGATCGAGGGCTTTATGCAGGCCCGTCCCGTGATCATGGTGGCGCTGCAGGGCGAAAACATCGTCCAGCGCGTGCGCGATCTCCTCGGGCCGACCGATTCGCGCAAGGCCGCGAAGGGCACGATCCGCGGAGATTTCGGCACGGACATGATGAAGAATGTCGTGCACGCCTCCGACAGCGTCGACAACGCGCAGGCGGAACTCGCGCGCTTCTTCAAGGCCGACGAGCTCAACGCGATCTGAGGCGCCCGAACGGCGACCGGATTGTAAATTTTGAAGGCGGACTGCGCGGGCAGTCCGCCTTTTTTGTGGCCGCATGGCGCGGTCGCATGGACCGAGCGACGCGGGCGTGACGCGCAAACAAAATTGTGGGTGCGACGCGGCGAGTGACGAGCAACGGGATGGGGGCGTCGCGTCCCCTGCGCTCCCGGGGAGTCGGCGCCGAGACGGATGATCAGGGCTGCTTGGCTTTGCCCTTTTTCTTGCCGGCTTTTCCGGCGTTGTCGCCCGGTTTGTCGGTGTCGGCGGGGACGTGGTAGCCGGTGGCTTTGATTTGGGCTTCTAGTTCGGTGGTGAGTTGGGCGCGGCGCGCGGAATCGGTGGCGAGATTTTTCTGTTCGTAGGCATCGATCGCGAGGTCGAAGACTTCGGTCCACTCGGGGTGGCCCGGATATTGGACAAGCTTCGCGTTAGCGGTGCGCACGCCGAGGATGGTCGGAGTCTCGAAATTGTTTTCGTAGAAATACTCGGCGAGAAAGGACGTGCGCCACGCGGTTTTCTTGCCGGTGAGGAGCGGCACCCAGCTCAGGCCCTGCATCTCGCGGGGCACGGTAACGCCGCCGAGTTCGAGGAGGGTTGGGGCGAGGTCGATGTTGAGCACCATTTCATCCATGGTTTTTCCTTTCGGAAAAAGGCGGGGGTAGCGGACGAGGAGAGGGATGCGGAGCGATTCTTCGTAGAGGGAGCGTTTGTCGCCGAGGCCGTGCTCGCCGAGGTAGTAGCCGTTGTCGCTGGCGTAAACGACGACGGTGTCCTCGGTGAGTCCGAGGTCATCGAGGGTCTTGAGCAGACGGCCGAGGTTTTCGTCGCAACCGGCGATGTGGCGGAAGTAGTCGAGGTGGGCTTCGACGACTTGCGGAGTGGGCGCGGACTTGGCGGCGGCGGGGGAAGCGGCGCCCGGGCGATAGATCGCGGGAACGGAGAGATTGGGCACGGGGCGGCTCGTTTCACCGGCGAATTTGGTGCGCAGACGCTCGGGGAGATTGGCGCCACCGCGCGGGCCGTGCGGGGATTTGAAACCGAACACCATCGAGAAGGGGTGGGCGCGGTTTTGCTTCATGAACTCGATGGCGAAGTCGGTATCCACATCGTCGATCCAGCCGGTGGTGGGCGTGGAGACGCCGTTGATCTCGACGGGGCAATTCCAGTATTTGCCCTGGCCGACAAAACTCGCGGAGTAGTCGAAGCCGGGGCGCTGGCCGCTCTGGCTGCCGTGGTGCCATTTGCCGATATAGGCGGTTTTGTAGCCGGCGGTGCGGAGGAGGCTCGCGTGCGTGACGCTGGTGACGGGGAATGGCGTATGGTTGTTCACAACACCGTTGGCGTGGTTGTAGCGCCCGGTGAGATACGCGGCGCGGCTCGGCGCGCAGAGGGAGAGCGTGACGAAGGCGTTGCGGAACCGCACACCCTCGGCGGCGAGGCGGTCCATGTGGGGCGATTGAAACCACGGCCAGCGCGCGCGGTCGCCTTGTTCGCGCTGCACGACGCCCATCGCGTCCCAGCGTTGGTCATCGGTGTAGATGAAGAGGAAGTTGGGTTTGCGGGCGGTGGCGGCGTCGGCGCGGGCGACGAGTGCGAGGAAAATGAAGACGAAGAGAGGGAGCGGGGAGCGGAATTTCATCGGAGGAAAGTTAACGGAGAGAAGTGGAAGAGGATGCGAGTGCCGAGGCGAGTTTGCTACGCAGATCGCGGACGATCTCGGGTTGAGACGAAGCGACGTTGCGGTCCTCCTCGGGGTCGGTGGCGTGATCGTAGAGTTCGACGGCGCCGTCGCTCCAGACGGTGAAGCGCCAGCGATCGGTGCGGATGGAGTCACCGCGGGCGGTGCCGCGCGTGACGAGCGTGAAGGCGGCGGGTTTGCCGGGAGACATCGGCGCGCGCAGGAGCGGACGCAGGCTTTGTCCGGCGAGATTCGGCGGCGGGGTGAGCCCGCAGAGATCGGCGACGGTGGGGTAAAGATCGACAAACTCGACGAGGCCGCGGGCGACGCCGGGTTTCATGCCGGGGGCGGCGATGAGCAAGGGCGCGCGGCAACTCCGTTCGAAGAGGGTATTTTTGTTCCACCACGCGCGTTCGCCGAGGTGGTAACCGTGATCGCCGAGGAAAATGACGACAGTGTTTTCCCAGAGTTGGAGCCGGTCGAGGGTGGCGAGCACGCGGCCGACCTGTGCGTCCAGGTAGGAAGTGCAGGCGTAGTAGGCGCGGAGAAATTCGTGGCGTTCTCGATCGGTGAATTTGCCGAAGGCTTTGCCGAGTTCGCTGAAGCCGACGGCGAGCGGCGGTGCGGGGGTTTGGCCGGAGGGCGGACGATGGAGCGTAAGTGCACCGTCAGGATATAGGTCGAAATATTTTTTCGGCGCGACGAAGGGATCGTGCGGTTTCATAAAGCCGGCGCCGATCACCCACGGGCGGTCGCCGAGTTTTTCGATTTCGGCCGAGACTGCGCGCGCGATCTGGCCGTCGGGCTGATCATCGTCGCCTCCGTCCATGGCGCCCCAGTTGCACCACCCCAATTTTCCTTCGGTGAGATCACGGCCGGCGAGCTTCTTCCGGCCGAGCGGAGTCGGCTCGAAGGACTGCGCGGTGTGCCACGAACGGGGCTGGTCCATCCATTTGGCGCGGAGCGCGGCGTCGCGACCGCCGCCGAGGTGAAAGATTTTTCCGAAGGCGGCGGCGTGGCGGCCGTCGTCCTTCAGGAGTTGCGGCAGCGTGATGACGGCGGGCAACCGATCTCGGAGCATCGTGCGGTTATCGGTGACGCCGGTCTGGTCGGGACGGAGACCGGTGAGGAACGAACTGCGGCTGGGATTGCAGACCGTGTATTGCACATAGGCGCGGTCGAAGCGGACGGCGCGGGCAGCGAGGCGGTCGATGTGGGGCGTCTGGACGGCGGTGTTGCCGTAGCAGCCGAGGGTGTCGCGCAAATCGTCGATGGCGATGAGGAGGACGTTGAGTTTTTTCGGGGGCGTCGCGGCGTGCGTGCTACCGACGAGTGCGGCGAAGTAGACGAAGAAGAGGAATCGGTGGAGGCGGTTCACGGAGTGGGCGCAGTGGGGATGGGGAAGGGGAGATCTTCGTCGGTGGGATGTTCGCCCCGGATGACTTTGCCGGCAAGGCCGGTGAGGCGGAGATAGTGATCGCTGGGGAGACCCTCGTAGGTGGCGAACTGCACGCCTTCGCCGGGCCCCACCGGAGGAGAGTTGGTCACTTTGAAAATCGCGGTGCCTTCGTCGACTTCGTCGAACATGGCGACGTAGAGCATGTCGGCGCCGGTGCGTTTGGCGGCAGTGATTTGCGACCAGAAGAAGCGGCCTTGCAGGCGCGGGATCGCGTTGAGCGGCGCGGGCGGTTTCATGTTGTGCCAACTGAAGCCGGGGAAGGCGACGGGGAGGAAGTCGATCTTGCGCTCTTGGCACCACGCGAGGTCCGGTTGCCAAACCGTGGTGGCGTGAGCGGCGGCGGTTTCGGGAGTGCGGTAGCGGCCGGGAGTCCACGGAGAGATAACATCGGCGAGCTGGACGAGTTCGAGGAGCGTGGGATCGGGAATCGTGTCGCGGGTTTGGGTGCGCCAAAAACTGGGCACGCCGAGCATGATCGCGAGGCCGCCGCTGGTCTTATCTTCT
>CALRZR010000345.1:0-6532 GCA_943372705.1 Opitutus sp. GAS368 | reverse complement strand
CGCGGCAGTGAAAAGGGCGCGAAGCGAGTAGTGGGGCGAGGGCATGCAGGGGTGGGGCTCCGACGGTGGTAGGAGATCCGACGGACGGGCGTCGGAGGGGTGCTCCAACCGTAGTCTGTGTGACTACACGGTCAATGCACGCGTGGGGCGGAGCGGCAAACCGGGTGGTGCGGGGATCGTGTCGGGGGCGATGGGACTGCGACCGCACGCAAACACGTGCGGCGACGGGGACGAGTTACTTCGTCCAGCGGTTGAGGACGCGGGCGAGGTCGGCTTTGTGGACCGGTTTGGCGATGAAATCCTTCATGCCGACGGAGAGACATTTTTCGCGGTCGCGCGCCGAGGTGTTGGCCGTGAGGGCGACGATGGGCGGGGCTTTCGCTCCGAGGGCGGCGATGATCTTTTGCGTGGCCTCGAAGCCGTCCATACCGGGCATCTGGCAATCCATGAAGATAACGCCGAAGTGGGTGCGGCCGGCGAGTTCGATGGCCGCGGGGCCGTTGATGGCGAGTTCGACTTCGCAGCCGAGGAGGGCGAGGAGCTGCGAGCTGACGGAGCGGCTGATGTTGTCGTCGTCGACGACGAGGACGTGGGGGCGGGGTGGGGCGTCGGGTTTGCGTTCCGCGGCGGCATCGAAGGGCGCGCGCGAGCCGGTGGGGCGAGGAATCGGTGCGGCGCCGGGGACGGGGGTGGCGCGGAGGGCGGCGAGCAACGAATCGGCGCGGAGGAGCGGTTTGCGCAGGACGGCGGCGACGGGAAAATCGATGCCACCCGCCGTGAGGCTGTCGGGATCGCGGGAGAGGAGCACGATGCGGGTGCGGCAGAGGGAGGCATCGGCGGCGAGGAGCGCGGCGAACTTGGCGCCGGCGGTTTTCGCGAGCGATTCGTCGAGGAGGAGGACGAGTTCGGTGGCCTCGGCTTCGAGGGCGTCGTGCAGCATCTCGGTGGCCTGCGTCATGGAATCGGTCGCGTCGTGATCGATGCCGAGACGGGTGAGCAGGGCGGAGGCGGCGAGGCGGGCGGCGGCGAGATCGTCGAGGACGACGACGTGCAGGTCCGGTATCCGGATAACGGAGGCACCGGGTTTGCCCAGCTCGGCGGGCAGGTCGAGGACGAACCAGAATTCGGAGCCGCCCTCGGGGAGGCTGCGGGCACCGATCCTGCCGCCCATGAGTTCGACGAGGCGTTTGACGATGGCGAGTTCGAGGCCGGCGCCGCCGAAGTTGCGCGGGGAGGTGGCGAGGGAATCGGAGGGGCGGTCGAAAATGGTGGCGTGCTGGTCGTCCGGGATGCTCGGGCCGGTGTCGCTGACACTGAAGTGGAGCCACGTGCCGCCGTGGCGGGAGACCGAGGCGGTGCCGGCGGAGAGGGCGACGCGGAGGACGACGCGACCTGAGGCCGTGAACTTCACGGCGTTGGACATCAGGTTGAGCAGGACCTGACGGATGCGGGTGGCGTCGCCGGCGACGTGCTGGGGGACATCGGGGGCGACGACGAGGACGAGTTCGAGGCCCTTGAGGAGGGCGAGGGGCGAGACGGTTTCGACGACGTCGGTGAGCGGTTGACGGAGCTCGAAGGGGGCGTGGGAAATCTGGATCTGGCCGGTCTCGATGCTGGAGTAATCGATGACGTCGTTGAGCGACTGGTGCAGCGATTCGGCGGAGGCGCGGAGGGTAGCAAGGTGTTCGCGTTGGCGGGGCTTGAGGGTGTGGTCGATCAGGAGATCGGCGGAGCCCATAATGCCGTTAAGGTGGCTGCGGATGTCGCGGGAGAGGGTCGCGAGCATCTCGCTCTTGGCTTTGTTTTCGCGGGCGAGGGCCTCTTTTTCCTGAAGGACGGCGGCGAGTTTGTCCCGTTCGTCGGCGAGTTGGCGCTCGTGTTTGGCCTTGGCGGCGCGATCCGCTCGGATAACCCCCAAAATGCCCAAGGCAGTCGCGATGACGATTAGGGCCAGAATGAACAAGATCGGCGCGGTCGACCCACCAGAAGCCGCCAGGGTAATTCCCTGAGCGAAAATGGGTGGAGGGGAGACGTCCATAAATCAGCTTCGGTAATTGTTTGGCGTTAGCACAAACCCATAATCGAGGAATTCACCGGACCCTACTTGAGCAGGGGGTCTTGAGTGGGGTTTAAGGCGCCGCACCAGATTTGAGGCGGAGGAATCCTCTCGGCTGAGGAAGGCTGGGCGAAGCGAAGGGCAAGGTGTCGGGAGTGACCGAGACGGCAGTGGTGAGCTTCAAGGGCACGCCGGCACCGACGTCGAAAGTGAGTTCGATGAACGACGCGGTCCAGCCGGCGGCGGGCGCGGCGACGGTGGCGGAATAGGTGGGCGATGCTCCCTCGGCTGAGAGCGATGTGGAGGTCCAGGTGGGGCCGACGGTTTCGAGGCGAAAGTCGCGGGCGGCGGGGTTGGTGGCCTGCCAGAGGAGAACGGCGGTGGGCTTCGTTTGGGTGGTGACGGTGAGCTTGCCGGCGGCGGAACGCTGCCACGTGAAGCGCGGGAGCGGCGTGCGGTTGAGGATCGCGTGCTGCCAGGCGCGGAGGGTTTGGTAGGCGTCGGAATTTTTCAAGCTGTGGTCGGTATTGGGAATGTAGCGGAGGAATTTTTCGCCGGACAGTTCGTCAAAATAGAAGCGGGAGGAGTCGGGGAGGAAAAATTGATCGCCGCAGGCATTGATGAGGAGCTTGGGCATCGTGAGGCGGTCGCGGTAGGAGAGCGGGTCTTCGATGGCGTAGAGGGCCTTGGATTCGGGCGTGCCGATCCAGTGCATGATGTGGTGCCGGACGTAGTCGCCGACGGCGGGTGCGAAAAATCCGTAGGCGCGGAAGTGGTGGTCCATCGAGGCTTCCACGTTGAGGACGTCGATGACGATTGGGACGACGGACACGACGCGGCGGTCGACGGCGGCGGTGGTCCAGGCGGTCCAGCCGCGTTTGGAGCCGCCGGTGACGACGAAGGTGTCGACCTGGGCGCGGCCGCCCTCGGGACTGGCGAGAAATGCCGTGACGGCGTCCATGGAGCGGACGGCGGTCTTGGTCATGGGCAGACGCGCGGGCCAGCGCTCGTCGCCAGTGCGGAGAAACTGGTCCCAGGAATAGGCGATGAGATCGTCTTCCTTGCGCGGCTGGCCGTCGCCGTGGAAGATGAGCGGTTGGTTGGGGACCATGCGCAGTTCGGCGACGACGCAGCGGGTGGCCTGGGCGATCTCGATGAGTTCGCGGGAGGGTTTGGGCGCGGTGCCGGGCGGGTTGGAGCCGCCGGAGATGAAGAGGAGCGCGGTGGAGTGCGCGAGTTCGGCGGGCTTGACGATGGTGAGCCAGTGGCGCCACTCGGGGCGGTTCACCTCGGCGGGCGTGAGCCAGTGTTGGGAAACGAGATCGAGCACATAAGCGGTGCCGCGCGCATCGCTGAGCTCGGCGGTTTTCTTCCACGCGAACGCGGCGTCGGGAGCGGCGACGTAGCGGTCGAGGGCGGTCTCCGTTTTTCCACGACGCGCGGTGTCGGCGGCGTGGAGCGGAAGCGCGAGCGTGCCAAGGAGGGCGAGGAGGAGGACGGCGGAGAAGCGAGGCGAGGAGTGCATGAATGGCTCGGAGAATTTTTTTGTCACAGAGGGCACGGAGGAGTCACTGAGCTTCACAGAGTAGGGCAGGTTGCAGGGCGCCGTGGCCTCTGCGGCGGAGCGGGGTGTGCTCGCTGTAGTTTTTTCGCACGAAGGAGTGATTAATCCGGGCTAAGGGATCGGCGGGTGGCCGGGAGGGAGCGTGGGCTGGGCGGCGAGCGGGAGCACGCGCAAGTAGTCGGCGGGCGGGCGGCCGATGGCGCGGAAATCGGCGTGGGTGATTGTCACTTCGCGCGTCTGGGCTTGCTGCGCGGCGGTGGGACGGCCCTGGCCGCTGTCGGTGAGAATCACGAGGCGTTCGACGATGCCGGGATCGCGGCGGCGCACGCGTTCGGCGGTGCCGAGGCCGAAGCGCATGTGGCCGGCGCCGACGATGACGACAGCGGTGCGGGGCTCGTCGGGCGGAGCCATGGCCCGGCGGGCGTCCACGATCTGGGCGGCCATCATTTCATCGCGGGCAGCCTGGGCTTCAAACACGGGGCGAAGTTTCGCGGGATCGAGCGCCATGTGTTTCGCGAGCTCGAGATTCATGAGGCGTTCGTAGACGGGATCGTCGGTGAAAATCTCGGCGGGCAGTTGGGCGCGGAGATCGGGCGGGAGCTTGGCGATACCGCCACCGCGGCTGACGGCGCGAATGGTGGCGGCGGGGGCGTTGAGGGCGCGGATTGCCATGCGGTGGACGCGGGCGAATTCGCAGAGGGCCCGGTAGTCGGCGTAGTTGGCCCACTTGTTCGGCCAGTCGATTTCCTTGGCGAGAGCATCGAAATCGAGTTCGCCGCGCGTGTAGCGGTCAACGGCGGGTTGGTCGCGGGCCTCGAGCTGTTCCAGGCAGAGCACGAGTGGGATTTTCTTCAGGAAAAGTTTTTGGAGAAGATCGAGCTGGAGGTCGTGGTGGCGTTTGACGGTGTGGGCCTCGCCGAGGAAGACGACGCCGGCGGTGGCGAGATCGGCGACGACCTCGGCGTCGGAAACTTCGTCGCCGTGGGTGAGATCGAGCCAGAATTCGGGTGGTGCGAGAAGGGCGGGGGCGACGCGACCGTGCGGCGAACGCGGGGCCGTGGCGCAGGAGGCGAGGAAAACGGCGAGCGCGGCGCAGGTGAGGGCGGCGGCGAAGTTCATGGCGCACAGCCACGCAGGTCGCGGCCGGCGAGGCGACGCGGTTTTTTGGATGACCGTCGATTATGGGGATGGGCGCGCGACTGGTCGGGTGAAGAGTCCACGGCCGCGGCGGCGAAGCCGACCGTGGTGGTCATGCGTTTCAGGCGGCGGGCGTGCGTGGATACAACTACATCGACGCGGCCGCCGACAATAGGCGGAAGAGTTAGTGTTGCCCTGCCGAGCTGACGAACAACGCCTTCGCGCTCTGCGGTTTCGAGCCGATGCAACGGGTGCGGGCGTCGACACAGCACATTGTATCGAACGTGCTCGCTGAGCGGAAGGTGAGCGCGCTCCCGCGCAGCACGAACGGCACGATCCGCGGCTTCGCCTATCAATGTTCGCCGCGCGGAAACTGGCGGTGACGACGAGCCTGAGTTTCTGAGCGAAGGCGAAGTGGGGCTTAGACCGGAGGGTTCCACGCGGAGCCGTGAAACAGCTCGCGGATCGTGGCGAGGGCGGCGCGTTCGCGGTGTTCGACCGAGCCGCGCAGCAATTTCCACGGAACCGGCTGCGCCGCGAGCGCCTCTTCGAACCAGCGGTGCATGGTTGGGCGGAGGTGTTCGCCGTCGCGCAGACCGTCCTGCACGAAGGGAATCTCGTCGCCGGTGAGCAAATACAAGTCGCACCGGTGGAGCCGGGCGACGGCCGCGACGTCGGCGTCGGCGGAACCGACGTAGCGCCGGTGCCAGAGGGTGGTGGCGAAGGAATTGGTGTCGCAGATGAGCACGCGGTTGGCCTGTTGCGCGAGCGCGTCTTCGCGGCGGTTTTGCTCGGCGGCGATGCCGACGAATTCGGCGGAACACCAGCGGGTCTCGCCGCGGGCGAGTTTGGCGGCGGAGTATTCGCGGCCGTATTCCCCGACCCACGGCGTGGCGAGGCGAGTGGCGAGAGCGCGGGCGAGCGTCGTGGTGCCGGTGGACTCGGCGCCGAGCACGCAGACGCGTTTCGCGAACCAGCCGCGCACGGGTGGGGCGAGGAATTCCCAATTCGCGAAAGGATCGCGGCGGATCGCGGTGGCGGAAATCGGCACGCGGTGGCGGGGGCGGTCGACGCAGATATGGCGTGAGCCCATCAAGGCGGCGTAGCGATCGCCGTAGTCTTCCGAGGTGAACACGGCGTCGGGTGCGCGGCCAAGCCAGCGCACGGTGTTTTCGGCCCAGACGCGCGAGTCGTTTTCATCGTAGCGGTCGTCGATCACGCGCACGTCCACGGACGGATGGATTTCGCGCAACCACCGGGCGCGGAGTTCGCCGGGGACAAAATCGGCGGGCTTGGCGCAGACGATGGCGACGGTCTGCTCCGACTGCGCGGCGGCGGTGTCGATGAGCAGTTGGTGACCGCGGTGGGGCGGAAGAAATTTTCCGATGACGAGGCCAAGGCCGAATTTCATGACGGGAGCGCGAGTCGCGCGAGCGTGTGGCGCCACGCGCGAAGGCCGACCACGCACATCACGAGAAACACGGTGTAGAGGGCGGCGGTGAGCGGGAGGCCGCGGCTCAGGTAGAGCGGCACGTAGATCATATCGGCGACAATCCAGAGAAACCAGTTTTCGAGGCGCTTGCGGCAGAGGAGGTATTGGGCGGCGAGGCTGAGGACGGTGGTGAAGGCATCCCAAAACGGGGCGGCGCCATTGGCGGCGAGGAGGATTTCGCGGAAGAGCCAAGTGGCGGCCGGGATGGCCGCCAGGAGGACGAGCCACTCGCGGCGTGTCGCGCGCGTGATCGTGAGCGCGGTGCGGTCGCGGCCGCCGTGGA
>CALRZR010000344.1:0-6587 GCA_943372705.1 Opitutus sp. GAS368 | reverse complement strand
GAAGTTAACGCCAGCCTCGTTGGCCAGCAGCACGAACTCGTGACGTTGCGACATGGTAGTTTGGGTGATCCAGGGCATCCCTCAAGTGTTACCCATGTCTCCGAACGGTGTTACCCATGTCTCCGGTCCATACAGACCCCAACGCGCTTCCTTCCCGACGTCCCCCCAAACGGACCGGCGGTTTCCCCACCACCGCAGCACCATCTCGCCCAGCGCTACCTTTTATTAGGTAGTGCCCTACTTGGAGAATCGTAGGCACGGAGCGTGATTTATTCCGCCGGGCTGGTAAAGTCATGTCCGCCATCCGCATGTGCGCGCACGCCGACTCGCTTCAGCCGTCTCTAAAAACCTGCTTCCCCGCGGAATTTTTCTTCGTGCGCTCCCGGCCGACCGCTCTCCTCCCCTTATGAAATCCCTCGGCGGCCGCGCCTTCTTCGCCCTGGCCCTTTTCACGCTTGCCCGCCTTGTCGGCGCCGAGCCCGCCACCGACTCCATCGAGCTCACCGCCGAGGAAGTCCGCGTCGGCCACCGCGCCCGCACGTTGCTCGCCAAGCCCCGCGCCGGCACCACGCTCGCCGCCGAGTCCGCTTCACCCACCGAGGCCTCCGCCACCTTCCGCCTCCGCCTCGTCCGCTCCCACCCGCGCCTCGGTGGCATCCGCACCCTCGAAACCGACGGCACCGAAGACGTGCTCACCGTCATCAAACGCCTCGCGGACACCGGCCTCTACGACTACGTCGAGCCCGACTACCTCTGCCGAGCGCTCGTCCTTCCCGACGACCCCAATTTTTCCGCCGCGCAGTGGTCGCTCTCCAACAACGGCGTCGACGGCGGCACGCCCGGGGCCGACATCGGCGCTACCGCCGCGTGGGATATCCAGCGCGAAGCCCCCGACGTCATCGTCGCCGTCATGGACTCCGGCCTCTACTACAGCCACGAGGACATCCTTTCGAACCTCTGGTTCAACAACACCGAGCTCAACGGCCGCACCGGCATCGACGACGACAACAACGGCTACCTCGACGACGCCTTCGGCATCAATGCCACCGTCGCCAAGACCTCCACCCTCGCCTCCGAGCCGCTCGACACCCTCGGCCACGGCACCCACGTCGCCGGCATCATCGGCGCCGTCGGGAACAACGGCAAAGGCATCACCGGCATCGCCTGGAAGACCAAAATCATGCCGCTGAAATTCCTCGGCCTCTTCGGCGGCACCTCCGCCGGCGCCGTCGCCTGCATCGACTACGCCATCGCCAAAGGCGCCCACGTCATCAACGCGAGCTACGGCTCCACGTCCTTCTCCCAAGCCCAATTCGACGCCATCAAACGCGCCCGCGATGCCGGTATCATCCTCGTCGCCGCCGCCGGCAACGACGGCCAGGAGATCAGCACCCAACCCGAATACCCCGCCGCCTACGCCCTCGACAACATCGTCTCTGTCGCCGCCACCAATCGTCAGGACAAACTCGCCAGCTACTCCACCTACGGCTCCGGCCTCGTCGACCTCGCCGCCCCCGGCTCCGCAATCCTCTCCCTCGGCATCGCCTCCCCCACCTCCTACGTTTCCCTCAGCGGCACCTCCATGGCCGCGCCCCACGTCACCGGCGCCCTCGCCCTGTTGAAACAAAAATTCCCGACGGACAACTACCGCGCTCTCATCAACCGCCTCCTCTCCACCGTCGACGAACTCCCTGCTCTCAAGAACACCGTCCACACCAACGGCCGTCTCAACCTCGCCCGCGCCCTCGCCTCCACCGACACCCGCCCGTTCAACGACAACTTCGCCCGCCGCGCCACCATCACGGGCGAGACCAACATCGTCCGCAGCTCCAACCAGTTCGCCACCGTTGAGTCCGCCGAGCCCGATCACGGCGCCGCCGGCACCACCGGCTCGCTCTGGTGGTCGTGGACCGCTCCCGAAGGCGCCGGCAAGATCACGCTCACCACCGCCGGCTCCGGGATCGACACCGTCCTCGCCCTCTACACCGGCACCACCCTCGCCAACCTCCGCCGCGTCGCCACCAACGACGACGCCTCCCCCACCGTCAACACCAGCATCCTCACCGTCGACGTCACTCCCGGCACCACCTACACCGTCGCCGTCGCCGGCAAATCCGACGCCACGGGCCTCGTCACTTTCCGCCTCGGCGTCATCCCCGCCAACGACGCCTTTGCCTCCGCCCGCCTCCTTTCCGGCCCAGCCGCCGTCGTCACCGGCAACAACGCCAACGCCACCCGCGAAACCGGCGAACCTCTCGTCATCGCCCGCGCCCGCGGCCTCACGGCGTGGTATCAATGGGTCGCCCCCGCCACTCGCCGGTATCAGATCTCCACTTACTCGGCCGGCGATCCCGTCGTCGGCATCTACACCGGCAACTCCCTCGCCACCCTCGCGCAGGTCACCAACAACGACGACTCCGGCCCGCTGCTCGACAGCCTCGCCACGCTCAACGCCACCGCCGGCGTCACTTACTCGATCTGCGTCGATGCTTCCTCCGGCACCGGTGGCGCCTTCACGCTCAGCATCGACGATTCCGAGTGGCAATACGTCACCGACGATCCCCTTTACTCCACCCCCGCCGTCGCTCCCGATGGCACGATCTACCTCGCCGACGGCTTCGGCTGGATTCACGCCATCAATCCCAACGGCACCCGCAAATGGCGCTACACCGCCACGTCCGGCTATGCCGACGCCGGCGCCATTACCGTCGCCCCCGACGGCACCCTCTACTTCGGCGACAGCGTCGGACAGGTCTACGCCCTGAATCCCACCGGCACCCTCAAATGGAAATCTCCGGCCGGCACCTCCATCTGGGCCGCCCCCGCCCTCGCCGCCGACGGCACCCTGTATGTGCATTCCGATGACGGCCAACTCTACGCCCTCCTCCCCGACGGCACGCTCAAATGGAAAGTCCCCGTCTCCGGCGCCACCTACACCTCCCCGTCTGTCGCCGCCGATGGCACCATCTACGTCGCTTCCGACGACCACTACCTCTACGCCCTCGCCCCCGACGGCGCGCAGAAATGGCGCTTCGATCTCGGCACCACCACCTACGCTTCGCCCGCCCTCGGCGCCGATGGCACGATCTACCTCGGCAGTTACGACGGCCGCTTTTTCGCCATCCGCCCCGATGGCACCGAACGCTGGCACTTCGACACCGGCTCTCCGCTCACGTGCTCCGCCGCCCTCGACGCCCGCGGCAACGTCTATTTCGGCAGCTACGACAACAAAGTCTACGCCCTCAACGCCACCACCGGCGCCAAGCTCTGGGACTACGCCACCACCGACACCATCCGCTCCACCTGCCCCCTCATCGCCGACGATGGCGCCATCTATATCGGCAGCGCCGACGGCCTCCTGTATTGTCTGGAGCCTGACGGCAAACTCCGCCGCACCTTCGCCACCTCCGGCCTCATCTTCGCCGCCCCCGTTCTCTCCGCCGGTCGACTCTACGTGCCATCCGTCGACGCCAAACTCTACGCCTTCCAGATCGGCGCCAACCTCGCGTCGTCTCCTTGGCCGATGCATCGCCAAAACCTCCGCCTCCTCGGCCGCTCGTCCGCGCTCACCGGTATCCCCACGATCACCACCCAGCCCACCGCGCCCGCCACCGTCACCGCCGGCACCCCCGTCGCCCTCACCGTCGCCGCCACCGAGGCCGTGAGCTACCAATGGCTCTTCAACAACGTCGCCGTCACCGGCGCCACCTCCGCCACACTCACCCTGCCCTCCACGCAAACCTCCGATGCCGGCACCTACCAAGTCGTCGTCACCGGCGCCGGCGGCTCCATCGTCAGCCGCACGTTCGCCCTCGCCGTCACCTCCACGGTCAGCACCACCGCGCGCCTCACCAACCTCGCCGTCCGCACCACCGCCGGCCCCGGCGCCCAACTCCTCACCGTCGGCCTCGCCATCGGCGGCGTCGGCACCACGGGCAACAAACCGCTCCTCCTCCGCGCCGTCGGTCCCACCCTCGGTGCCTTCGGTGTCCCCGACACCCTCGAAGATCCCCAGCTCACCCTCCTCTCCGGCACCACCGTCCTCCAGCAAAACGACAACTGGTCCGGCGACACCGCCGTCGCCGCCATCACGCCGCAGCTCGGCGCCTTCGCCCTCGCGGGCCCCACGAGCAAAGACGCCGCTATCCTCACCACCCGCCCCGCCGGCACTTATACGGTCCAGATCGCTCCTTCCTCCACTTCAACTTCAACTCCCGGACTTCCCGCTGGCGCGGCTGCCGCGTCTGGCATCATCCTCGCCGAAATCTACGACGCCACCCCCCCAGACCCCAGACCCCAAACCCCAAACCCCATCAACCTTCCGAGGTTGATCAACGTCTCCGCCCTCACCCGCGTCGGCACCGACGGCGACATCCTGATCGCCGGCTTCGCCATCGGCGGCACCGGCAGCAAACGCGTCCTCATCCGCGCCATCGGCCCCACCCTCGGCCTCTTCGGCGTCCCCGGCACCCTCGCCGACCCCCGACTCGCCCTTTTCTCCAGCACGAGCACGACGCCCATCTCCACTAACGACAACTGGGCCGCCGCCGCCAACGCCACCGAAGTCAGCGCCACCTTCACCCGCGTCGGCGCCTTCCAGTTGGCCCTCGAATCCAAAGACGCCGCTCTCCTCGTTACCCTTCCGCCGGGCAGCTACACCGCCCAAGTCACCGGCCCCGGCACCACCACCGGCACCGCCCTCGTCGAAGTCTACGAGGTCCCCTAAAATAGGATTCCTCTATGATTTTCTTCCAACTATCTTTTTCGCGCAGCCTCAACCAATTCGTCGCATTCGCGATATTGGTCACAGCGATAGAATCGCGACTTAACGCCCAAGCGATTGATCGAGCATTTTCGCCATCTCCTGACTCCTCTATCCTTAGTGTAACAGTTACGGAGGACGGAAAAGTGATCGTAGGTGGATATTTCACTCGTATTGGCGGCGCCGCACGTTCCGCGGTTGCTCGGCTGAACGCCGATGGCACTATAGATTCACGATTCACGCCCCCAGCCATCGTTGGTTACGTTAGCGTAGTCTCGCGCCTCTCCGACGGAAAGATTTTGATCGGCGGCAACATTACCACCGTTGATGGCGTTTCGCGCGGCCTACTCGTTCGCCTTCAATCGGACGGCGCGCTTGATCGCACTTTTACGCCAAATGTTTCGGGTGTGACGGTTCGGGCAATCTATGTTCAGCCCGACGGCAGAATAATCATCGGAGGAAATTTCAACTATGTAGCAAATCAGTATCGCTCTCACCTGGCCCGACTTCATTCCGATGGGACACTTGACGCGAGCTACCGCGCTGACGTCACCGCCAGCACCTCGCAACTTTCCGACGGTGTTTTCCGAATCTTAGGCCAGCCCGACGGAACAGTTTACGTCGCGGGCTTTTTCACCGTCATCGCCGGTCAGTTACGCCAAGGTCTAGCTCGTTTTACCCCTAATGGAGTCGTCGACTCCAGCTACATTCCCACGTCTGAACAAGCGAACATTACCGCTCTCTGCCTTCAACGTGACGGCAAACTAGTCGTTGGTGGTAGCTTCAGTCGCCTGGGCGGCGCTCCGCGCGAGAATATTGCCCGACTTCTACCCAGCGGCCTCGCAGATCCAACTTTCAACCCTTCAATAAATACTTCGCTGCTTCGAACCGTTATTGAGCAAGCCGATGGCAAACTGATCGTTGGCGGTCCATTCACCCTGATCGCCAACTCCTACCGCTCACAAGTCGCCCGACTCAATGTCAATGGGACCATCGATCCCAGCTTTGCCCCCGACGCCAGCGGAGCGCTGCGAGCGCCGGTGATTGACGGCGTCTATTCACTCCAAATCTCTTCATCCGGAATCCTCTACATTGGTGGTGGATTCACGATGATCGGAGCGCAGGCTCTACCCGGACTCGCTCGTCTCCAGCTTCCCTTTC
Organism: Opitutus sp. GAS368; assembly: GCA_943372705.1. Classification (GTDB taxonomy): domain Bacteria; phylum Verrucomicrobiota; class Verrucomicrobiia; order Opitutales; family Opitutaceae; genus GAS368. The sequence goes on along the minus strand of CALRZR010000344.1, from coordinate 664 downwards.
CACATTTCTCCGTTCCTCCGGCTAGTGTCGTCACGGCAATCGGAGGCAGTGCCACCTTCGCGGTCGCAGTCACAGGTGATCCAACCAGCTATCAATGGCGCAAAGATGGCATTGAATTGGCAGGAGCCACATCATCTTCGTTCACGATCTCCTCGGTCAAAGCGTCCGATGCTGGAACTTATGATGTAATCGCGACGAACGCGATACTGCCTGCAACAAGCGCCCCAGCAACTCTCACCATCGCCGCAGCCACCGTCCCCCCTACGATCTCCGCCGCCCCTGCCAACCTCACCGTCCTCGCCGGCGCCCCATCCACACTCACCGTCACCCCCGCCGGCACCGCCCCCTTCACTTACCAATGGCTGCGTAACGGCACTCCCATTACGGGAGCCACCTCCGCCACGCTCACGCTAGACGCCACGCTCGTCTCCGACGCCGCTGCCTACTCCGTCAAAGTTACCAACTCCGCCGGCTCCATCACCTCCTCCGCCGCCACCCTCACCGTCACCCCAATCAGCCGCATCTCCAACCTCTCCGTCCTCACCTCCCTGTCCTCGCCGACCGACTCGTTCACCCTCGGCTACGTCATCGGTGGCAACGCCACTACCGGCTCCAAGCCGCTCCTCCTCCGTGCGGCCGGCCCATCCCTCGCCGCCCTCGGCGT
>CALRZR010000343.1:0-6621 GCA_943372705.1 Opitutus sp. GAS368 | reverse complement strand
AGCACAGCCCATTCGAGCGGACGAAGCGGGCGCTGGCCGGGGGACACGCGGGCGCCGGAGCCGTGGGCGTATTTGATATCAGAGGGATCGCGCAGCGGTGAACGGGAACTCATTTCGGCGTGGAGAGTTGCCGGTAGAAGGCGGCGAGTTCCCGGGCGGAGTTGTCCCAGGCGTATTCACGAAGCACCCACACGCGGGCGCGTTCGCCGCGGGCGCGGAGGTGAACGGCGAACTCGGCGGTGGCGGTGCGTAGGGCGGCGGCGTAGTCGGTCCACGGGACGCACCAGCCGAGTTGCTCGCGGTCGATCGCGCGCCACGGCGTGGTGTCGGTGACGAGGGCGGGGATGCCGTGTGCCATCGCTTCGGCGACGACGAGGCCGAAGTTTTCGTTGTGCGATGGGAGGAGAAAGAGCGAGGCGACGGCGTAGGGTGAGGGGCGTCCGGTGCCACTAAAGGCGGCGACGCGGCCGCTGCCGGACGCGCGCATGACGTAGGCCTCCAACTGCGCCGGCGTGTAGGTTTCGGGGATGCCGACGAGGAGAAGGAGCCAGTCACGCGGGGCGTGTTCGAGCCAGAGGTCGATGAGTTCGATCACGCGTTTTTTCTGGTGGAAGCGGGAGTAGAACAGGGCGACGGGGCGGTCGCGGACGGCGGGGCAGGCGGCCTGCCAATGTGCGGCGGCGGCGGCGGTCGCGGCGGCGTCGGGGGCGTCGACGCCGTTGGGCGCGACGCAGATTGGTTGGGTGAAACCGAGGTCGCGAATTTCGTCGGCTTCCTCCGTGCTGGTGGCGTGCCAGCCGTCGACGGCGGCGAGGGCACCGGGGTGAATCACGGCGCGGGCGAATTTCTTTTTCCAGTCGCGATGGCGCCAAGCCCAGCGGCTCATCATGCCGCGCGGGGAGACGACGAGTTTCGCGTGGTGGCGCGCGGCGGCTTGGTGGGCGTAGTGCAGCGTGCGCAGCCAGAGAGCGTGGTGGTGGAAAATCTCGGCGGCATTGTTTTGGAGGGCGTCGCGGAGGCCGGAAGAACGGCAAAGGCGCGGCGGCCAGTTGCGATGAAAATTGGTGACGCGTAGCGAGCCGACGGCGTGGGATTCGCCGGGACCGGGCTCGGTGGCGAGGAGATCGATATCGTGGCCGGCGCGGGCGAGGGCGGCGCTGAGGGCGAGCACGGAACGGCTGGGGCCGCCGTATTGCGCTTCGAGGCTCGGGACGATATGGGTGAGCCTCATGCGGAAGGAGTGGAGGCGAAGTGCGGCATCGGTCGATTTTTGACGGGGCGGCAGGGCTGACCGACGCAGATTTTGTGCGGAGGCAGATCGCGGACTACTACGGAGCGGGCGCCGACGACGGAAAGTGCGCCGATGGTCACGCCGGGACCGACAAACACATCGGCGCCGAGCCAGACGTTTTCGCCGATGACGATGGGCGCGGTGACGAGCGGCATATCCCAACGGGTGAAGTCGTGAGTGCCGGCGCAGAGGTGGCAGTTTTGGCTGAGGTTGGCGCCGCGGAGGAGCGTGATCGGTGCGAGGTTATAGAGGGTAACGTGTGGGCCGACCATCGCGCGGGGGGCGAGGGCGAGTTTCCATGGAAACGTGATGCGGGCGGTCGGGAAAACGACGACTTGGCCGGGCACGGGGATATCGGCACCGAAGAGAACGAGGAGGCGGGTGCGAAAGCCGTGGAAAGGGCGCGGGCTCCAGCGAAACACGGTTGCCTGCACGAAGGCCCAGAACCAGCGCAGGAGAACTTCGCGACGCGGGTAGGGCGTCACGCAGTTTTGGCCTAGGTAGGGAGCTTCGTGAGACATGACGTGAACGAGTAAAGTCGGGAGCGGTGGGGGCGACTCAATGGCGATCTTTACGGAGGAACGGCGGCGGCTACTTAGCAGTGTGGCGCGGTGGGGCGAGAAGCGCGAGGACGGCGCGGGCGCTTTCGGCGAAATCGTAGCGGCGTGCGTGGGCTTGGGCGCGAGTGGCGAGTTCGCGACGGAGCGGCGCATCGACGAGGAGACGAGCGAGGCAAGCGGCGAGGCGGAATTTGGCGTCGGCGGCAGTGTGGTCGAAGACGAGGCCGGTGCCGCCGTCGGCGACGAGTTCGCGGAAGCAGAGTAAACCGGAGACCACCGGCGGGACGGCGGCGGCCATCGACTCGGCGACGGATATGCCGAAAGTTTCGCCCTGATCGGCGAGGCTGGGATAACAAAAAATGTCCATCGCGGCGTAGCGTTGGGCGAGTTTCTCGGCGTCGAATTCGGGACCGGTGAATGTGAGGCGCGAGCCGAGGGCGGGGCCGTAGGTGGCGAGGAGGGCGTCACGGTAGGCTTCGCCGCCGCCGCCTTGAGGGACGGTCCACGGGCCGACGAGCTCGAGGCGCCACGCGGGCAGGTCGGGGCGAGCGGTCACGAGGTGATCGGCGGCCTCGAGGAGGAGATCGAGGCCTTTTTCGGGATGGACGCGTCCGACAAAGCCGATGGTGAGCGGGGCGGACGCGGGGCGCGCAGGAGATTGTTGAGCGGCGCGGGCGTGGCGGGCCCAGTCGACGGGATTCGGGAAAACGTGGGTGCGGGCGGCGAGACGGGGATTTTCGGTGAGGGCTCGGGCAGCGACGGCAGGGCTGGTGGCGAGAATCAGATCGACGCCGCCGTAGACGCGAACCTGGCCCTTGGGCATGCGTCCGAGGACGACGGATACGCGTCCGACGGACGGGCGGATGCGACGGAGATAGACGGGGAGGGAGACGGTGTTGCAGATCACAATGTCACCGGGAGGAAGGCGGCGCGCGACGCGCAGGCCCCAGACGAAGTCGAGGAGGAGATTGCGCGCGAGGCTGGCGGTGTGCGGCATCCCGGGGACGCGGAGATGGGTGAGGCGGCCGGTGTTTTCGTGATCGGGGAGGCCGGGCCAGCAACGGGAGACGAGGGTGACGTCGTGTCCGGCGGCGGCCATGAGTTCACCGAGTTGGAACCAGATCTTTTCCGTCGCGCCGCCGGCGAGCGGGGGCACAGGGAGGAAGAAGCCCATCACGATGGTGATTCTCATTGACGCGACGGGCGAGGCGGAGGAAGGCTGGCGAGCGCGGCCAGGAGGCCGGAGGAGGTTTGCGCGTAAGTGTAGCCTGAAATGCGGGCGAGCACGGCAGCGCGGAGGGCGGCGCGCGCGGTGGGATCGGCGAGGATGGTGAGGGCAGCGGCGAGTTTTTCGCGGAGGTGGGCGGGATCCGCGGCGCGGAAAAACCAGCCAGTCGCACCATCGGTGACGAGGTCGCGCTGGCAACCGACGAGGTCGCTGACGAGAGCAGGGACGCCGAGGTGCATGGCTTCGTTGATGGCGAGCCCCCAAGTTTCGTAGTGTCCGCGAGAGGGAAGCACGAAGAGATCGGCAAGCAAGTAACGAACGGGCATTTCGCTTTGGTTGGCGAAGGGTAGAAAATGAACGCTGCCGGGCGGCGCGGAACGGGCGAGGTCGTGGAGCGCGGTTTTTTCCGGGCCGTCGCCGACGATCACGAGGGCCGCGTCGGCAGGGGCGAGATGGAGGGAGAGGAAGGCTTCGAGGAGTTCGCGGGGTTGTTTTTCGGGGACGAGTTTACCGGCGAAGAGCACCACACGGGTCGCGGGGGCGATGCCGAGTTGAGCACGAAGCGCGGTGGCTGCGGCGCGGGGCGCGGGAGTGGCGGGATCGAAGAGCGCGGCGTTGACGGAGTGGGGCGCGCGGAAGAGGCGCGGGGCCGGGACGCCGAGGGCGGTGAAGTAGTCGCGGTTCGCCTCGCCCACACACAGGACGGCGGCGAACTGCGCGTAGAGTGTGCGCAACACGAGGCGCGTGCGGAGCGGGGGCAGGCCGCGACCGAGGTAGTGGGAATCGCCGCGGAAGAGGAGTGGAACGCGGTGGAGGCGGGCCCAAATAATCATGCGCAGGTGTGTGGCCCATTTGTAGCCGAAGAGGAGGATGGCGCTGGGTTGCCATGTGGTGAGGCGCGCGGGGAGCGTGGGGTTGTCGAAGCCCCAGAAGGATTCGGCGCCGGGGTGGCGGGCGCGGTTGGGCACGAATTCGTGGTCGTAGCCGGAGAGGAGGTCGACGTCCCACTGGAAGGTCGTCTGGAATTTGGGATCGCGTTGGGCGGTGACGCCGAATTCCCAGAGATAAAATACGCGCAGAGTGAGGTGGTGATGGGTCTGCAGCCAACGAAACCACGGGCTGTAGTATTGAGTGGGGTGCGAGAGGACGACGGCGAGGCGGTGGCCGGGGGACGGGCCGTAGGCGGTGGCGGGCGCGGGGGGCGTCATCGACCGAGGAAGTTGCGCACAAGGAAAGGAATACCTAGGACGACGATGCAGGCTTGGTAGAACGATCCGAGCCACGCGGCGAGGGTGAGCTCCGCCTGAAAGGACCAGGCCATCATCACAATCAGCACGAGGCCTGGGTAAGATAGGATAGGGCTGTTGGCCGTCCAATTGCCGTATTTCTTGTAGCAGAAAGCGAATGTCGCGCCTAGCAGGGCGGCGCCAAACAGGCCAAAGTTGGCATAGGCCTCGGTGAGGAGCCCGAAGGCGATCGTGGTTTTGGTTGTATCCTCGATTGCCTGCAGACCGTAGTAAACGGAGAGATGATTGGTGGCGACGTGAGCCGGGGGTTTACCCTTCCAGAAAAAACTAGGAATGAACTGGCCGGGCACAAAAGCATAGGTTTCGCCATTCAGGTAAGGACGTGTTTCGGGAGTTTGCGAGGCGACGAGGCACATGATGTGAAAGAGGGAGCTGCGATCCAAGACCTTGGTGGTCTCGCGTCCACCGGTCTGATTTTGAGGCGGGTCTAGGCCGTAGCCGACCCATTCGCTGAAAAATTCGGGCAGTTCAGAAATCGTGGGCTGCGGCGCGCGGCCCTCCCAATATTTATCGCGCATCATGCTCTTGCCGTTGTGGAGAATAGCGATGACGGGCAGCACGACTGCGATAGCGAGAACAGGGATTTTTTTCCCCCCAGAAACGTAACCTAGCAAGGCGAGTATTAGGATAGACATCCCGCCGATAAGAAACAGGGCGGCCCAGCTGAAGAGAACCTGAAGTGCGAGTTGGAATAGGAAAATGCCTTTACGATAGTGCGGCAAGGTGCCTTCACCCCACATGCGGGCCTGAATGAAGGTGCTGATGATGCCGACGCCGTAGCACGCAGCACGCAGGACACTATTTAGGTCGTTGGGGATCCAATTAGTGAAGCCGCTGACGACAGTGTAAGTGGTCGTGATGGCCATGCCATACCCGAGATAGTCAGTGATATTACTTGCGATGACCTCTTCAGTCCACATGCCGCCACGCTTCGGCAGCCCTCGGATGCTGGCATAGGTGACATTCGCAACGATCTGAAAAACGACGACGGCGAATGCGGCAGCGGTGACCGTTTCCGCGGGGTAACGAGCCAGTTGTTCGTGACCGGTCAGGATCGGAATGGCGTAGGTATTGATGCCGGTGAGCATGAACACCTCGAAAACGGGAAAACGGTAGTCGGCGCGACGCGCCCATAACAGCGCGGGGAGCGCGGCACCGACGAGCATCATGATACCGAGATAGAGATGGAGGATATCTTCGGTCTTCGCATTGATCGTGAAGTAGCCGATCGACGCGACGATTACGAAAGCACCACCGCTAAAGAGGCTGCTCGGGCGTGGAAGGCGACGGGCGCGCACCTCGGAGCTAGGTGACGAGGGGTCTGGGGTGTCGCTCATAGGCGCTCGGGCGGACGGGCGGCCAAAGCGAGTTCGAAGAGGCCGCACTGTTTGCCAGTGAGCGTCTCGGCGAGAAAGGTCTCATTGAAATAGGCGTCATTGCGCTCAGGAAAAGTGCCGGGGGGGAAGCCAGCAAACGCCAGATCGAAAAAGCGGCAAAGGCCCTCATGGGCGGCCTGTTTGTTTTCATCGGCGTCGAAGCGCACCATGAAGGCAAAGGCGAGTTCGTCGAGCAGGCGTTCCATCACGCTGTTTTTGAAAACTAGTCCGAGAGTGGGCCGGCGGCTGAGGTAGTAGGGATAAACTTTGGACGGCGAGTAGGCCAAGTCGCTGGAGCCCGGGAGGAGGAGGAGATCTGCTTCGAGTTGAAGGCGCAAACATTCCAAATGGCCTAGGCGATGGGGTATCTCCGTCACTTGGTCGGCGACCCCGCAACTCTCGGCAACGGGGATAACTGAATTCTTGCCCTGACCGGGGGCGACGTAGCTGGTGCCGAGGAAGTGAAAGCGCAGACGGCGGGCCCGTTCTGGGGAACGTTGATGATACAGTTTCAAGCCTTGGAAAAGCACGCTGAGTGCGTGGGGCATAACGGGGCCCGCGGCACCGGTGTAGAGAATATGGAGTTCGTCGCTTTTCCGAACGAAGAGGTGGCTAGGTGGGTGCATCGAGCGGGCCATCGCGATGTCCGCAAGGCTGGCGCCAAAGCCGATGACCGCAGTGGGCACGGTCGATAGAATGCCGTATCGGACGCGCAGGTCGGCGAGGTAGCTGGGAGAAACGCTGATGATCCCTCCGACCCGACGGAAGGACCAACCTTCCAAGGTCCAAGCCATCAGCCGAGCGATTTGATATTTCCACCCACCGGGGGGACTCCGCGAACCGCGACGCTCATAATAGT
>CALRZR010000342.1:0-6703 GCA_943372705.1 Opitutus sp. GAS368 | reverse complement strand
TATCCGCCCATCTGACGCGCGAGCACTCCCGCACCGAATTTCGCGTCGATAGCTACGGTGGCCACCGCACGAGCCTCGATCTGAACCGTGTGCTCAAGCGCGGCACACTCGCGCTCCGCACCAGCGCCGCGTTCCAGCACGACGCATTTGTCCGCAAGCCGTCCGGCGTGAACACCACGCGCTACAATGCCATGGTGAAGTTCCGCCCCTTCAAGACCACCACCCTCGCCGCGTCCTATCTGTTCTACCGGATGAATGGCAACCGTCCGAACTACACGCCGCCGCGCGACTACGTTTCGGATTGGGTCGCCGCCGGCCGCCCGGGCTGGGACCCCGTCGCGCAAGTCGTGCACCTCAACGGCCAGACCATCGGCAACGGCGGCCTCGGCAGCACCGCGCCCATCACCGCCGACGCCAACGTCCCGCTCTATTTCTCCCGCGCCGGCACGCTGCAGACGCGCAGTAATCTCTACATCGACCGCACCGGCCTCGCCTACTGGACCGCCCCGAGCACCACCAATCCCGCCGCCACACCGTTCACGCCCGCCGCCAACGGCCAGACGATCCGCCTCATGCAGTCCGGCCTCAACCTCGGCTCACCCGGAGCCACGCCCGGGCGCTACACCGACCAACCGCTGTTCACCACCACGCCAAGCGTCACCAGCCGTGACGTCTACGATTGGTCCGAGGTCAATCTCTCCTCCGTCAACCGGCTCCGCGACCAAACCCACACCTACCACGTCCAGCTCGACCACGTGTTCTTCAACACCCCGCGCCAAACGCTCGCCGCGCAGCTCGGTTTCTTCCGCGAAGATTCCGCGCGCTACCAGCGCACGCCGCTCGGCAGCTCCGGCGTGAGCAGCCAGAGCGGTCAGCTCTTCGTCGATGTCAACGAGCGCCAGCTCGACGGCAGCCCGAATCCGTTTTTCGGCCGCACCTACCTCGGAGCCACCGAGCCGCTCACCCGCGAGACGCCCGCCAAATGGGACAGCTCCCGCGCCCAGTTTGTCTACATCCTCGATCTGCGGCGCGAACGCACCTGGCTCAAACACCTCGGCATCCACCAGCTTACCGGGTATCAGGAATACAAACACCGCGTCAGCCGCGCCTACAGTTACCGCGACGTGCTCGCCTCCGACCACGCGTGGACCTCTCCCGGCCTCCCCGGCTTTGCCGCCAACCAGGGCCGCGCCGTGCAGAGCAACGTCACCGGCGGCCCGCAGGCCGGCGCGAATCTCACCCGCGGCTATTTCCGCTACTACGTCGGCGATGCCCAGGGCGCCAACGTCGACTACGCGCCCGGCGATTTCGCCTACGGAGCGTATCCGTTTGTCTGGGGCGGCTACGCGGTCGCGGGCGGTGCCGCCGTCGCGGGCAGCGGCGTCTTCGTCCGCGAGCCCGCCAATATCGCCCGGCTCGCCACGAGCGACTCCACGGGCGGCAACAACAACCTGCTCCAGATCATCAAGACCCCCGGCGCCGTCGTCCAAAGCCACTTTCTCAACGGCGCCCTCGTCACGACGTTCGGTCTCCGTCGCGACCGCGTGTTTTCGAAAAACGGCGCCACGCCCGTCACGCTCACGAGCGGCAACACCGCGTTCGACTACGCGCAGATCAACCGCTGGGCCGCCGGCGATTACCGCGTCAACAGCGGTCGCACGCAGACCGTCGGCTTCATCGCGCGCCCGTTCCGCTCGCTCGCGTCGCTCGCCGACACCGCCGAGCGCAGCACCGGCGTCCCGCGTTTTCTCGCCGACACGTTGCGCGGCCTCGCGCTCACCTACCATCGCTCCGACAACTTCATTCCGCAGGCACCCGCCGTCGACCTCTTCCTCCGCCCGCTCCCGAACAGCACCGGCGAGGGCCGCGACTTCGGTTTCTCGCTGAATCTCGCCGACGGCAAAATCGTCGCGCGCGTCAACCGTTACGAAAACAAGCAGCTCAACGCCCGCGACGGCGACGCCAACACGGTCGCGCAGCGCGTCATGCGCCTCGACTTCGACGTCTCCGCCGACAACTACCAGCTCTACGATCGCGCCGACGCATGGTTCCGCCTGCTCAATCCCACCTGGACCGACGCCCAGGTCCGCCAGGCCGTCGCGCAGCAGATGCAAATCCCCGTCGCGCTCTATGACGAGATGCTCGCCAACTTCGCTGCCGGCCGCATCGCCGCCACCAACGACGTCGTCGCCAAAGGCACCGAGATCGAGCTGAACTTCAACCCGTCACGCCACTGGACCATCGCCGCCTCCGCCACGGAATCCAAATCCACGAGCGTCAACATCTCCTCGGCCGTGCAGCAGTGGATCGATCGCCGCATGCCCGTCTGGACCTCCGTCGTCGACCCCAACACCGATCCCGCCCTCGGCACCGGCGCCTCGCAAGGTTGGGTCGCCACGCCCGACAACCCGCAGCACCTCTGGTGGCTCCACAGCTACGCCGGTTCGCAGACTCCCGCCGCCAACTACGCCTCGTTCGTCGACGCGCCCTACCGCGTCATCCGCCAGCAGGAGGGCAAATCGAAACCCAGCGTGCGCCGCTATCATTTCCGCCTCAGCACCAACTACCAACTCGCCGGGGTCACCGACATCGCGTTTCTCCGCAAAATCAAAATCGGCGGCGCCATCCGCTGGGAGGACCGCGGCGCCATCGGCTACTACGGCGAAAACTACGCCGCGCTCCTCGCGGCCAACCAACCCATCACGGAGCTCGATCCGCAGCGCCCGATCTACGACCGCGCCCATGCCTACTTCGACGCCTTCGTGGGTTTCCGCACCCGCTACTTCACCAACAAAGTCGGCGTCACCTTCCAGCTGAACGTCCGCAACCTTCAGGAGGGCGGACGCCTCCAGCCCATCGGCGCCTTTCCCGACGGCACGCCGAACGCCTACCGCATCGTCGACCCGCGCCAGTTCATTTTCACCGCGACCTTCGATCTGTAGCGGCCCATCCACCGCCCCCACGCCCCGCTGGGGACGCGACGCCCCCGTCGCATTACCCTGCGCCCGCCGCTTGACCGTCCGAGCACAGTCTGTTCGCTCTTCATCCGCCCCGCGCGGCATCGTCGCTGCGCCCTCACCCCACCCTCCCGCCCCTGTTACGAGCCCGCCCGCCCCGCGACTGCGTCGTCGCATTGGCCAACTTTCTAACCAACACCCCGCCATGAAATTCCCCTGCACGCCCCCCGTCCGTCCACCCCGCCTCGGCACCGTCGCCGCCCTGCTGTTCGCCACCGCCCACGTCGTCTCCGCGCAGGTTTCCCCGGCCACCGCGCGTCCCACCGCCGATGCCGCCACTCTCGCGCAATACGACAAAAACAAAAACGGCACCCTCGATGCCACCGAACAGGCCGCCCTCGACGCCGACATGAAGCGCGCCGCTTCATCCGCCGCCAACGCGTCATCGTCTGCCGCGAAACCCACCGAGGAGGTCATCGCCCTCTCACCGTTCGAAGTCGTTTCCGACACCAAGGGCTACTACGCCGCGAACACGATGTCCGGCACGCGGTTCAATTCCAAACTCGAGGACCTCGCCTCCTCGATCACCGTCATGACGAAGGAGCAGATGTCCGACTTCGGCATGCTCGATATCAACGACGTGCTCCTCTACACCGCCAGCGGCGAGGGCACCGGCAACTACACCGATTTCGAGGTGAACCGTAACGGCGACGTATCCGAAAATGTGAGTCTCAACCCCACCGGCGCCAACCGTATCCGCGGTATCGCCGCCGCCAACGTCTCGCTCGGCAATTTCGAGACCATGGGCCGCGTCCCCGTCGACCCGCTCGGCATCGAATCCGTCGAGATCAGCCGTGGCCCCAACGGCGCCGTCTTCGGTCTCGGCAGTCCGTCCGGCACGGTGAACATGGTGCCCGCCTCCGCCAATCTCACACGCAACCGTTCCCAGTTTTCCATGCGCATGGATAGCTACGGCGGCTACCGCACGAGCCTCGATCTCAACCGCACACTCATCCGCAACGTCCTCTCCGTGCGCGCCAGCGGCCTCTTCCAACACGACGGCTTCACCCGCAAGCCCTCCGGCGTGAACACCGTCCGCTACAGCGCCATGGTGAAATATCAGCCGTTCAAGAAAACCACCCTCGCCGCGAGCTACGGCATCTACCGCATGAACGGCAACCGCCCCAACGCCAGCCCGCCCCGCGACAACATCTCCTACTGGCTCGCCAACGGCAGCCCCACGTGGGACCCCGTTTCCCAGGTCGTCCACGTCGGCGGCCGCACGCTCGGACCGTTCACCAGCGACACCGCCGCCGGTTTCCCCGACTATTTCAACCGCAGTTTCAGCGGCAGCGGCCAGTTCTACGCCTACATCGGGCCCGGCGGCCTGGAGTGGCTCGGCACCGGCGCCTCCACATCGAGCACCTCCCCCGCCACGGGATCCGGCACGCTCCGCTACATGTCCGTCAGCGCCGGCTCCGGCATCGCCGCCGGCCGCTTCACCGGCCAGCCGCTCTTCACCACCACGCCGTCCGTCAGCAGCAAATCCATCTACGACTGGAGCGAGCACAACCTCCAGGCCATGAACCGTGTGATGGACCGCACCATCACCGGCTCCGTGCAGCTCGATCAAAACATCCTCGATACCCCGCGCCACCGCATCGACGCCCAGGTCGCCTTCCTCCGCGAGGATTCGCAGCGCTACCAGCGCAACCTCATGGGCGAGCTCAATTCCATCGGCCAATCCGGCCAGCTCCTCATCGACCCCAACGAGCGCCTCCTCGACGGTTCGCCCAATCCGTTTTTCCTCCGCCCTTACATGGGCGTCGTCCAGCCGTTCACGCGTTCGACTCCGTCCAAGTGGGACACCTACCGTGGCCAGCTCAACTACCGCCTCGATCTCACCCGCGAGAAGGGCCTCCTCCACTGGCTCGGCCAGCACAACCTGTCCGGCTATCAGGAATACAAATACCGCATCAACCGCCGCTATTCCTACAAAGACGGCATCGCCGGCGCGCATGCCTGGATTCCCGCCGGCGCGTCGCGCGTCGTGCAGGGTGCCATCGCGGGTGGCCCCGCCGCCTCCGCCAACGTCACCCGCGGCTACTTCCGCTATTACCTCGGCGACAATCAGGGCAACAACATCGACTACGCCCCCGGAGATTTCGCCTTCGGCAACTACAACCTCTTCTACGGCAATCCCACCACCGGATTCGTCCGCGAGCCCACGATCATCCGCTCGCTCGCCACGACCGACAGCACCGGCGCCGGCAGCAATTCCAAGACGATTCTGAAAACGCTCGGTGCCGTCGTGCAGAGCCACTTCTTCGCCAGCCGCCTCGTCACCACCTTCGGCAAACGCGAAGACAAACAATACGTGAAGAACGGCTCCACGCCCCAGCGTCTCCTCGCCGACGGCATGTCCTTCGACTTTGAATCCATCGACCACTGGGCCGTGGGCGACTACCGTTTCAACAGCGGCTCCACCACCCAGAAGGGCGCCGTCGCGCGTCCTTTCCGCGGCTGGAAATCCATCGATGCCATGGCGCGCTCCACCGGCCCGTCGCGGTTTCTCGGCCAGGCCCTCACCGGCCTTTCGCTCACCTACAACCAGTCCGACAGCTTCCGTCCGCAGGACCCGCGCGTTGATCTCTATCTGCGCCCGCTGCCGAATCCTTCCGGCCAGGGCAAAGACTGGGGCTTCGCCCTCAACCTCCTCGACAACCGTTTCGTCCTTCGGGTGAACAACTACGAGACGCAGCAGATCAAGACCCGCGCCGGCGACGCCGGCACCATCGCCCAGCGCGTCACCCGCACCGACGTTGCCTCCACCGCCGCCTTCCTCCTCCAGGACCAGGCCCTCGCCTGGGTCGCCGCCGTCAACCCGACCTGGACCACCGAGCAGATTCAGACCGAGGTCGGCCGCCAGATGGGCATCCCGTGGGAACGCCAGGTCGCCATCGAAGCCGCCTTCAACGCCGGCCAGATTTCTTCCACGAACGACATCATCGCCACCGGCCGCGAGATCGAGCTGAACTACAACCCGACGAACTACTGGACCGTCGCCGCCTCGCTCACCCAAAACGAATCCACCAACGCCAACGTCTCTAACGACATCGCCCAGTGGATCGCCGAGCGCATGCCCGTGTGGACCACCATCCGCGACCAGCGCACCGGCCAGCTGTGGTGGAACACCAACTACGGCGGCTCCCAGACCGCCGCGCAAAACTACGCGGTCTTTGTCGGCTCCCCCTACGCCGTCGTCCAGCAATCCCAGGGCACCCCGCTGCCGCAGATCCGCAAATACTCCGTCCGCTTCAGCACCAACCTGAAACTCGCCGGCTTCACCGAGCAGCCGACCCTGAAAAAATTCGAAGTCGGCGGCGCGCTCCGCTGGATGGACGCCGGGTTTCTCGGCTACTACGGCCAACAACAATTGCCCGCCACCATCACCGACCTCGACCGCACGCGCCCCATTCGCGACAAAGGCAATTTCTTCGGCCTCACCACAACCGGCCACTACTCGCTCGACCTGAACCTCCGCTACCGCACCCGTCTCTCCGGCAACCGCGTGCCCACGACCTTGCAGCTCAACATCCGCAACCTCCAGGAAGCCGGCAACCGCCTTCAACCCATCGGCGCCTTCCCCGACGGCACTCCGCATACCTACCGAATAGTCGACCCCCGACAGTTCGTCTTCACCGCGACCTTCGATTTGTAGCGCCCTGATCCGGTAGGGACGCCTC
>CALRZR010000341.1:0-6746 GCA_943372705.1 Opitutus sp. GAS368 | reverse complement strand
CGGCGAGCGTGCCGGTGAGGCCGAAGGCGGCGAGGGCGGGGCCGGCGGTGCGGACGAGGAGTTTGCGGGACCCGGTGCCGGGGGCGACGACGAAGCCGATGAGGGGAGCGGACGTCGCGGAAACAGAAAGGCGGGTGGACGTGTTGACGAGTTTGGCGCCGGCGTTGGCACCGCCGATTTCGTAAACTTCGACGAGGGCGATGCCGGTCGCGGTGGTGGCGCTGGCGATTTGTGCAGTGTAGTTGCCGGGCGGGAGGGTGGCGAGGACGGCGGAGTCGCGGCTGGTGGCACCAAGGGCGAACGCGCCGACGGCCGAGAAGGTGGAGCTGAGCTGCGCCTGTGTGGCCGCACCGGTGCCGACGGGCGTGGCCCAGTTGTCGTTGGAGGCGACGGCGGTGCCGGCGGCGTTGAAGACGGTGAGCACCGGGTCGGCGAGCACGCCGGGTAGATTGAAGGGCGAGGCGCCGAGGGTGGGACCGACGGCGCGGATGAGAACCTGTTTGTTGGCGCCGGGGCCGATGACGAAACCGGCGGTGAGGACGGAGGCGCCGGTGCCGGTTTGGGCGCGGGTCGAAATGTTAGAGAGGCGCGGCTCTTGGGCGCGGGCGGCGGGGCTAAGGACCGTGGCGAGGACGGTGAGCGCAGAGGCAACGGTGGCGACGGAGAGGCGGGGGATTTTCATACGACGCAGGGATGGACAGAGGCGGGGCGGGGTGTGGCGCGGGCTGAATCGAATCGGCTCAGAGACGCCATCGGAGTGTTGGTGGCTACACTGGAGTGCTGCTGACGGTAATGCTAATAGAAAATTAGCAAATTGCCGCGGGTGGCCGCGTGGGGCGGGGTGCGCGGGAGAGGCGAGGTGAGGAGGCGGACGGGACTGGCGGACGACGTGGTGGACGGCGTGCGCGGGTGACGAGCGAGGGACCTCACGAAAGAGAAAATTGAAGAAGAACGAGAAAGAACCCGTTACCGGACTGTGCGGAGTTGGACGCTGTCGACGAGGCGGTCTTGGGAGACGATGTCCGTGGCGACGATCAGTTTGTCGCCGGGGGCGATGCGACCGCTGCGGCGCAGGAGAGCGATGGCGTTTTCAATCGTGACGTCGGGTTCGGAGCCGAGCGGCATCAGGAACGGTTCGACGGCGCGGAGGAGGCGGAGCTGGCGGCAGACCTCGGGTGACGGCGTGAAGGCGAGGATAGGGGAGTGCACGGGGCGGAGCATCGCGAGACCCTGGGCCATAAAACCGTGGCGCGTGAAGGTGAGGAGCTTGGAGCGCGGGAGTTCGTTGGCGAGGACGACGGCCGAGTGCAGGACTTTCATGCGTTCGCCGGTGAAGACGGCGGGCGGGCGGGCATCGGCGGTCTCCTCGGCTTCGATGCGGCGGGAAATTTTGTCGAGCATCTGGACGCACTCGAGCGGGTATTTGCCGATGGTGGTCTCGCCGGAGAGCATCACGCAGTCGGCGAGTTCGTAGACGGCGTTGGCGACGTCGGTGATCTCGGCGCGGGTGGGGACGGGTTGCGAGATCATGCTCTCGAGCATGTGGGTGGCGACGATGACGGGGCGGCCTTGTGAGAGGCAGGCGCGGACGGCGCGGCGCTGGATGACGGGGAGCTCTTCGAACGGGCACTCGATGCCGAGGTCGCCGCGGGCGACCATGAGGCCGTCGCAGGCGGAGACGATGCTGTCGAGATTGTCGATGGCAGACTGGTCCTCGATTTTGGCGATGATGCGGCAGCGGGATTTTTTTTCGCTGAGGAAACGGCGGAGGAGCTCGATGTCTTTGGCTTCGCGGACGAAAGAAAGGGCGACGAAGTCGATGCCTTCTTCGAGGCCGACAGTGGTATCGGCGCGGTCTTTTTCGGTGAACGACGGCAAGTTCACTTTGACGCCGGGGAGATTGATGTGGCGCCGGGATTTGAGTTCGCCGGGGATGAGCACGCGGCAGCGGATGCGGGCTTCGTCCTTGGTGAGGACTTCGAGGCGGAGGAGGCCGTTGTCGACGAGGACGGTGTCGCCGACTTTGATGTCGTTGACGAGATCCTTGTAGTTCACGTCGACGGAGCGGACTTCGACGCCGCCTTCGTCAGTGGAATTCATCGAACCCGGTTTGACGGTGAAGTCGAAAATTTCGCCGGCTTTGAGTTCGAGCGGGACGGTGAGATCGCCGGTGCGGATCTCGGGGCCCTTGATATCCATCATGACGGCGACGTCGCGGCCGATGCGGGCGGAGACGGCGCGGATGCGGCGGATGACGGCGCGGGTCCAGTCGTGTTTGGCGTGCGCCATGTTGAGGCGGACAATGTCGGCGCCGCCGAGGATCATCTTCTCGAGCATTTCTTCGCTTTCGGTGGCAGGCCCGAGGGTGAAGATGATTTTGGTGCGGCGGATGGAAGCGGCGGGAATCATGGCTGCGGTGTTGGTGCAGGAAACGGGCCGTGCGTGCAAGTGCGGCGGGCGTCATCGCGAGGGGCCTTTCCGCGGCGATAAATGTTACAGAGAACCGCGAGATTTTCCGTGCAGCGCGGCGGACTTGCCGCACAGAGTGGGTGGTTCCGCGCCGCGTTTTCGCGGTGCAGCCAACGGTCGCCGCTTTCGCCTACTCCTCCTATGTCACTCAGTATCGTCGCCGCCTGCCTCTTCGTCGTCATCGGGATTTATTTCTACAACAACCCGCTCAAACACGGGCCGTGGTTTCTGAGCCGGCGGTTTATCAACTGGTTTCCGCTGGGGATGACGTATGCGTTTCTCTACATGGGGCGCTACAATCTCACGGTGGCGAAAAACGGATTCGGCGCACTGATGACGAACGAGGATTTCGGCCTGATCTTCGCGGCGGGCACGATCACGTATGGGTTTTCGTTTCTCATCAACGGCCCGCTCGTCGACAAGATCGGCGGCAAGAAGGGCATCATCATCGCGGCGGCGGGGGCTGCGGCGGCGAATATAGCGATGGGCGTGCTGACGTGGATGACCGTGACGGGGCGCACGGACATGAAGCTCACGGGACTCTTTTCGGTGCTCTACGCCTTGAACATGTATTTCCAGAGTTATGGTGCGGTCTCGATCATCAAGGTGAAGGCGAACTGGTTTCACGTGCGGGAGCGCGGCGTGTTTGGCGCGATCTTCGGAACGCTGATTTCGTTTGGCGTGTATTTCGCGTTCGACTGGGGGCACGCGATCCTCGAAGCGACAAAGGCAGTCACCACGGGGCCGGTGACGTGGATGCAGTCGCTGCTCCGCACGCTGTTTGTGCCGGAAGGTGTGCCGATGAACGCGACGTGGGCGGTATTCTTCGTGCCGGCGGCATTGCTGCTGGTGTGGCTGGCGCTCGATGCGTGGCTGATCAAGGAGACGCCGGAAGATGCGGGCTTTCCTCACCTCGATACCCACGATGCGTCGTCGGGTCACATGCACGAGACCTACAGCACGATGGATCTGTTGAAGAAAGTTTTCGGCAGTCCGGTGATGCTATTGGTGGCGGGCGTGGAGTTGACCTCGGGCGTGCTGCGCAACGGCATCATGCAGTGGTATTCGGTCTTCGCGAAGCAGGTGCCGCAGCCCGGGGCGGAGTTTATCGCGGGCAACTGGGGGCTGCTGCTGTGCCTCTTCGGCATCGTGGGTGGATTCGCCGGCGGTCTGATTTCAGACAAATATTTTCAATCGCGGCGCGGACCGCCCGCGGCGTTGTTTTCGTGTTTCATGCTGATCATGGCGGCGGTGATGGCCATGACGATTTTTGTCTACCCGGTCATCGTCGGCATTGCGGCGTTGTTTATCGTGGCGGCGGTGACGGGGGTGCACTCGTTGATGTCGGGCACGGCGGCGGCGGATTTCGGTGGACGCAAGGCCACGGCGACGTGTTCGGGAATTGTGGACGGGTGCGTCTACGTGGGCAGCGGCGTCCAGTCGATCTGCGTGGGCTATCTCTCGGCGTATAGCTGGCGGTGGTGGCCGATTTTCCTGATGCCCTTTGCGCTGATGGGCGCGTTTATCGCTTGGAAAATTTGGAACGAGCTGCCGGCGGCTACGAAAAAATATATCGCAGATCACGAGACGAAGACGGCGAAGGCGTGAGTGCGGGGTGAGTGATGGGTGCGAGGGGGGCGTTGGGCCGTGTCATGTCGCGCGGGGTGATTCGGGCCGCGCCGTAACCGGCGCGGTTACCGGGAGAGAGTGAGTGGCTTCCTCGTAAAAGGATTTTCCGTGCAGGTTATGACATTTGGGTTACAACCCGCACCTCATGAGTTTGCCCGTCGCCGGTGGAAAAAGTGAAAAAGCGCGTTTGGTGCTGCCGCCCGGCTACGGCGCGAGGCGCGGGCTCAACTGGAGCGTCGTGGGGTTGCTCTACACGAGCTTCTACATGTGCCGCTACAACATCTCCATCGCGAACAAGGCGATGTCGGATGAGTTTCATTTCTCGAAGGAGAACATGGGAGACATCCTCGCGGCGTTTTTCTACGCGTATGCGATTGGCCAGGTCGTGAACGGATTGATCACGGACCGGCTCGGCGGAAAGACGGCGCTGCTGATCGGCGCGGCGGGCACGATCATCTGCAATATCGCGTTCGGTGCGGCGTCGTTTTGGGGGCTGCTGTGGCTCTTCGTGGTGCTGCGCGGAATCGACGGTTACGCGCAGTCATTCGGAGCGCCGGGCTTCATCAAGATCAACGCGTCGTGGTTCAGCACGACGGAGCGCGGGACGTTTGCGGGGGTGTTTGGCTTCATGATCAATCTCGGGCGCGTGGCGATCAACCAGCTCGGGCCGGCGCTGCTGGCGGGTTTTGTTTTTCTCGGGATGTGGCAGATTCCGCCGCAGCACTGGCGGATGTTGTTCTTCGTGCCGGCGGGCATCGCGGCGGTCGTGGCGGTGGCGCTGGCAATCTGGGCGAAGGACACGCCAGAGGAGGCGGGCTTCCACGAGGTCTACAAGGGCGAGGCAGACCACGACGACAAGGTGAAGGCGGACATGCGCGAAGTGTTTCTGAATATCGTCACCAACAAATACGTTTGGATCATGGCGAGCGCCTACGCGTGCACGGGCGCGGTGAGGCAGACGGTGGACCAGTGGTTCCCGCGTTACATGCAGGACGTGCACAAGATCAACTTGGACTCACCGCTGTTTCTCGTCGTGGGATTTCTGATTCCGTTCGTGGCGTCGGCGGGCTCGTTTATCTCGGGAATCGTTTCGGACCACCTTTTCGGTGGGAGACGTGCGCCGGTGGCGGCAGGAATTTACTGCATTGAGATCGTGACGATCATCGTGGCCTCACAGGTGTCGGGTGCGGTGGCGATCGCGGTGGCATTCGTGATGGTGGCATTCACGGCCAACTCCACGCATTCGCTGCTGGGGCCGGCGGCAGCGATGGATATCGGCGGACGCAAGGCGGCGGCGTTTGCGTCAGGGTGCATCAATTCGTTTCAGTATATCGGGGCGGGTGTCGCGATGCAGATATTGGGGCGGTTGTTGGACAAGACCGGCTATGACTATTTCTTTGTGTTCATGATCCCGTGGGCGGCGGTCGGCGCGGTGCTGATGTTCAGTATGGCGAAGCAGCGGAATCTGCGGAAGGTGCGGGCGGCGCACTGAGACGGTCCGGCGACCGCGTCGTAACCGACGCGGCTACGGGAGTCCGGGCCTACTACAAATCGTAGAACGGCGTGCCTTCGCCGGGGGCGACGATGGCGAATTCGCACGCGGAGAGTGCGGCGAGGGCGCGCACGGGGGCGAGGGCGGTGTGCACGGTGTCGGGGGAATTGCAGTCGCGCGACAGGTGCGTGAGGTAGACGCGGCGCCAGCGGGGACTTGCCATCTCGGTGAGGAGGTCGCGGGCGGCGGCGTTCGAGAGATGGCCGTGGCGACCGGAAATGCGCTGCTTCAGCGACCACGGACGCTTGGTGTCGGCGGCGAGGAGGTCGGAGCAATGGTTGGACTCGACGACGACGACGTCGCACTCGCGGAGTTGCTCGCGGACGTTTTGCGGGGCGTGACCGAGGTCGGTGAGATAGGCGAGCGAGCGGCGCGGGGAGAACAGGTCGTCGGCGTGGCCGTTGGAAAAACGGAAACCGACGGGCTCCTGCGCGTCGTGCGGGACGGCGAAGGTATCGATCTCAAGATCGCGGAAACGGAAGCGTGAGCCGGTTTCGAAGAGCTGCCACGCGGGACGGTGGGCGGGATCGAGTTTCGACTGGACGGCGCGGCACGTGGCGGAGTTGGCGAAGATTTGGATGTGGGGGTGCTTCTTCAGGCCGTCGATTCCGGCGGCGTGGTCACCGTGTTCGTGCGTGAGAAAGATGGCGTCGATGCGCTCGAGGGATTCGCCGGCATCGGCGAGGAGGGCGGTGAGTTTGCGGGCGGAGAAACCGGCATCGACGAGGACGCGCGCACCTTCAGTGACGAGCAACGCGGCGTTGCCCGAACTGCCGGAACCGAGGATGCGGAAGCGCATGGGCATGGGGCGGAGTGAACGGGAAAGTGAGGATAAACGGGTCGCAAGGAACGGACGGCTCGGAGAGCCGTCCCTACCATTTGCAGAGCGAGTCGATGGCGGCGGCGGAGCCGTCGCGGGCCCAGCTGTCGAGTTGGGCTTGGTCTTTGAGTTGTTGGCCGCGCTGGCGGGGGACGGCGGCGAAGACGTTGGCGCACTCGGCGAGGCCGGTCATGTCGCCCCAGAGTTTTTCGAATTGGGCAACCGGATCCACGTCCTCCTGGCCGTGGCCCCAGCGTTTCTTCACGTCCTTGAGCG
>CALRZR010000340.1:0-6751 GCA_943372705.1 Opitutus sp. GAS368 | reverse complement strand
GAGGGTGTGGTCCCACCAGTAGCTGTTGGCCACCAAGGCCAGCGAGTCGACTTGCTCGAATTGCCGCTGTCCGCTCGTGGTCACGTTGGAGAAATCATACTTGCCCTGGGGCACGAGGCCGAACGTGCCGGTCTTCCAGGTGCCGAGCGGACGCGGCAGGGGCGTGGTGACATTGGGCGGCCGTTCGTAGTAAAGCGCGGTCACGCTGCTGGCCCCGTCGATATTCTGGAGGGCCGTCACCCCTTGGGCGGAGTAGCCGGCGAGCGAAGAAGCACTCTTCAGGCTGGGCCCGAGGTAGGACAGACGGACGACAGTGCGCTCGCTGCTGCCGGAGTTAAAGACCCGGTTGGGATTGTCGGTGGGAAGATCGTTCGGTGAGTTGATGAGTTTCGCCGCCTGGTAGTCGTTACCCACCGTGTCGAGTCGCGAGCTGTAGCCGGTATTGTCCCGTTCCTGGCGGGTGCCGGACCCGGTGAAAACGTGGCGGCCCAGCAATTTGGCCAGCCAGTGGGTCGAACTCTTGGCGAAATCGAGTCGGTAGTAGCCCGACGCACGCAAGGCCTCCCGCTCGGTCTGGGCCGAGCTCTGGAAGCCCAGGGCGGTATTCACCATCGGACGTCCCAAATTCGGATTGGGCAGGCCGTTCATCAGATGGGTATTGATATCGATGGTCAGAGTAGTCTGCCGGAACTGGAGCGGCTGGACGTAACCGTTCTTCATTTTCTGCCAGTCGTAGGCGAGTTCGATGCCGGCATTGCGGCCGAGATCTTGCGTGAAGTTGAGGTTGCGGGCGTCCCAGAACGCCCATTCCCGTTTGTTGGGGCCGTCGAGCGTCTGATGGTAGAAATCGAAGACGTTCGGATCGAGGATGCGCTGGTCCTGCCAGAAGTCATACAGGAGCGGCTTGTCCGTGTTGGCTTGCCGCATGTAGTCCTGCGGATTGCCCAGTTTGCGCATGCCGTCGTTCGCGTAAGCTCCCGTGGGCGTCAGTCGACCGCGGGTGTTGCCCAGTTCCATGGCAATGATGGCGGGATTCAGCCCGGTAATGCCCAGCCGCGAAGAGTTGGGGTCCTCCGCGATAATATTCAGGGACGCGTTGTTGTTGATGCCGCCATGCAGGTTTCCCGGGCGGTTGGTAGCGCTGATCTGGGCGCTGCTCGCACCGGTGACGGGATTGAACGGCTGCAGGGCGGGATTCGTCGAGGGAGTGCCGAGGTAGGAACCGAGCCCCGTGGTTGGGTTGTAGACGGGCTTGCCCATGGCAAACCACCACGAGAACGAGTCCATGGGCGGAGCGGTGTGGGGTTTGTTGGAAGTCTGCTTCGCCATTTCGGTGCTGGCGCGGAACTGGGCGCCTTTCCACGGACGCACGGTGCCGGTGAGGAAGTAGCGCTCGTTCCGAAGGTAGGCCGGCTCAATCTGATAGCGCTGATCCGACTGGAGCATCGCGAAGCGCAGGGCGAGGACGTCCCTTTTCAGCACATAGTTGTGGTCGAGCACAAAGCGCCGGGAGGACTCCTGGTCGAACTGTGCCTCAACTTTCGTTTTGGTGCGGTTGGGCTGGGCGTGGATCAGGCCGCTGTTGACGATACCGCCCGGCCGGCCGAGTCCGAACAGCATGGCGTTGGGCCCGCGGTTCACCTCGACGCGGTCGACGTTGTAACCATCCATCGGCGCATCGGTGATAAAGTAGTCGCGGGTCTGGTCGGCGGCACCGAGACCGCGGACGCGCGTGTTGCTCTGGGTGCCGCGCATCGCATTGGTGAACTCTTGGAAGCCACCGGAATTGAAGCCGGAGGCGCTGTAATTGCCGCCCACTCCATCAACCTCGGTGCCTGCGGTGTAGGTGAGCAAGTCCTCGAGGTTGTTCGCCGCGATGTCGTTCATGAAATCCTTGGTAATGACCGAAATCGAACCGGCGACATCGCGGAGGTCGGTGCGGAGTCGGGTGCCGGCAAGCGTGCTGGTCGCCCGGTAGCCGTCGTCCTTTTCCGCCGCGACTTCGAAGGGCGACAACTGGACCGCCTCGTTTTTCTGTGCGGAGGCGGCGGTCTGAGCATCGGCGGCGGTCGTGGCGGCGAGCCAGCCGGCAAGGGCGGCGAGCAGGGTGCGGGGGGTGGATGTTGGCATGGTCTTGGGGTTGGGTTGTGGGTCGGAAATGGGTCCAACCTCGCCGGTGCGCGGCGAGGTTTCGGCGGTGCGCTTGCGGCTGACCACGAAAGCGCCGGTCGCCGGGTCACGCGTGGCGCTCAGGCCCGTGCCCGCGAGCATCCGGTCCAACGCATCCTGCGCGGCATAGTCGCCCGCGACGGCGTTGGTCCGCTCGCCCTTCACCTTTTCCATCATGAAAACAATCTGTCGACCGGAGGCCCCGGCGAACTGATTCAACGTGTTGGCAGCGTCGCCGGCGGGAAGGTTGTAGCTCCGCTTCTGCTCAACGGCCGCCGCGCCCGCCGCCACCGTCACCGACAACGCACAGCACAACGCCGTGGCGGCTAGACGGGGCGGGGTGACGAGACGATGCGACATGAGGAAAAGCCGAACCACCCTCACAACGCAGCACCGCATGAAATGGGTTAGTCGGACCCAATGACATTCTCCGGCGAAGCCGGACTCTCCGCATTTCCGCTTCACGGTGCGCGCCGCAACGCGATCTCCCGCGCCCCCCGCCGCTCCACCGCCACGTCGCCGTCTTTTTCCAGCAGGCGCACAAACGCCTCCACTTGGTCCGCCGCAAAGGTGCCGCCGATTTTCTGCGCACCGAGTTTTTCGTCGAGCAGCACGATCTGCGTGTCGTTGCGCCGGTTGAACAGCATGACCGCATCCCTCAGCGGCAAATTGGAAAACGTCATCACTTGACTGTGCCAGCGCACCGCGGCGCTGAGCACCTCGGGCGACACCTGTTCGACCGTCGCCGTCGTCACCGGGGCCTTGCGCGACAGCACCGTGCGTTCGCCCGCCACGAGTTGCGCCGGCATGGCCGCCACCGTCGCGATCACCGCCGCTTCGCGTGCGACCTCGACCTTGCCCTCGGTCACGAGCACTTCCACGCCGGCTGCACCCACCCGCACGGAAAACGCCGTCCCGACCGCGCGCACCGTGACGCCCGCCGCCGTCACGATGAACGGCCGCGCCGTGTCATGCGCGACCGCGAAGTGCGCCTCACCGCTGGCGAGCGTCACGCGACGCTCGTTCTCGGTGAGGCGCACGCTCACTTCGCTGCTCACATTGAGATTAACCACCGAGCCGTCCTTGAGCGCGATTTTTTGCTGCCGCGCCGCCGCCGTCGCAAAGCGCTCTTGCTGCGTCGATCCGCGCGGAGCGAACAACACCGCACCCGCCGCCAGCACCAGCGCCGCGGCGAGTCCGACCGCCCAAACCGGAATACGAAACTGTCCCCAATAAATCGCCGGAGCACTCTTCGGCGCTGTCGCCGCCAGCCGCGCCTCCAATGGCGCGCGCACCGCCGGCATCTCCGCCAAAATCCCCAGCGCCTGCTCCGTGTGCCCGACCGCCGCCTCGTGGCGTGGATCGGCCGCCCGCCACGCCGCAAACGCCTGCGCCCGCCCCGGCGCGAAGCCTTCCTCGCGCTCGCACAGCCACTCCGCCGCCGCGGTTTCGATCGCGTCATCGGACGCCGAGTCTGGAGGCAGCGATTTCATGAGGCGATGCGCACGGGAGCCTCGGCGTTTTCGAGCAAGCCGCGTTGACGGAAAAACCGGGTGCAATCTTTTACGCCCTTGATCATGTGCACCTTCACCGTCTCGGGGGAAATCCCGAGGCGTTCAGCGATCTCCTTGTAGGCGAGCCCGTCGAGATGCCGCAGCATCATCACCTGGCGGCACCGTTCCGGCAGCGCGAGGATCGCGTCGAGCAACACTTCGAGCCGCTGCTCGCGTTCCGCGGCCTCCGCCAAACCCGGCGTTTCGTCGAGTAACGGCAAAGCATCGAACTCGGAAATCGCCTCGTGGGCGTGCCGTCGGCTCCTTCGAAACAAATCGATCGCCGCATTGCGCGCCGTGGTAAACAAGAACGCCCGTGCACATGGCACGCCCCCGCCCGCGTGCGCCCGCAGCGTCCGCACATAGGTCTCCTGCACCAGATCGTCGTGGTCCGGCAAAGCCGAGAAGCGTTTCGACAAATACGCGCGGAGCGCCGGTTCGTGGGGTTGAACCTGCTCGGAAAACCATCGGGCCTGATCACTGGACGACATCGGGGTAACAGGAGTCGGGCCGACTGCCTGCCCCCGCACGCTCCGCCGCACTTCACCGTCAGTCCAGCGTGTTTTTGCCAAAAATCTCCGCACGAAAAATTTTTCCAAAAAAGCCTAACCCATATTCGGACCGACGGCGTTTATGCCGAGGCATCGATGCCGAACTCACGTTACGGCCTCCAAAGATACCTCGACTGTCCGCCTCCGAATACGGGAGAAAGAACCGCCTCGCCCCGTCTCCTCCGCCCGCTTGCCTATCCCCATGCGCCCATCCGCTCTTTTCGTTCTACTCCGCCCGCTGATTCTCGCGCTCGCCCTCGCGCTCCCTCCCGGCACCACAACCACCGTCGCCGCCTCGGCCCCGCGCCCGCCCAACATCATTTTCATCCTCGCCGACGATCTCGGCTACGGCGACATCGGCGCCTTCGGCCAAAAATTCATCCGCACGCCCAACCTCGACCGCTTCGCCGCCGAGGGCCTGAAGTTCACCCAGCACTACTCCGGTAACAACGTCTGCGCACCGTCGCGCTGCGTGCTCATGACGGGCAAACATCCCGGCCACGCCTTCATCCGCGACAACCGCGAGCTCAAGCCCGAGGGCCAGTTCCCCATCCCCGCCGACACCGTCACGCTCCCGAAACTCCTCAAAGCCGCGGGCTACACCACTGGCGGTTTCGGCAAATGGGGCCTCGGCGGACCCGGCACCGACGGCGTGCCGCTCAAGCAGGGTTTCGATCGCTTCTACGGCTACAATTGCCAGGCCGTCGCTCACAACTTCTACCCCACGCATCTCTGGGACGACGAGCGCCACATCGAGATCGGCAACGCCAAATTCTCCGCGCACCAAAAGCTCCCCGCCGGCGCCGACCTCGCCGCGCCCGCCACCTACGCGACGTTCACCGGCCAGGTCTACGCGCCCGATCTGATTTCGGAACAGTCCCGCGCCTTCGTCCGCGCAAACAAAGACCGCCCGTTTTTCTGTTACGTTCCCACCACGGTTCCCCACCTCGCGCTCCAAATCCCCGAGGACTCGCTCGCCGAATATCGCGGCAAGTTCCCCGAAGAGCCCTACGACGGCACGCGCGGCTACCTCCCGCACCAGCACCCGCGCGCCGCCTACGCCGCCATGGTCACGCGCCTCGACCGCGAGATCGGCCGCCTCATGGATCTCGTGACGGAGCTCGGGCTCGAACGCGACACGCTCTGGGTTTTCTCCTCCGACAACGGCCCGCTTTACAACCGCCTCGGAGGCACCGACTCCGATTTTTTCAACTCCCACGGCGAACTCCGCGGCCGCAAGGGCTCCTTCTACGAAGGCGGCTTCCGCGTCCCCACGCTCGTGCGTTGGCCCGGCCGTATCGCACCCGGCACGACGACCGCCCGCGTCAGCGGCTTCGAGGACTGGCTCCCCACGCTCCTCGAAATCGCCGGCGCCGCCGCGCGCACCCCGCGCGACATCGACGGCATCAGCCTCGTCCCCACGCTCCTCGGCCGCCCCCAGGAGCCGCGCCCGTTCCTCTACCGCGAGTCTCCCGGCTACGGCGGCCAACAGACCGTGCGCGTCGGCGACTGGAAAGCCGTTCGCCAAAATCTCCGCCCCCGCCCCGCCGGCAAAGCCGCCAAGGCCGCACCCGCACCCATCCCCGGCCCCGTTAAAACCGAACTTTACAACCTCGCCACCGATCCCGCCGAGTCCACCGACGTCGCCGCGAAAAACCCCGAAGTCCTCGCGCGTCTCGAAAAAATTCTCCTCGAGCAACACGTCCCCTCGAAAGAATTCCCGCTCCCCGCCCTCGACCAAACCCGCTAGCCCGCCACTCTTCCCCCTCGTTTACCCTTCCACTCCCATGCGCTGTTCACTCTGTCTCCGGCATTCTCTCCGCAGCCTCGGCCTCGCTGCGCCCCTGCTCCTTTGCACCGTCGCACCCGTCGTCCGCGCGCAACTTGCTCCGGTCACCCCTCCCGCCTCCACCACCGCGCCCGGGGACACCGCCGCGACCTCGGCCCCCGTCGAACTTTCCCCCTTCGAAGTTCGCCCCGAGGATGACTCCGGCTACCAAGCCGCCAACACCACGAGCGGCTCGCGCCTCAACTCCAAACTCAAGGACACGCCCGCCGCCGTCTCGCCGTTTACCAAAGAATTTCTCGCCGACATCGGCGCCACCGATCTCGAGTCGATGCTCGCCTACGCCACCAATGTCGAACGCGAGGTCGAGGACTCGACCAACGGCTTCAACAACCCGCCCGGCCGCGATTCCACCGGCAACGATTTTCGCTTCCGCGTGCGCGGCGTCGCCGGCTCCTCGTCGGTCAACTACGCGCAGTCCGCCGTGCCCGTCGATCTCTACAACATCGAGCGCGCCGAGATGGCCAGCGGCCCCAACTCCATTCTCTTCGGTCTCGGCGCCCCCGGCGGCACCGTCGCCCTCTCCAGCAAGTTCGCCCAGCTCCGCCGCACCACCACCAACGCCAAATCCGTCATCGGCTCCTGGGACTACTTCCGCCACGAACTCGACCACAACCACGTGCTCATCCGCG
>CALRZR010000339.1:0-6756 GCA_943372705.1 Opitutus sp. GAS368 | reverse complement strand
GCGCGACGGCGCCCTGTTGGAGGTGCAACTGGCCGAGGCAGTGCAGCGCGTCGGGGTGCGCGGGCTCGGCCTGCAAGATCTGTTCGTAGAGCAGGGCCGCTTCCGTCGGTCGGCCGGCACGCTGGTGCGCCAGAGCTTGGGTGAGAAGTTTGGCGGGCGGCGGCATGACGACGATAGGAACGGCGGAAAAAGGTGAGTCAATTCATGCTGCGCGCGACGTTGGGCCGAGGTGGTGCGCACCCGGAAATTCACGCGGCAATGTGCTTGCGGCGAATTCCGGCCGATTCGCATAGTGGCCGCCGCGATGCAGAAAAAATTGTATTATGCCGGGCAACCGGGCGGGACCCACGGGTGGGGGATTTGCAACCGGCATCTCATCGAGGAGCTGGCGAAGCTCACGGTGCTCGAGCCGTTGACGCCGGCCCATCCGCAGTGGAGTGCGCAGGCGCTGCCGGGAGATTTGTTCACGCCGTTGGCCAATCAGGAATTCGCGCCGGTGGCGGTGGCACGCGGGGCGCGAAATTTCGCCTACACGTTTTTCGAATTCGAGCTGAACCAACGGTCGGTGGAAAACGCGGCGCGTTACGAAGTGGTTTTCGCCGGGTCGACGTGGTGCGTCGAGCGCATGCAGGCGAAGGGCATCACGAACGGAGCCGTGTTGGTGCAAGGCGTGGACGGACGTTTGTTCGCGCCGAAACCGCGGGCACGCGCGGACGGGCGTTTCCGAATTTTTACGGGAGGAAAATTGGAATTGCGCAAGGGGCAGGATTTGGTGCTGCGGGCGTTCAAGAGCCTGCAGGGAAAATACCCCGACATGGATTTGGTGACCGCGTGGTTCAACCACTGGCCGCAGTTGATGGCGCAGATGGCGCACGCGCCGGGGATGCGCTACGAGCAGGTGCCGGGATCTTGGACGCAGCAGATGGAGCACGTTTACCGGATCAACGGTGTCGATCCTCGGCGCGTGATCACGGTGCCCATGGCATCGCAGTCGCAGATGGCGGAGGTGTATCGCGAGAGCGATGTCGGGGTGTTTCCCAACCGGTGCGAGGGCGGGACCAACTTGGTGCTCATGGAATTTATGTCCTCGGGTCGGCCTGTGATCGTGGCGGATGGCACGGGGCACCGCGATGTGGTGAATGAGGCGAACGCGCTGCTGCTGCGGCAGCTGCGGCCGTTGAATATCGTCGGCTCGAATCAGGAGTTGGTCGCGTCGTGGGTGGAGCCGTCGCTCGACGAGATCATCGCGCAGATCGAATTTGCCTACCATCATCGCGAGAAGGCTGCGGCGCTGGGTCAACAGGCGGCGGCGGACATGCAGGGGTGGACGTGGGAGCGTGCGGCCAAGACCATTGTGGCGCGCTTGGGGCGTTGAGGTCGGGTCGTTGCGACGGCGCGAATCTTTCCGTGGGAGCGAGTGTGCCGCTCACGCCGGCATGAGCGGCGGAGTTTCTTGTCGGACGTGGTTTGCCGCGACGGGAAGAAGTTCGTTGCGAATTTTTTCAATGACGGAATCCCAGTCACCAATCGCGGGTTGGCGGAAAAGGCGCATGGTGGGATACCACGGGCTGTCGTCACGATCGAGCAGCCAGCGCCAGTCGGGGGAAAACGGGAGGAGGAGCCAGACGGGTTTGCCGAGCGCACCGACGAGGTGGGCGACGGAGGTGTCGACGGCGATGACGAGATCGAGTTGGGCGACGATCGCCGCGGTGTCGCAGAAATCACCGATCTGTCCGGTGTGGTCGACGCAGTGCGGATGGGCGGCGACGACGGCACTTTCGGCGGGGTTGAGGCCAACTTGCAGGCAGATGAATTCGCAGTGCTCGGTGTCGAAGATTGAGCGGAAGGTATCGAACGCGACCGAGCGGTTGGCGTCGTTGTGATGTTTGGGGTTGCCGCGCCAGACGACTCCCACGCGCAGGATCGGACGCGGCGGAAAGTGCGGTCGCCATTTCTCGATACGCTCCGGCGGTGCGGCGAGGTAGGGAACCTCGGCCGGAATGGTTTCGAGCCGGGTATCTTCGGCGAAGGGTGTGCTGAGCAGCGGGCAATGCTGGTCGAAATGGGGCAGTGGTTCCCCCTGCGCGATCACGCGCGTGACTCCGGCGACGCCTTGCAGCAGCGCCTTGAGCTCCTTCTGAACTTCGATGTGCACAGTGGCGCCGCGGGCGGCGAGGGCGGCGGCGTAGCGCACGAATTGGATCGTATCGCCGAGACCTTGGTCGGCGTGCAGCAAGATCGACTGGCCGGCGACGGGACTATCGCCGCGCCAGATCGGCTGTTGGAAATTGCGCTGCGGGTTTTGCTGGAGCGCGACCCAGCGGTATTCGTATTTCAACCAGACTTCGCGGTTGAGGCGGCCGTGGCGCAGGCAGGTGAGGGCCCAGTTGAATTTGGCGGACGCGTTTTTCGGTTCGATGCCCAGCGATTGACCGTAGGCAAAAAGGGCTTCGTCGAGTTTGTTTTGGGCGGCGAGGGAGTTGCCGAGGTGGTTCCACGCTTCGAAAAAGCGGGGTCGGCCGCGGATTGCCTCCAAAAAGAATTCAATGGCCTCGTCGTGCCGGCGAAGGGCGCTGCAAAGCAGGCCGAAGTGATGCAGCGTCTCCACGCGGTAGTCGGAAAACGTGAGCGCGTGCCGCAACGTCGTCTCGGCTTCGGCGAGTTTGCGCGTCAAGGTTTGCGACCGCCCCAGATGGCTCCAAGCGTGGGGCCAGTTGGGCCGCAGGACGGTGGCGGTGCGGAAGCCGTCTTCGGCCTCGGCGTGGCGCCCGGCGTTTTCGCAGGCCGTGGCCAGATCGAAATGAAATTGGGCCTCATCGGCGCGCAGGGAGACTGCCTGGGCGAGGCGGTCGATCGCGCGGTCGAATTGCTTCAGCATGAAGAGCGTCCGCCCGGTTTGCCAGAGGGCCAATGGGTCGGCGGGGTGACGCGCCAAAATTTGCTCGAAACACACCAGTGCCTCGGAAAACCGGCCCTGTTGTTGCAACTCGGCTCCACGGCTGAGCGCGGCGGCAGGGGAGGGCGAAGGTTTCGGTGGACGCATGGCGGCGCAGTGGTGATCGGCACGACAGGCGGGAGACTTGAGGGCGAGTGCCGGTGTTTTCGGCGCAAGCGGACCTCCCAAAACGGCGAAGGCCCCGGCGAAGAGCCGGGGCCTTGTTGCACACCTGTAGCGACCACGAACCAGGTTCGTGCCGGGGCCTCCGCAGGGTCTTTGTTTTTGGTCCGCTCGATCCCGGCCGCCACACGAATAGCGGCCGGGATTTGGGCGAATCAGGACAATCCCTGTGCGAGGTGGCTTACGAGAGCAGACGCAGGGCGCTCTGAGCGCTCTGGTTGGCCTGCGCAAGCATCGCTGTGCCGGACTGCACCAGGACGTTCCAACGGGCGAGCTGAGTCGATTCCGCAGCGACATCCACATCGGTGATGCGGCTGCTGGCGGCCTCGAGGTTAGCTTTGTTCACGGTCAACACTTCACCGGCGAAGCCGAGGACGCTCTGTTTTGCGCCGTTGTTGGCGCGGGCAGTAGCGATAGTATCGATTGCGCCTGTGATGGTGCTTTGCGTGCCGATGACCATTGAGGACGGCATGGTGATGGCGTCCGTGGTGATCATGCCGCTGGTGCCGTTTTCGTTGGTGCTAACCGTCAATGCACCGACGATGCTCTTCGAGTTGAACGTTTCCGTGGCCAAAGCCGCGACTTCCGTCTTCAGGGCGGTAAACTCCGCCGCGTAGTTGGCTTGGTCGCTCGTGGTCTTTGTCGGATCCGCATTGAGCGTCGAGAGCTCGCTCATGCGTTCGAGCATCTTGCCGACAACTTTCAACACGCCGTCCTGCGTCTGTAAGAACGAGACGGTATTCGCGATGTTGTTGCTGGCAGCCCCTTGGCGTTTGGCGGCGGCGGACAGTTTCATGGAAACTGCCAGTCCACCGGCATCATCCGAGGGGTTGACGATCTTGGAACCGCTGGAGAGCCGGTTGAGGCTCTTCTGCAGGTTGGCGTTCGAAGCGGACAGGTTGCCGGCTGCAACGGTGGCCGCGGTATTGGTATTAATCACGACTGACATGGTAGTATCTCTCCTTGATAAGTGCGACAGTCCGTCGTCGCCACGTGTCCGGATAGTCGGCGCCGGACCGCGCCGTTTGAGGCAAGTGCCTCAAAGTGTTGCCCACCCGATCTCAAGGCGGCGTGGGGCAAATGGGGGAATGAAGTGTCAAAGAACCGACTGAACGTGCGCCTAACCACTCCGAGACAGACAACCGCGTAAGTTCGGGACCGCGCGCACCGGGGAATCAGTCCGGTCGCGCGGGTGGTTCAGGCCACGGGTTATTAACCCAACAGCTTTAGGGCGCTCTGCGCGCTCTGGTTGGCCTGCGACAGCATCGCAGTGCCGGATTGGACAAGGACGTTCCAGCGGGCGAGCTGGGTCGACTCGGCCGCGACGTCCACATCGGTGATGCGGCTGGAGGCGGCTTCGAGGTTGGCCTTGTTGACGGTCAAGACTTCGGCGGCGAAACCGAGGACGCTTTGTTTGGCGCCGTTGTTGGCGCGGGCATCCGCGAGGGTTTCGAGGGCCGTGGTGATGGTGGAAACTCCCGTGATCGCCATGGCCGACGGCATCGTGATGGCCGAGGTGGTGACCATACCGCTGGTGCCGTTTTCGTTGGTGCTCACCGTCAACCCGCCCAAGATGGCCTTGGTGTTGAACGTTTCGGCGGCGAGGCTCGCGACCTCGGACTTCAAGGCGGTGAACTCCGCCGTGTAGTTGGCCTGGTCGTTGGTGGTCTTGGTCGGATCGGCGTAGAGCGTGGCGAGTTCGCCCATGCGCTCGAGAATCTTGCTCGTGACCTTGAGCACGCCGTCCTGCGTCTGCAGGAACGAGACGGTGTTCGCGATGTTGATCGCAGCGGCGCCTTGGCGGCGGGCGGCGGCCGACAACTTCATGGACACGGCGAGACCGCCGGCATCATCCGAGGGGGTAACGATCTTCGAGCCGCTGGAGAGCCGGTTGAGGCTCTTCTGCAAATTCATATTCGAGGCGGCGAGGTTGTTGGCAGCCAAATTGGCGGCCACATTCGTGTTAATTACAACAGACATGGTAGTATCTTCCTTGATGCTAAATGTGGCGTCCGTGCCACGGTCGTAATCGGTGGAGCGGCTCCGATTCGCGCCGGTCTCGACATTCGTCTTGACGTGAAAGCTATCGTCTCGGCTGGAGAAAAACTTTACGAAAACACGTTCGAATTATTTTCGGGCCGCGCGCAGATTTTTCTAAAGCCGTGCTTTCCGGGGCTCGTCCGATGCTGATTTTACCTCTGAAGAATTCGTTTTTACGCGGAGCGCGCGTGTAGTTGAATTTCGATACAACACCCGGAAAAGGATTGTTGCGCCTGGCGATGGGCGTCCGGATTTTCGGGCGGCTTGCGGCGAAAAGAGACGCCGAAAGTCGCCGGCCGGACCGTTTTTGGCCGGCGGGCGACCGGCCGCCGGGCGGGTTTTCCCGGGCGGCCAGCGGCAGCATTATATTAAACCCGTTTGCGCTAAAGTCGCGCGGCCGGCGTGCCGATAGCGGTAGCGGGTATTTCTGCCCAAACTTTTTACGCCATGTCAGGCATCCAAATCTCCGGACTCCTCTCCAATTCGGCTTTCGATTGGAAAGCTGTCGTCGATCAACTCGTTGCGATTGAGAATATTCCGATCACGAACTTGGGTAAGCAGAAGGACAAGAACACCGAGAAAATCGAGGCGTTGGCCAACCTGCAGACGGCCATGCAAGACCTCAAAGATTCGCTTCAGGCGATGCGGGCCGACGATGTGTTTTCCGCGCGGACGGTGTCTTCGAGCACGGCCAACACGACGTGGAAGTCCAGTTCCGTCACCGGTGCTGCGGTCGGTAGTTACACGGTGGCCGTCGAGCAACTCGCGACGGCTTCCCGTTATCAAGGGGCGGCCAATATCTCCAACGGGCTCGCGGCCAGCAGCGACGTTTCCGGGGTAACGATTTCGACGATGCGCACGGCGACGGCGGTGACGGCCGGCACCTTTACGGTCGACGGGCAACAGATCACGGTCGCGACGACCGATTCGCTGCAGGATGTGTTCGACAAGATTTCGGCCGCCGCTCCCGCCGTCACCGCGAGCTATAACTCTACGACCGATGCCATCACGCTCAGTCGCTCCAGCGGGGAGCTGATTCTTGGCGCGGGCAATGACACGAGCAATTTTCTCGCGGTGATGAAACTCGTGAACAATGGCGGGAGTGCTGTGACGAGTTCGGCGTCGCTCGGCACCCTGAAGATTGCTTCGCCGCTGGTCAGCGCGGGGCTTTCGGCCGCGATTACCGCGGTGGACGGATCCGGCAACGGCTCATTTTCGCTCAACGGCGTCGCCATCAGCTACAACCTCAACACCGATTCTATCGGTGGCTTGATCAATCGCATCAACGGGGCCGGCGCCGGCGTGACGGCGTCTTACGATTCGGCCAACGACCGCGTGGTGCTGGCGAACAAGACGACGGGTGATACCGGTATCACGGTCTCCGAAGCGTCCGGCGGGTTGATGGATGCCCTGGGGCTATCCACGAGCTCCGGCGGCGCACTGGTGCACGGGACGAATGCCGAGTTTCGCATCAATGGCGGTGCTCTCTTGTTGAGCACGACGAACACCCTCGATTCGTCCGTGCACGGGATCGACGGATTGAGCGTGACCGTGAACTCGGAAACGACCCAGACGCTGCAGGTCGAGAGTGACGCCGC
>CALRZR010000338.1:0-6823 GCA_943372705.1 Opitutus sp. GAS368 | reverse complement strand
GAACGGAATCGCGGCGGCAGCGATGACGCGGAGCGGCAGGCTGGCGACGGTCAGGAGCAGAAGGGCGAGCAACGACGGGAGGATTCTCATGGGAAAAGTCTCGGAGGAGGGGACGGAGCGGGGTGGAAATGGGGATGACCGAATTCGCGCGCGGCACGAGCAAAAGAATAACGGGAGCGGAGCGTTTTCCTTTGCGCTGAAGCGCGGATTTTCGCCAATGGCGGCCGTTCGTCCATGATTTGGCTCTACCGACTCCTCTTCATTCCCGTGCTGCTCTTGATGGCGCCGGGGTATTTGCGGCGCATGAAGCGCCGCGGGGGTTACCGTGAAAATTTTGCGCAGCGGTTTGGAAAACATGAACGCCTGGCGAAAAAAGATCCGGGGGTGAAACGCGTGTGGCTGCAGGCGGTGAGCGTGGGTGAGATGCTGGCGATCGCGCCGATCCTCGAAGCCCTGCGGCGGGAGGGCGTGGAGGTTTACCTGACCACGACGACCAGCACGGGTTATCGACTGGCAGCGGACAAATATCGCGGGCTCACGGTGGGCATCGGGTATTTTCCGATCGACTGGTGGCCGTTTTCGGCGCGGGCGTGGCGGCGGATCAAACCAGATCTGGTGATTCTCACGGAAGGCGAACGCTGGCCGGAGCACATGCGACAGGCGGCGCAGCGCGGCGTGCCGGTGCTGTGTATCAATGCGCGGCTGTCGGACCGGAGTTTTCAGCGGATGAAATGGCTGGGTCCGGTGGCGCGGTTGATGGTGGACGGAATCACGCGGCTGTTGCCCTGCTCGGCGCAGGACGAGGCGCGGTTTCGCGAACTCGGCGTGCCGGCCGGAAAAATCACGCTGACGGGCAATATCAAACTCGACGTGCAGATTCCGCTGCTGGCGGATGACGAACGGGTGCGGTTGCGGAGAGAACTCGGGTTGCCAGACGGGCTCGTGCTACTTGGGTCGTCGACGTGGCCGGGCGAAGAGGAAGCGATGCTCGGCGCGCTGCGACTGACGCGCGAACGCGGTGTGCGCTGCTCGCTGGTGCTGGTGCCGCGGCATGCGGAGCGACGCCTTGAAGTGGAGCGGGTGCTCCTGAAGGCGAAGGTGAAGTATCATTTTCGCTCCAAGGGTGTGGCCCCGGGCGTGGTGGACGTGCTGGTGGGCGATACGACCGGAGAGCTTCGCAAAATCACGCAGCTCGCGGACGTGGTGTTTGTCGGCAAAAGCCTCGCGCCGCACACGGACGGGCAGACTCCGGTCGAGGCGGCGGCGCTCGGGAGGCCGATTATTTTTGGCAACGGCATGGGGAATTTCCGGTTGCTTACGCGCGACCTGCTGGCGCGTGGAGCGGCGCGCGAAGTGACGGACGCCGATGCGCTCGCGGAAGTGGCGCAGGAGCTGTTGCGCGACTCGGCCAAGCGCGAAGCACTGTCGGCGGCGGCAAAGGTGTGGCGGCAGGACAATGCCGGTGCGGTGGAGCGGACGCTCGCGGTGATCCGCGAAGAGTTGACGAAGCTCGGGTGACGAGCGCCGGGCGGAGTGGGCCGGAGAGGTTGCGTGTTTGTAACGAACGCGACGCGAAGCTGTCACGCGACGGGGGTAGACTGGCGGCGGGTTATCGTTTGAGAGCCGACGCCGGTGAGTTCATGACCGGTGTTTGCGCAAACGATCTTAGTTGGGGATTCCCGGCATTAGTTGTGTGGTGCCGGGAATTTTCTTTTTTACCGCGCGGCGGTGTTTTCGGAGGCGTTGTAACGCCCTACGCGACAAATTTCCGAGCTGCGTTTTTGGACTGCATGCGAGCGGAGGCGGCGTGCGAAAACAGGTAGCCCTGCCGCGAAGGCAGGGCCACGAGGGATGTTCGACTGCGCGGAAACGAAGCGGACGTAACCCGAGCGAACGGAACCGGTCGGGTGCGCGCCGTGGCGCCCGGCTGATCAGAACGACTTCGTGAGCTCGAGGGACCACGTGCGGCCGGAGAGGAGGCTCTGGCTGACGCCGGGGCTGTAGCCGAAGCCGCCGGTGCCGATGGGCGGAGTCTTGTCGGTGAGGTTGACGAGGCCGAGGGTCACGCGGGTGTTGCGGAGCCACGGGCTCTCGGTGCGGCCGAAACGATACGCGACGGAGAGGTTGTAGCTGATCGTTGAATTCGTGATGTAGCGGTAGACGAAGGCGCCGCCGGTGAAGTGTTTCGCGATGTAGGCGGGCTGGCCGAGGGAGTCGTAGATCGCCGCGGTCGTGGTGGCGCCGGAGTCCTGCGACGGGCCGACGTAGTAGGCGCCGAGGTTGGCGGTCCACGCGGCGCGGCGCCATGTGACGTTGGACGTGCCGCGCCAACGGGAGGCACCGTTGACGTTGAGATCGTTGTTTTCGATCGCGGCCTGATTGGCGGGGCGCTGGACGGAGCGCGATTTCACGAGGTAGGCCCACTCGGAATTCAAAACGACGGTGCCAAACGGGAGCTTGGGCAAAACGTAGCGCAGACCGAGATCGACGCCCTCGTGATCGCTGGTCGCGATGTTGATGAACGGCTGGTTGACGGAGAAGATTTTGCCGGCGACGCCCTGCTGGTTGGTGGGGTTGGCGGTGTTGTAGGGCACGAACGCGGCGATGTCTTCAGGTGTGACGGCGTAGCGCACGACGTCGGGATCGCCTTTGTAATTCGCGGTGCCGCTGCCGAGATCGATGGACGCGATGGGGCGGCCGGCGGCGAGTTGGGCTTTGGTGTAGGCCTGCAGCAGGGCGACGTCGCTGGCGCGGATTTGCGCGGTGCTGCGCTGACCGAGGAGGTTGGTGCGCTCGATGCGCCATTGGTCGGCGGTGAGGCTGAGGCCCTTGATGCCGGGGACGTCGATCACGACGCCGTAGGTCTTTCCCTTGGACTCGGAGGCTTTGAGGTTCGGGTTGCCACCGAAGTAGGTGCGCTGCACGTAGGCACCCTCGTTGGTGAAGGGATTGCGATAGGTGTCGATGTCACCGGCGCCGGCGGAGATCGACCAACGCGGGCTGGTGAAGAGAGCGGCGAGACTCGGGGCCATGAAGCCCTCGTTGTAGGAGCCGCGCAGCATGAGCCACGAGAGCGGGCGCCAGTTGAGGCCGACCTTGGGTTTCGTGGTGTTGCCGAAATCGCTGTAGTTTTCGTGGCGGCCGGAGGCGGTGAGCTCAAGGGTGTTGATGAACGGCACGCGGCGTTCGGCGCTGACGAGAGGGAGGACGACCTCGGAGTAGAAGCTCGTGATGTTGCGATTGCCGATCACGTCAGGGCGCGGCGGATGGAGGAGGTAGTCGTTGTCGGTCGTATCGAGGCCGGAGCCGGCGGGATTTTCGCCGCTGAACGGAGGGCGGAGGTCGGCGAGTTTGTCTTTGCGATACTCGCCGCCGAAGGAGCCCATGATGTCACCGCCCCACCAGCGGAGCACGCGGCCGGTGACGCGGAGATCGCCGCTGGCGATGGAGCTGGTGGCGTTGCGCGCGTAAATGGAGGAGAACGAATCCACGACGGCGGCGGGATTGGTGTAGGGGCGATCGGCGACGACGGCGCCGTTTTGCACTTTGAACGTGTAGCCGAAGGGATTGTAGGCGTTGGCATCGGTGCGGGCGAGGGCTTGGGCGAGGAGGCTTTCGCGGACGTCGGGGTAGGCTAGGTCTTCGCCTTTCACGCGATTGTAGAAGGCGGAGGATTCCCAATTCCACGTGTCGCCGAGCTTGCCCTTGAGGCCGGCGGCGGCGCGCACGACGTCGGCTTTGGTGGAGATTTTTTCCACGCCAAGATCGGGCAGCGTGACGGAGGCGATACTCACGGTGCGCGGGGCGCCGGTGAGGCGCGGCGTGCCGTCGGCGTTGGCCGCACCGGTCGCGCTGTAGAATCGGGAGCCGTAGGGATTGTAGGGATTATCCACGGACAGAACGGCGAGCTTGTCGCTCGTGGGGGCGTTCAGCGCGAGGGGCTGGCGGACCATCGTGGAGTCGGCCTTGTAGTAGGAGAAATCGGCGAAAGCGGTGACGGTTTTGGTCACGTCATACTCGGCGGAGAAGAAAGAATTCGCACGGGCCATCCGCGGGGAGGCCATGCCGAACTGGTTGAGGTCGAGGTAAAATTCCGGGTTGGCGGCAAACGTCGGCGCGACGGTGGTGAGCGTGGGCGTGCCGGCGACGGGGCGGAACCAGTTGCTCGCGGTGGCGGTGCCGATGCGGAAAATCGGGTAACGACCGCGCGCGGTGCGGGCGTCGAAGGGACCGCCGAGGGCATTGAAGGGCGCGGGGGCTTTCGACGTGAGGTTCGACGTGGAGCTGAAATCGCGGTCGCGCAGGAAAATGGCCTCTTTGTAAAGCGACTCGACGGTGCCGAAGAAACGGCCGCGGTTGCCGGCGAAATTGGTGCCGAACGTCAGCGTGGCTTGGGTGCTCTGGCCGCCGCCGCCCTCGGTGAAACCCTGGCGCAACATGACCTCGGTGCCTTGGAAAGAGCGCTTGAGGACGTAATTGATGACGCCGCCCACGGCGTCGGAGCCGTAGATCGCGGAGGCGCCGTCGCGCAGCACCTCAATGCGCTCGATGCCCTGAGTGGGGAGCTGGTTGACGTTTACGGCCTGGGAGAGACCGGCGGTCATCGGGTTGATCGCCATGCGGCGGCCGTTGACGAGGATGAGCGTGCCGGTGGCGCCGAGGTTGCGGAGATTGATGTTGGCGTTGTCGCCGCGAGCGCCGGAGGAGCCGAGGCGGGTTTCGTTTTCCGGAAGATTCACCACCGACGGGAGCGACGTGAGCATGTCGACGGGGAGAAGGGCTTGCCGGGCGGCCATCGCGTCTTGGTCGATCACGGTAATCGGGACGACTTTCTCCATGTCGAGGCGCTGGATGTTGGAGCCGGTGACGACGAAGTTTTGCAGAGAGACGACCTCTTTGGATTTCGCGGTGGGCGTCGTTTCGGCGGCGGTGAGCGAGGCGGTGCCGAGGAGGAGCGCGCCGAGCAGGACACGGCGAGCGAATGCGCGGGAGGAGCCGAATGAACGGCCCGGGAGCAATGAGGTCATAGTGGTAGGTGTTGGTCGTGCGACGCGGACAGACCGCATGACCCTACCGGGGCTGTGTGTCGGATCGGCGGCGATCCGGTGACAGCCGGGAAACGAATCGAAGTGAGGCGGGCGCGCGGTTGGCGCGGCGGCGGAGGCTCAAGGCGTGAGCACGCCGGGGAGCGGGACGAAGCGGGCGCAGCCGGACGGCGGGGAAATTCCCAAGAGGGTGGAGAGCGTCGGCGCGATTTGTGCCGGCGAAACGGCGGCGTGGCTGATCGCGGCGCCGACGCCGGGCGCGAGCACGATGACGGGGACGAATGTATCGTAGGTATAGGGCGAGCCGTGCATGGCGGCGTAGCCCTCGGCGTCGCTATACAGATACCAGAATGGTTGCTGGACGATCACGACGTCGCCGGAGAGGGAAGGGTGGAAGGCGCGGTGCACGCGTTCGAATAGCACGGAGCGCGGGACGCGGCCCGCGAGCAAGTCGGTGCGCGTGAGGGCGTGGGCGACACCGGGAGCGGTGCGGAGGTGCGTGGCGAGCGCGGCTTCGACGGCGACGGCATCGAGTTTCAACGCGGAGATTTTCTTAGCGTCGAGATACAAGCCCGGCGGCATGAACGCGGCGACGAGATCTTCGGCGATGCCGAATCGGGAGCGGAGGGCGGCGTTGGCGGCGGCGCGGATTTTTTCCGGGTAGAAACGATCGGCCGAACGACCGCGGGCGCGGTGGGCTTCGGGGATATCGTCGGCGCCGTGATCGGCGGAAAGGACGATCACGGTGTGGGCAAGCCCGACGGTGCGCTCGAGGTGCGCGAAGAGTGCGGCAAGGGTGGCGTCGAGGCGCAGGAGGCTGTCCTCGGCTTCCATGCTGTCGGGGCCGTAGGCGTGTCCGATGTAGTCGTTGCCGGAAAAGCTGATTGAGAGGTAGTCGGTGGCGTCGCGACGGCCGAGCTGTTCGCGGTCGAGGAGTTCGGTGGCGAACGTGGCGGTAAGTTCGTCGAGAAACGGGGTGACGAGCAGGGCTTTGAAAAACAGGGTGTCGGATTTGGCGACGAGCGGGTGGGGAAAGGAGCGGCCGAGGATGGGATCGGGGCGGGCATGCGGATTGGCGGCGATCGCGTGAAACCGATAGGTGGCGGGCTCGCGGAGCGGGCGCCAATCGAGGCGGCGGTAGCGGTCGGCCGGTTTCGGGGCGTTCCACGCGTCGACCCAGGCGGGCAGGGCGGGGAAGTAGAACGAACTCGACGTGAACGCGCCGGTTTTGTCGGAGAACCAGAGAGCCTTGCCAAGATGACCGGCGGGGAGAATCGCGCTGCGATCCTTGCCGGCGACCGCGAAGGCGCGGGAGCGACCGGCCCCGGCGAGCACGAGTTCGTCGCCGACGGTGGACGAGGTGAGCCGGTGCGGGGACATGCCTGAACCTGGTTTGGCGGGATCACCGAAAACCGGATACCGCGCATCGCCGGTGCAGTAGACGGGCTGGCCGGAGGAACGGTCCCACCAATCGTTGGCGACGATGCCATGTTCGGCAGTGTCGGCGCCCGTGACCAACACCGCGTGGCCGCTTGCGGTAAGGGTGTTGGCGGTTTCGTAGTGGGCATTGGCGAAGTAAACGCCGCGATCCATCAGGAGCCGAAAGCCGCCGGCGCCGAACTTCTCCCGGTAACGCAACAACTGGTCGCCGCGCAATTGATCGACGGTGATCTGAAGCACAAGGCGGGGACGAGTGGCGCCGCGGGCGGAGCACGCGATCCCAAGAAGGAGGAGCATGCCGGCGAACCCCCACGCGGTCAAAAGTGCGCGTGGGCCAA
>CALRZR010000337.1:0-6828 GCA_943372705.1 Opitutus sp. GAS368 | reverse complement strand
CTCATCAAGGACGGCCACGTGGCCGCCGCCCAAGTGCTACTCGAACAGAAGGTCGATCCGAACGGTGCCGTCGACGGAAGATCGCCGCTCTTTCTCGCCGCGCAACTCGGCGAACACGACATCGTCGATGCGCTCCTGCGCGCCGGCGCAAAGCCCAACGTCGGCGACGCCGCCGGCACCACCCCGCTTATGGTCGCGTGCCAGTCCAACGACCTCGCGTGCGCCGCACGGCTGCTCGACCGCGGCGCGGATGCCAAGACGCCGCGCAAGGACGGGATGACGGCGCTGCACTTTGCCGCGGCGCACGCCGTGCCGGATCTCGTGCAACTGCTCTTGGCGCGCGGCGCGGATGCTTCGCCAGTCATGCAACCGGCACCACTCGAGTTTGCCTTGCTGGCAGGAGCGGCCCGCACCGCGGAAGTGCTGGCCGCCCACGGCGCGCGCGTGAATCTACAGCGGCCCCACGCCGCGCGCGTGCTGGAGGCCGCGGTTCGGCTCGATCGCGCCGAACTCGTGCGCGATGCGCTGGACCGCGGCTGGAACTCGGCCGCCGACTGGTCGGCTCCATGGCCGGCCGATGTTTGCGCGACGCTGGTCGGTGCCGCGCAGGTCCGCACCGTGCTCGCCGCCCTGCCACCCGCCGCGCCCGCCTCGACCGCGCCTGTCATGGTGGCGCCTCCCGAGTTGGACGCGCCGCCGCAACTGCTGCGCTCGCCCACGCTCACCGATCCGCGCGACGGCCACGCATCCGGTCCCGCCGCAGTAGTCGAGCTGCGGGCGATCGTGGATGAGCTCGGTCGTTTGCAATGTCCGCGCGTGCAACAAAGCCCGGATGGCCGCTTGAGTTTCCTCGCCCTGCAGACTCTCGGTCAGTGGCGGTTTTCTCCCCCGCAAAAGAACGGAGCGGCCGCGTGCACGGAGATCGTTATCCCGATCACTTTTCAGCCCTCGCCTCGCGAATTCTTTGATCGTTCAGAGGTCGACGCTGCACCCTGCCGCCTGACGTTTCGCGATGCCAGGACGCCCTTGGTGGTCGAGCGAGTCGGCAACAGCGGCTACCGCGCGTCGCCCGCCGCCCTCGAAAACGACGTGCGTGTGCAAGTGGTCCTCACCGTCCGGGGCGAGGTGAATGAGCCGCGGCTGATGAACCGGGTGGAGAACTACGAAGGCTCCGCTGCGCTCCGCGCCATCGGCGACTGGTCGTTCACACCCGGCGTGCGCAAGGGAAAGCCCGTGGCCACGCGACACGAGGTCGTCTTTGAGAGGTAGCGGTCCGCCGCATCCGAGTGCCCGGCGGAGGCGGCCCGCGCCGGCCACCGATCGTCCTGCGCGATTAGCGCGCGTCGAACAACGTCCGCCCACTTAACAACTCCCCGGCGAGGCGCGCCAGAAACGTCGCGCGCGTGAGCTCGCGCGCGCCGAGGCGCTGCATGTGCGGCGTGAGTTGCTGGATGTCCATCCACGCTTGGCCGCGCTCGCTCAGGTGCCGCGCGAGAAAACAGATCGCGAGCTTTGAGGCATTATCGACGTGGTGAAACATGCTCTCGCCACCGAAAAATCCGCCCGCATCGACGCCGTAGAGCCCGCCGACCAAGGCACCGTCGCGCCACACCTCGACACTGTGCGCCGAGCCCTCCCGATGCAGCGCCGTGTAGGCCTCGACGACGGCGGGGCTGATCCACGTGCCTTCCTGCCCCGGGCGTGGCATCGCGGCACAGGCGGCAATCACCTCCGGAAACGCGCGGTCGATCGAAAAACTCCAGCCCGGCTTCCGCG
Organism: Opitutus sp. GAS368; assembly: GCA_943372705.1. Classification (GTDB taxonomy): domain Bacteria; phylum Verrucomicrobiota; class Verrucomicrobiia; order Opitutales; family Opitutaceae; genus GAS368. The sequence goes on along the minus strand of CALRZR010000337.1, from coordinate 5,052 downwards.
CCGTTTTCTCCAGCGTTCGTCCCGGGGTGAGTTCACTGAAAACCAACACCGCGCGCCGCCGCGGACAGCACCACGGGATCGGATCCTTCGGCCGGCCCGGCCACGGAAAAATTCCGCGACGATACGCCGCGCGGAGATTTTCAACCGTCAATCCCGCCGCGCCCGACCACGCCACCACTTCGGGCCCACGCCCCAGTTTTTCCGCCTCAGGAAACGTCAGCGTCGGCTGCATGATGCCACCGCGTCACGGTTTACCCGGCTCACTCGCGCTTCAAGCCGCGCGACATCAACGCCGCCAACGCCGCGGCCGGTTGCTTGCCGCCGAAGAGGATCGCGTGCACCTCACCGAGGATCGGCGCATCGATGCCTTTGGCCACGCACAACTCGGCGAATGACTCCGTGGTCTTGTGGCCTTCGACGACGGTTTTGCGGTGCGCGAGCAGCGAGGCGACGGTCGCGCCTTCGCCGATCTTCACGCCAAACTCGCGGTTGCGGCTCCACCCACCGTGACACGTCGCCACGAGATCGCCGAAGCCGCTGAGCCCGTAAAACGTCTCCGCCCGGGCACCCAGCGCCGTGCCGACGCGCACCATCTCGGCCAACGCGCGCGTGAGCATCGCGGCCCGCGTATTGTCGCCGAGCTTCAGTCCGTCGCAGCAACCCGCGGCGATCGCGTAAATATTTTTCAAGCACCCGCCGATTTCGACGCCCGCCAAATCGCCGCTCGTGTAGACGCGCAGCGTCGGTCCGCTGATCGCCGCCTGAACCTCCTGCACCGCGGGAGTCGCCGCCGTCGCCGCCAACACCATCGCCGCCGGCAGTCCGCGCGCGACTTCGCCGGCATTCGTCGGACCCGTCAACGAGCCGACGAGCAATCCTGGCAACGCCTCGGTAATCACTTCGGAGGCGCGCAGGTGCGTGCCGAGCTCCAATCCCTTCGCAAGACTCACGACCAATTTCACCCGCGCGTCAGCCGGCAGCGCCGCGCGCACCCGCGCGCACGTCTCGCGCAAAGCCTGCGTCGGGCAGGCCAGCAAGATGACCTCCCCACCCGTCAACGCCACCGGCAGATCGGCCGTGATCGTGATCGAAGGCGGCAACGGAATGCCCGGCAGGTAGTCGGTGTTTTCGCGCGAAGCAGCCATCGCCGCCGCCTGCTCGGCGCGACGTGGCGCGAGCACGACGCCGTGTCCTCCGCGGGCCAGATGTAGCGCAAACGCCGTGCCCCAGGCTCCTGCTCCGACGACGACAAAATTCATACTCCCTCTTTGCCCGCGGAACCCACGGAATACACGGAAAAAGACACCGGTCGGCCGGGGCGGCCGTGTCTTCCGTGCGTTCCGTGGATCGCTCCGACCGTTATTTCAGAAACGCCGGGATCTTCTCTCCAGCGATCATCTGCTCGAAGGTCTCGCGCGCGTTGATCAGCTCAAACGAGCTGCCCTTGACCAACACTTCGGCAGCCATCGCGCGGGTGTTGTAGCGGTTGGCCATCGCGTAGCCATAGGCTCCGGCGCTCATGAACGCGACGAGTTCGCCCTCGCCGACCTCCTGGATCTGGCGGTCCTTCGCGAAACAATCGCCGCTCTCGCAGATCGGCCCGACGATATCGGCCACGAGCGCGCGGCGCGAGGAGTCGCGCTGCAGCGGCACGATCTCGTGGAAGCTGTCATACATGGCCGGACGCACGAGGTCGTTCATCGCGGCATCGACGATGAGGAAGTTTTTCCCGGCGCCCCGCTTCAGATGCTCGACGCGCGAGAGGAGCGCACCGGCGTTGCCGACCATAAAGCGACCGTGCTCGAGGAGAATTTTCAGGCCGAGCGGCTGGAGGAGCGGCACGAGTGCCGCGCCGTAGGTCTCGGGCGTGAGCGGACGTTGGTCGGCCGGCTGCGCGTCCCACCAAGCCTGTTCACCGCTGGCGAGCGCGTCCTTGTAGATGATGCCCATGCCGCCACCGATGGAGAAATAGGTGATGCCATACTTCGCCTTCAACTCGGCCGCGAACGGCGCGACCTTCTCCACGGCTTCGACAAACGGGGCCACCGAGGTGAGCTGCGAGCCGATGTGCATCTGCACGCCCTTGATGGCGATGTGCGGATATTTCGACGCGGCCTCGTAGGCGGCGGCGGCGTGCTTGAGGGGAATGCCAAACTTGTTGCCGCTCTTGCCGGTCGTGATCTTCGCGTGGGTGTGCGCATCGACGTCGGGATTGATGCGGATGGCGATGGGCGCCTTCACACCGAGCGTGCCGGCCACGTGGTTGATGCGGGCAAGCTCGGGCTCGCTCTCGACGTGGAATGCAAAAATTTCGTTTTGCAGCGCCAGCTTGATCTCGGCCTCGGTCTTGCCGACACCGGCGAAGACGCTCGTCTTCACATTCGAGCCGGCCGCGAGCACGCGGCGGATTTCGCCGCCGCTCACGAGGTCGAAGCCGGCGCCGAGATTCGCGAAGTGGCGGAGGATCGCGATGTTCGAGTTGGCCTTCATCGCGAAGCAGAGCTGCGCATCAAGACCGGCGAGGCCGCGCTGGAGGCGGCGGTAGTTGTCCTCCATCGTCGAAGCACTGTAGACGTAGGTCGGCGTGCCGTAGAGCTTCGCCACGGCGGCAAGTTCGACGGATTCGCAGTGCAGCGTGTGGCCGGAGTATTGGAAGTGATGCATGGTCGTGGAAGAGTTCGGAAAAAACGCGTGAAAGGGACGAACGTAGCGAGTTTCCCCTTGAAAAAACGACTCCAAATTTCCGAGATGCCGCTGTGCTCCGTGCCTTGATCAATTTCTGCCACCGACCTTCGCTCCGCTTCGGCCTGCGGACGGACAATCGCGGGCGTTTTCGTGATCCGCGGTTCGCCAGTTTCATCGGGCAAAACAACCGCACGAAGCTCGACACCGATTTTCACGACACGGTGCTGCGCGGCCGCAAGGTGATGAAAAATATTTTCCGCCTCGCGCTGGCCGGCGGGGTGACTTGGGTCGTCGTCGAGAGCGCCAAGGCGCTTTCGGTGTTCTAGGTTCCGGGCACGAAAAAGCGGCCCCCGCGACAAGCGCAGAGGCCGCTCCAGTGCGGACCGGCGGGGATCACGCCGCCAATCCGAAGCGTTCACGGCGGCCATTCGCGACCGGGACCAGAGCCAATTCAGTCACGAGCGGGCGGGGCTTCCGCGAGTAGTCGGTGAGTGCGATGGCGGCAAAGGCCGCGACGATTGCCGCTGAAACAGCGGATTCGAAACTGACCGAGGAAGCGAACAACGCGCTGACCGCGGCGAGGGAGGAGACGAGTGTGAGTGTTTTCATGGGACGATTGGTGGGTTGCCCAGAAAACCCCGCAGGTCGCGGAAAGTTACAACTTTCGCCGAGAGCTAATGCGTGAAGGTCAGCTTCACCCGGCGAGACATCAGAAAATAAGGCACCCACACCGCCGTGTTCGCCAACAATTTAGCGATCTCGACCATATCACTGGCAGCCGGCGAAGGGTCAGGCAGCGGAAGGTAACGTAGCCACACTGAATGGACAATCGCCCAAGTCGCGAAGGCGACAAAATGGACCGTAAAGCTGAGCGGCAGCGACGCCTTCCGACGAAAAAATTGAACCATCAACACCGCCGCCCACACGACAAAGAACATCCCAATCATACCTTCGGCTAGCACCGCCGGAACATATCCGGGAATGTAGCCGACGCTCTCCGGATCGGTGGCGGCGATCCAGTTGGGCCTCTGACCGGCGAGTTCCACCGTGGGCCAAAGGGCCTTGAGCAAGATAAAGGGCCGGAGCACGAGTGCGAATGCCGGCAGGAGGAGCCAACCGGCGATACCGACTAAATTTTGAGATCCGAGCACCGGCGGTTCCGCTGCCAACCGTCCGGGCCGGCGGTATAGCCACCCGCCCAACACGCCGCCGCCCAACGCTCCTGCCGCAAGCGCGAGCCCAAGCGACCAAACTACCCCCTCGCGCTTCATCTCGGCGGCGAGCCGGATATTCTGCGTCACTTTGTAACCAAGCTGGGCGCGCACCTCGGACATTTTCTTCGACCATTCGCCCATCCGCGCTGCGGGGACTGACTCCGCGCGCGTCTCCCATTCATAGAGCAGGTGCAGTCGGTCCCCCTTCGTTTCGGATTCAACCCGAAACCGAAAGGTCTCGTCCTCGAGCGAGCTGCGGTTGGTCGCTTCCGGCCAATCTTTCGGGAGGATCAGCTCGATCTCGTGTTTCACCTTCACCGGGTAAGCCAACGAGAAAGCCACCGCACGCTCCGTAGAATCGGGCCGGGGTAAACGCTCCGAGATACCCCACGGATAAACCTCGGCCGCGCGAACTTTGCCGTTGGCTTCGACCGACCAGAAACCCGGCACATCGAAACTCGAACGGGCCGTCAATGTGTTCGTTGCACGGTTATCCGTCCATTCGATCGGGCCGAGGGATTTCACTTCGGGGAATAGCCGCCCGATGATACCGGTGAGCTGTTGAGCCGCTTGGGCCGGATCGGTTTGCCCACGCTGATAGCGGTAAAAGTCCGCGATACCGCCCCGATATGTCGTGGTGACATCAAGGCGGGCCGGTCCGTCGAATTGGGTCGCCGTGTAGTTCTCCCGCACATGCACCATGTTACCGGGCACGGTGGCCGGCGCGACGCGATGCAGGCGCGCGGTTTCGGGAGCCAGCACGAGCGCGTAGCCGAAATTGGCATGCTGTCGCTCCGCCAACGGCCCGCCCTGCAATGTGCTGGTCGCATCGAGCCACAAATCGCGATCAGGCGTGTCGAAATACGGCAACTTCTCTCGGGCCACCGCGGACGGATTCGTGAACGCGACTTCCGACGGACCGCTCCCGATTTCAACCGGTGAGGTGTTGTGGCCGGGGAACAATACCTTGCCGGGCTCGATCAAGTTCAGCGACTTCTGCCCACTGAGTCCCTGCGACGATCCCGGTAGCAAATGCTGCGGCAATTCGACGTGAACGATCGCATGATCGAACGCCAGCGGCGAAGGTTGCAGCTCGGCGAGCGTGCGGCTCCACTCGCTGTGCACCAAGGCAACATTCGCCTTAATTCCCAGG
>CALRZR010000336.1:0-6854 GCA_943372705.1 Opitutus sp. GAS368 | reverse complement strand
CATGTAGGGGCTCGTGACGGTGAACTTGAAGAGGCCATTGGCGACGGAGGCGGCGCGTTGGCAATCGGCGAGGAGGTTGAGCGAGCCTTCGCCGAGGGCGCCGGTGACGACGCCGGCGGGTTTGCGGCGGAAGCCCATCGGGTGATGGCGGGAAAACTCCTCGGTGATCGAGCGGCCGACGACGGACGAGATGCCGGCCATCGGGCGGATGAAATACTCGATCATGCCGTTGGTGTCGGGGTGATTGACGTCGAAGCGGTAGAGCTCGCCGTCGGTCGGGAGATCGATGCCGGCTTGGCGCTGGATGTCGAAGACGACGCGGGTGGCATCAATCACGGCCTGTTCGCTCGGCAGGGCGGCGAGCCAGTCGGGCACGGGATAGGAGCCGACGGTCGTGGTTAGAATACGTGGGGATTTCGGGAGTTTAGCGTTGGGCATGAGAGGGACGTTGAGAGTTGAGGGATGAGCGTTGAGCGACGGAGAGGGGGTGGGCGCTGTCGTGAAGTGGTGGGGCGTTCACCAAACTCCTAGGACGGACGGGATGGCCACACAAAATATGCGGGGCGCATAAAATAGCGCGCGCAACGCGCCGGGGGCGTCGCGTCCCCAGCCGGGCCGGGTCACGAAAGGCCGTCGGAAAGACGCCGGCGAGCGGCGGAGACGGACGATCAACCTCCCGGATTGGGAGTCGGCGCGGGCTGCTCGTTGGCGGGGGCGGAGGCTTTTTTCTGGGCCTCTTCGTAGGCTTTGCGCTGGGCCATGCCGATCTCGAGGAGATCGCTGACCAACATTCGCGCTTCCTCTTCCTGGCGGGCGACGGTGAGGGGCTTTTGCTCGGCGGCGGGCTGAGCCACGGGAACGGGAGCGCCGGGAGGTGGGGCTTCGACGGCCGGGCCGGGGAGCGGGGCGCCGTCGGGTGGGGGCGGCTGAATCTTGACGACGCCGGGCGCGAGGGTGGCGGCGAAGCCGGCGGCAGGAATCTGCGGGGCGACGCTGGGGGCACTGGCGAGGTTGGCGGCGGCGTTGGATTTGCGGAGCGTCAGGGTTTTCTGGATATCGCCGGATTTGACGACGATCTGCTCGCGGCGCGGATCGTAGGCGAGGACGCTGATGCCGGACTCGGTGCCGCCGACGGCGATCCAGCGGCCCTTTTTGGTCTGTTTGTCGAAAACACTGACGAAGGTCTTTTCGCCCATGACGTTGATGCCGGCGAACTCGAGCGTCTCGGAGGCGGCCACGGTGCTGACCATCGCGGAGGCGGGCGGCATGAACGGGGAGGCGGACGAGCCGGATTGGGCGACGGCGCGACCGGCGGCACCGAGCGCCAAAAGGGCGAGGGCGGGACGGAGGAGGCGCAGCGTGGTGGGCATGTTGGGTGAGACGATGACTGCGGGCGAAAGATACGTCAAACTCGGGGAGGGGGGAAGAGGGGGCGAGTGGGAGACGGCGAGAGGGGGAGAAGCGGAGGGGGTGGGGCGGAGGGAGAAAGAGTAAGAGAAAGAGGAAAGAGAAAGATCGGTTATTTGCGGGCGGCGAGCATGAGGGCGCTGCCGTGGACGTTGGGGTGCTGCTCGGTGCGGAAATCTTTGAAACCGAAATGTTCGAGGGCGCCGATGATCTCCTTCTTTTCCATCCAGTAGCTGTAGACGTCGCCGCCGCCGCAGAAACCTTTCCAATCGAGGGACGGGCCGTAGTTGAAGCGGTGGACGGTGTGCCTAAAGCCGGCGTGCTCCATCGGGAGCTGCTCGGAGAACTTGGCTCCGGGGACGGGGTTTTGGGCGACGAATTCGGGGTCGTAAAATACGGTCCAGAGGAAGAGCGCGTTGCTGCGGCGGGCGAGGAGTTCGAGGAGCTCGACGGGGTTGGTGAGGTGGTAGAGCAGGCCGGAGGCGACGGCGATGTCATGGGTTTTTTCCACGGCGCGCAGGTGGGCGAGGCAGTCGCCGAGAAGGAAACGGACGCGGGCGCTCATGCGGAAGGTTTCCTTCGCGATGAGGCATTTGAGGTAGGCGCGGGCGTTGGCCTCGACGGCGGTGACCGACGCGGCATTGAGGCGATCAATGAGGTAGGTGTGGCCGCCTTCAAGGGGGCCGAGTTCGAGGACGTCGGCGCCGGTGAAGCCGTTGGTGACGCCCATTTCCATCAGGCGATGGTGGGCCCAGGCGATGCGCGGATCGTCGAAGAGCGGGGTGACGCCGGCCTTCAGCTCGGGGCGATCCGAGGGCGGCGAGGAGGACCATTCGCCGGCGAAAAGATCGAGGGCGTTTTGATCGGTGGGGACGCTGCCGAAGAAGTGTTTGAAGTCAGGCGTGGCGGACATGGGCGTGAGGGCGACCACGAAGAACACGAAACCGGCGAAAGGGAACGAGGAAGTTGGGGGTGGGCGCTGTGCGTTCGAACGCGCGTTGGGGCAACGCGCTCCACCTCGTAAGGAGTCAGAAGGTCGCGGTGAGCGAGAGGGAGTAGGTGCGGCCGCGCCAGTCGCCGTAGGGCTGGACGCCGGCGCCGGAGTTTTCCCAGACGTATTTGGGGAACGGGGCGCCGAGGATGTTGTTCACGCGGAGTTGGACGCGTAGTCCGTAGCGGTGATCGCGCCACGGGAGGAGGCGGCCGAGATCGGCGTGGGCGTAGGGATCGAATTGCCACTGGGGGCGGATGCGGTCGTGGCCTTGGCCGGCCCACTCGGGCACGGGGAGGACGCGCGAATGGAAATAGTGGCCGTCGAGGCCGAAACCGACGGCGCGGTTCGACCAACTGGCGCCGAAGTTGGAGCGATACTTCAGGAGGCCGGGCGCGGTGCCGTCGGGGCGGCGAAGTTGGTCGACCGAGGGGAAGCCGGGGGCGATGCGGCTTTTATAGCGCTGAAAATAGAGGAGGCGGCCGTAGAGTTCGAGGGTGCCGCCGAAACAATCGGCCCAAGCGTAGTCGACGGCGGTGTTCCAATTGAGCGAGCGGCGGTCGGCGCCGTTGATGGTGCCGGTGTAGATGGCGATGATGCGGCCGACCGAATGCGGATCGCCGGGGGCGAGCGGAGCGCGGAAGACGCGGTCGGGGAAAACGTGCTCGAGGTTTACGAGGGTTTGCTCGTCGACGAAGACGAGTTCGCTGGATTTGCGGGTGTCGACGAAATCGACGGAGGCGCGGAAGCGGTGGGTGCGCGTGGCGCGTTTGTAGATGAGGCCGACGGTCTGGGTGACGGCGGCTTCGGAGGCGAGGCTGAGGTTGGGGACCTCGGCGCTGAGCGTATCGTAGTCCTCCTTACGGACGGGATCGGTGATGGGTTGCGGATCGACGCCGAGACCGGGCGTGGGCGGCGGCAAGTTGAGGCGGCTGAGCTGGGGCGACGGGAAACGGTTCGAGGTGGTGAAGCTGCCGCGGACGGCAAAGCCGCCGGCGAAGTCGACCTTGAGGGCGAGCGTCGGGGCGAGGTTGGCTTCCGGGGAAAAACTGGAAGCGATGTAGCGGACGGCGAGGTCGGTCTCGGCTTTGCGCACGTGGCGCGGGAGCCAGCGCGGCGGGAGGAGCGGGGCCTGAAGTTCGCCGAAAATGCTGTAGCGCTGGATGCTCCGGCCATCCCAGTGGAGCGGCTCTTCGGCGAGGGTGCCGTCGGAGTAGGTCTTTTTCTCGACGGAGGCGTTGAGGTGGTTGCGGCGGTAGTCGCCGCCAAAATTGAGAACGCCGCGCCCGGTGGGGAGCGGCAGGCTTTCGTTGGTGGCGCGGGCGGCGAGGTCGAGGGTGTCGTAGTCGCCGAGGGTGGAAAATTTTCCGCGTTCGCCGCGGAAGACGAGGACCTCGTCGTAGAAGGCGGGCGGGGCGGCGAAGACCTGGGTGTCGCGCAGGGGATTATAGCGGCCGCTGTCGACGAGGTTTTGCCAACGCGTGGAGTCGGCCCCGGCGAGACCGCGGTAACGCGTAACGCTGCGGCCGTATTGGCTATCCAGTGACAGGCGCCAGTCGGCGGGGAGACGCAGGACGGCGCCGAGGACGGCGGATGAAAACTCGACGCGGGCCTCGCTGTAGTTTTCGCCGAGGAGCGGGGCGGTCTCGTTCAGGGAGACGAGGACGTTTTGGCGAAACGGGTTAAACGGTGAGGCGGCGCCGAGAAAAAGATCGCCCTGCATGACATCGAGCCCGCGCGTGGCGACGGTGCGGGCGTGGGTGACATCGAGGCCGACTTCGAGGCGCGGGAACACATCGTAGACGACGGAGGCGAAATAGGCGGAGCGCTGCTGCTTGCGGCCGTAGGGGAAATCGACGCTATCGCGCGAGACGGCGAGGTCGCCGGGGGCGTTGAAAAACGCGAGATTGCGGACGCCGGCGCGGCCGGCGAAGGCGCCGAGACCGCCGTTGCCGTCGGCGCCGGGCGCGACCGAAGTGAACGGCGCAGTGCCGGAGCCGAGGAGCGGATCGAGTTCGAGGCTGCGCACGGTGGGCGTGGCGCGGAATACGGCGCTCCACGGCGCGAGGAAGGCGGGAGGGCGGCGTTGTTGGTAACGAAGCTCGGACTCGGTCGGCGGCGTGGTGGTGGTGACGCTGGCGTTGAGCCGCACGCGGAGGGAGCCGCCGAGGAGACTCTCGGCGTGGAGCAGGGAGAGGGAAGATTGCGGGGCGTCGAAGGAGCGCAGGGCGTTGGTGTGCGTGACGGTGACCTCGGTGGCGGTGGCGTCGACGCCGGGGCGGAGCACGATGTTGATAACGCCGCCGACGGGATTGCCGGTGTATAAGGAAGACGCGGACGCGGGCAGAACCTCGACCTGTTGCACGAGACTGAGCGGGATGAAGTTCACGTCGGGCGGGGGCGTGCGGTTGCCGCCGGTGAGGACCTCGGGGAGACGGCGGCCGTTGACGAGGACGACGGTCTCGTCGGACGTGTAGCCGCGGAGTGAGAGATTGGTGCTGCCGGAGGAGAAGAGTTTTTGGTCGGGGCTGGCGTCCTGATCGGGCGAGCGGGCGGCGGCGTTGGCGTCGAGGAGTTCGCGCTGGAGAAATTCGTTGAGGGTGACGACGCCGCTGCGGGAAATTTGGTCGCGGTCGTAGATCGTGTAGGCGAGGGCGTCGTTCTGCGTGCGGACGAGATCGAGGTTGCCGGTGGCGTTGCGGGGAGGGGTTTCGAGTTCGCTGCGGTCGGCGAAGCGGGCGCGGTCGACGCGGCTCTCGACGACGAACGGGGCGAGCAGCGAAGGATCGGCGGTGGGCTCGATGGTTTGCGGGACGAGCGAGACGATGCGGTCGGGGAGCACGCGGGCATTCGTCATCTCGAGCGTTTGGTAATCGGGGCCGGTGGCGACGAGGCGGTAGACGCCGGGCGGGAGAACTTTGAAGAAAAAGTTTCCGCGGAAATCAGTGAGGACGCTCTGCGGGATCTCGACGATGTTCACCCGGAGGCCGGGGGCGGGCTGGCCGTCGGGGCGGAGGAGGCGACCGCGGATCGAGCCGGTGGGCTTCACGGTGGCGGTGATGACGAATTTGCCGCCGCCGTTGGGCCGCGCGGAGAAGCCGGTGTTGGTGAGCAAGTGGCCGAGGGCGGCGGTGGGTTCGAAGCGGCCGTGGAGTGGATTGGAGCGGGCCTGGTGGAGTTCGTCGGAGGAGAAGAGGACTTCGGTTTTGGACTGTTTGGAAAACTCGAGGAGGGCGGTGTCGGCGGGTTGCGCGGGGACATCGAATTCGACGGGCTCGGCGCGGGCGGCACGCGGACTCAGCGCGACGAGGGCGGTCGCGGCGAGGAGGAGCCAGAGGTGGAGGCGGAAGGACACGGCGGGACGGAAGAGGGAGAGACGGAGAGGCGAGAGAGGGGGAGAGTGGCCCACGGAACACACGGAACACACGGAAGACACGGAAGAGCGGCGACCCGGAGCGTGAAGAAGTCGCGGGCGGATCAGGGCTCGGTGCGGAGGCTGATGCGGAGGATGCCGCTCGGGTCGGTGTTGACGCGGATCGGGTGGACTTGGGCGAGGAGGTCCAAGAAGCCGTTGAGATCGTCGAGGCTGAAACGGCCGCCGATGGTAAGCTTCTGCGCGGCGGGTGTGACGGTGATGCCGCGACCGTGATACTGGGCGAAGCGGGCGAGGGCGATGTGGAGCGGCTGGTTGTTGAAGACGATTTTGCCCTGGCGCCACGCGAGGGCGTCGTCGAGTCCGCTGGCGGTGAGCGTCAGGCGCGTGACACCGTGCGCGGTGGCAGAGAGGTGTTCGCCGGCGGTGAGCGATGACGGCGGGCGCGGGCCGGTGCCGGCGGTGTCGCTGGGGCGGACTTGGACGGAACCCTCGACGACAGTGACATCGAGCTCGGAGACTTTGTCGGTGCGCACATCGAAGACGGTGCCGGTGACGCGGACGGAGCCGGTGGGCGTCTCGACGATGAACGGGCGGGAGGCGTCTTTCGCGACGGCGAAGTAAGCTTGGCCGGAGGCGAGACGGACGCGGCGTTCGTCGCGGGTGTTTTCGACGAGGAGGCTGGTCTGGGCGTTGAGTTCGACGCGCGTGCCGTCTGAAAGCGTGAACGCTTGGCGCTGCGCGACGGAGGTCGCGAGGGTTTCGACGCCGGAAGAGCCGGTGGGCGCGAGGGTGAAGAACAGGGCGACGGCGGCAGCGGCGGCGAGGGTGCCGCCGGCCAGCGTGAGCCAGGAAAAGCTCCAGCGACGGCGCGAGGGTTGCGCGGTCGCGGGCATTTTCACCGCGCCGGCAGAGACCAACGCGGGGAGGGACTGTTCGAGATCGGCGGAGAACTGACAGTAGTCGGAGAGGAGCGCGCGGTGTTGCGGGCTGGCGGCGAGCCACGTGTCGAGCGCGGTGCGGTCCGCGGCGTCGAGCGTGCCGCCTTCGAGGCGGGCGGCCCAAAGAGAGGCCTGCTCATCG
>CALRZR010000335.1:0-6992 GCA_943372705.1 Opitutus sp. GAS368 | reverse complement strand
CTCGGCGGGCAGGGACGCCCGCCGCCACGAAATCGCCCGCAAGCGGGCTCCTACCTGCCGATCCTTGGAACGCGTCACGTCAGGATTTCGTTGATAACGCGCCCGTGCACATCGGTGAGGCGGTAATCGCGGCCGTCGTGGCGGAAGGTGAGCTTTTCGTGATCGAGACCGAGCTGGTGCATGATCGTCGCGTGCAGGTCGTGCATGTGGACTTTGTTTTCGATCGCGAAGTGGCCGAAGTCGTCGGTCTCGCCATACGCAAAACCCGGTTTGAATCCGCCGCCGGCGAGCAGCACCGAGAATCCTGTCGGGTTGTGATCGCGGCCGGTGCCGTTGCGCTCGGCGTAGGGCGTGCGACCGAATTCGCTGCCCCACCACACGATCGTGTCTTCGAGGAGGCCACGCGCCTTCAGATCGGCCAGCAGACCCGCGCAGGGCTTGTCCACGCGCGCGGCGTGGTCCTTGTGCTTCGGCATGTTGGAGTGCTGGTCCCACGCCGGGTTGTTGGTATTGTCGGAATAATTGACCTGGATGAAACGCACGCCTGCTTCAGCGAGGCGGCGCGCCATCAAGCACTGGCGGCCATAGTCGTCGGTCAGCTCCTCACCGATGCCGTAGAGCGCGCGCGTCGCGGCGGATTCTTTCGTCACGTCGAGCACGTCGGGCGCGTGTTGTTGGAGGCGCCACGCGAGTTCGTAGGAGCTGGCGACGGCCTCGAGTTCGTGTTCGCCGGGCTTCGCGCTGAGCTGCTCGGCGTTGAGGGCGCGCACGAGTTCGAACTGCCGCTGTTGCGCGGCGCTCGCGCCGGCGGGCGGGCGCACATTGCGGATGCCGGCCTCGACGGCCTTTTGGCCGGCGCGGCCGATCGCGGTGCCTTGGTAAACCGTCGGCAGAAAGCCGCTGCCATAATTGCGCGGGCCCCCGTTGGCCATCGTGGGGCTGAGGGTGACGAAGCCGGGCAGGTTTTCGTTTTCCGTGCCGAGACCGTAAGTGACCCACGAACCCATCGAGGGGCGCGGCTGGTTGGTCGAGCCGGTGTGGAGAAACAGCGTGGCCGGGCCGTGCGCCACGCCCTCGGTGTGCATCGAACGCACGACGCAGTAGTCGTCGGCGTGTTGCGCCATGTGCGGAAACAACTCCGACACCCAGCGCCCGCACTGGCCGCGCTGCTTAAAATCCCACAGCGGTTTCATCACGCGACCGGTCGCGCCCACGCCCGTCTTGGCAATGGCGCGCTGATCGAGGAAATCCATCATCTTGCCGTCGTGCGTGTAGAGCGCGGGCTTGTAGTCGAAACTGTCGAGGTGGCTCACGCCGCCGCCCATGAAGAGGAAGATCACGCGCTTGGCGCGCGGCGCGCGGTGACCGGCGCGGGCGGCGAGCGGGTTGGCAGTCGAGCGCGCGGCGGCCTGCGCCGCGATGCCGGCGAAGGCGAGGTAGCCGAATCCACACGCGAGTTGCTGGAGCGCCTGCCGACGGGAGAGGAGGTGATGCGGATTCATGGGCGAAGAGACAAAAGGGACGCGGTGCCGGGCTCAGTTGAGATAACGAAAATCCATGCTCGCGAAGAGCGCTTGGTGGAGTTGCGCCCACGCTTCGAGGCGCGCCGCGCCCTCGGCCGTCGCCCCACCCTCGCCATCGCTCACGAACTGCCGCGCCAGCAGGCGCTCGCGCTCCGTGGGCGGGCGACCCAGCGCGCGGCGATAGGCGCGGTCGATACGCGTCGCATCGTCGGGCGCGGCTTCCGCGAGCAAGCGCTCCGCAGCGAGCTTCGCCTGCTCGTGCACGAAGGGATGATTCATCAAGAACAACGCCTGCGGCGCGACGGTCGTCACCGCGCGCTGGCTGATCGGCGCGTTGATGTCTGCGAAGTCGAAGGCCTCGAACAGCTCGAGGCGGCGATTGCGAAACGCCGGCGTGTAAACGCTCCGCCGCGTGTCGGCGTAGACGAAGGCATATTCGCTCGCGGGCGGCGGCGTGTTGGGCGACGGACCGAAGTTGGGTCCGCCGAGGTCGAGATTGAGTTTCCCGCTCGTCCACAGCATCGCGTCGCGAATCTCCTCGGCCTCGAGGCGACGGCGGGGCGCATGCGTGAAAAAGCGATTGTCGGGATCGAGCCGCGCGGCGTCGGGCGTGGCGGTCGCGGCAAGTTGGTAGGTGCGCGAGAGCACGAGGGAGCGCACGAGTTGCTTGATCGACCAGCCGTCGGCCACGAACTGCAACGCGAGGTGATCGAGTAACTCGGGGTGCGTCGGCCGCTCGCCGGTGGTGCCGAAATTATCCGTCGAGCGCACGAGGCCCGCGCCCATGAGCCAGGCCCAGACGCGGTTCACGGTGACGCGCGCCGTGAGGGGATTGCTGCCGCTCGCGATCCAATCCGCGAGCTCGCGGCGTCCGCTCTCTTGCAGGGAAAACGCGGGCAGCGCATTCGTCGAGGCGACCGAGAGGAAGCCGCGCGGGACCTTGGGACCGAGGCTGCGCGCGATGCCGCGAATGCGAATCTCGGTGTCGCCGATTTCGCCGGTCGCCTCGCGAACGCTCATGGCGAGCGCGCGCTTCGGACCGGACGCGGTGAGTTTTTTCAGGTCGGCTTCGAGGCGGCGGAGTTCGGCGAGGGCACGGCGCGCCTCGGGATCGGCGGGCTCGGCCATGGCTTTTTTCGCGGCGCGTTTCGGGCCGGCGGCGGAGCCCGCCAACGCCACCGGCGCGGCTTCGACGCGCGGCTCGGCCGGAATCAACTGCAGCGCGTCGACGATCACGAAGCCGTCGGTGCCCTCGGTCGAGACGAGCACGTAGCCCTGGCCTTCCTTTTCGAAGCGAAACGTCCCGAGGCTGATGAAGTGCCCGTCAAGGGGCGGGCGCTCGCGCTGATTGACCGTCACGACCATTTCGCCGTCGGCGTGGAGAATCGTGACCGGCACGTTGCTCGCGCGGTTCGGCTGCGGCGTATAGGCGAAACGCACTTCGTAGCGGCCGCTCTGCGTGATCGCCGGGGTGAACGTGACGGTTTTCTGACCTTTGCCCTCGTTGTTGTCGGTGAGGTAGCCGACGCCGAGATAGGGTTTTACCGTCGTCGAGTTGCCCCACTCACCGACGATTTTCCCCTGATGATCGTCGCTGACGAGACCGGGGAGCGAGGCGAGCGCGATGGGTTTGCCGGCGGCAGGCGCGCTCGTGGTTTTGCGCAGGGCCGCGATTTTTTTCTCAAGCGCGGCAACCATCGCCTCATGTGCACTCATCGCTTCATCCGCCCCCGGATCGAGAGGCAGCGGCGTATCGACCCAGCGCGCGACGTTGTCGGTGTAGTTGTGCAGCGTGTGCGTGCTGCGGAGGATTCCAGCTAGCGCGTAGTAGTCGCGCGTGGGCAACGGATCGAATTTGTGGTCGTGGCAGCGCGCACAGCCGATCGTCATGCCGAGAAACGCCTTGCCGATCGTGTCGAGCTGTTCGTCGACGATGTCCATTCGCAGCGCGTCTTTATTCTGCTCCTCATAGTTCGTCGGACCGAGCGCGAGAAATGCAGTCGCGGTGAGCTGGCGCCGTTTCTGGTCAGGCGTCGTCGCAGGCAGGAGATCGCCCGCGAGCTGTTCGCGGATGAACACATCGAAGGGTGTGTCGCGGTTTACCGCGTCGATCACGTAGTCGCGGTAGCGCCACGCATCTTTAAAGAGCAGAGTGCGCCCACCGCCGCTCGACTCCGCGAAGCGCGCCACATCCAGCCAGCGCCGGCCCCAGCGCTCGCCGAAATGCGGCGACGCCAACAATTGCTCCACGACTGCTGCAAACGCATATTCCGTCGGCCGCGAATCGAACACGAAGGCCGCCAGCGCTTCGGGAGTCGGCGGGAGTCCGGTGAGATCGAACGACACGCGCCGAAACAGCGCCGCACGGTCCGCATCGGGCGAGGGCGCGAGGCCCTTTTGCGTCCAAGCCGCCGCGACGAAGCGGTCGATGTCGGTGCGCGGCCACGCCTGCAGCGCCGCGGGAACTGCGGGCACAGCCGGTTTGGTCGGCGCAACGAACGACCAGAATTTCTTTCCGTCCTCGACGCTCATCCCCGTTTGCCGACCGCCCGACGCCGCGACGTCGGCGCCGCCCGCAATCTTCGTCGCCGCATCGGCGGGAGCCGGCGCGCCGCGTTTCACCCACTCTTCGAGCAGCGCAATCTCTGCTTTCGAGAGGGAACTCTTCGGCGGCATCGCCTCGAAATCGAGACCCGTGTAGCGGATCGCTTTGATGAGCGGGCTCTCGGCGACCTTGCCCGGCAACACGGCCGCGCCGGAATCGCCGCCTTGCAGCCAGCCGGCCGCGTGATCGAGACGGAGGCCCGCTTTGATTTTGTGGCCCGGCTCGGCCGAGTGGCACTCGTAGCAGCGCTCGATCAGCAGCGGACGAATCTTCTTCTCGAAAAATTCGAGGTCGGTGGCGGACGGGGCCGCGCGCAACAGCGCCCCGGTCAGCAACAGCCAACCGGCGAGCGCGGCCCTCGTGGAAAAACGGGACATGGGGTGAAGAAAAACGCGGACCGGAGCGGCCACGCAGTTTGGGGAGGCCGCAGCGAAACCGACCCGCCCGGGGAAATCAAGGGGCCATCACGCGGGCCGTCGGTGGCTGCCACGGCGTCGCACCGCCACGTTGCACGTGCAGGCGGAGGGCGGCCTGCAGCTCGCGAGCAACCTTTTGGTTCTTCGCGAACAGATTGTTTTTCTCCTGCGGGTCGTCCTGCAAATTGTAGAGTTCGAGCGGCTCGTAAGGGCTGTTTTGCATCAGCTTCCAGTCGCCCTTGATGATGGCTTCGTAGCTCTTGCCGCCATAGGCCGGGCCGCCTTCGCGACGGACAAAATACAACTCGCGCGGCGCATCGGGCATCGGTGACCCGCGCAAAGCGGGCAACAGGCTCACCGCGTCGATCGCCGCGGGCCGCGCGATGCCGGCAACCTCGAGCGCCGTCGCGAAAATATCGAAGGTCAGCCCGGCGTAGTCACTTGTCGTGCCCGGCGCGATTTGCCCCGGCCAACGCGCCGCGAACGGAATGCGCAGCCCGCCGTCGTAGTGGCTCTGTTTCCCGTCGCGCCAGGGATTGTTGTTCTGCGCGTGCTGGAGCGAACCGCCATTGTCGGAAGTGAGGAAGACGAGCGTGTTTTGGTCGAGGCCGTTGGCTTTGAGCGCCGCGAGCACGCGACCGACGGCATCGTCGAAATGTTCGATCATGCCGACGCTGAGGGCGCGCTTCTCGTCGATGCCGGGCACGCGTTGCTTCACGCGGGCAAGCCAGTCGGCGGGCGGCTGCATTGGGAAGTGCGGGGCGTTGTAGGCGAGATAGAGGAAGAAGGGCGTCTTCGCCGCGGCGCGTTCGCGCAGGTAATCGGTGGCCCACGTCGTAAAAATATCCGTCGCGTGCCCGACCGGCGTGACGACCTCGCGGTTGCGACGCATGTAGTTGTGACCCTGCCGGAGGTGGGTCGTGTAGCTGTCCATCATATCATCGAGGAAGCCGTGGAAAAAATCGAAGCCGCGGTCGTTGGGCGTGCCGGGCGCGGTGAGGCCGAGATTCCACTTGCCCACGATCGCGGTGTGGTAGCCGGCGTCGCAGAGGTAGTTCGCCAGCGTGGGCACCTTGGGATCGAAGTAGCCCCAGGTGTTGGCCGGCTCGGTGCGGATGAGGCCGGGCACGCCGACGCGGTCCGCGTAGCGCCCGCTCATGAGCGCGGCGCGGGTGGGTGAACACACCGTGGCATTCGCGCGCATTCGCGTGAAACGCATGCCCTCGGCGGCGAGGCGGTCGAGGTGCGGCGTCTGCACATCGGCACCCGGCCGGTAGGCCGACATGTCACCGATGCCGAGATCGTCGGCAAGGATGACGAGCACGTTGGGTTTTGTCGGCACGGCCGCCGCAGCGACACCGGCAAGGAGGAAAAAACAGGCCAGACGGATACGCGAATACATGGAGGGGATGAGGTGCCCCCACGATGGGCGCACCCCGACGCGCGTCGATAGCCGAGTGCGCGGAGACCTACGGCAGCTCGTAGATTTCCACGAGCGCCTCGCCGGTCACACCGCCGACGCCGGATACTTGCGCCGTGAACATCCCGGCCGGCACCGTGACGACGAGCGCCGCGTCTTTGCTCGCAGCATCGTTGAGGTCGAAGGCGCCCACGGCACTGAACGCCGCGCGATTCGCCGTCGTGCCGGACTCGGACCAATTGTCGTTGGTCGCGAAGAGCGTGCTCCGGCCGCCTTCGTTGAGAAACAACTCCACTTTCGGATCAGCCAAAACGCCCGCAACGCCGAGCGCGCCAAGGCGCGGGCCGACGCCGCGCACCAGCAGGCGCTTGGGGACATTGCCGCCGACCACAAAACCCGCGATCAACGCCGCTTCGCCGGTGCCGGCGAAATTGCGGGCCGAAAAATTGGTGAGCCGCGCCGCGCCGCCGGAATCCGCATCGTAGACTTCGATCAGCGTCACGCCGACGCGTCCGGCAGTATCGGCCACGTGAAACGTCCGCGGGCCGTCGATCGACAGGAGGAGCGCCGCGTCGCGGCTCGCCGCATCGGCAAAATCAAAAGCACCCACCGCCGCGAACGCGGCGCGCAGCGTCGCGACGCCGCCCGTGGCCCAATCGTTGTTCGAAGCCGTGATAGTATCGCGCCCCGCGACGTCCGCGTGAACGTCGAGCCGCGGATCGATCATCGCGTCCGTGAGACCAAACGCCGTGAGCGCCGGGCCCACACCGCGCACGAGCAGCGGTTTGCTGCCGCCGACGGCGCTCGCGCCGACGATGAGCGGGGCGCCGGCGCCCCGCGACGAGGCGCGCACCGAGAGATTGATGAGGCGACCCTGACGCGGAGTCTCGACCACGAGCCGCGCCATGCGGCTGGCAACGGGGCCATTGGAGTCGGTCACCGTGACCGTGTAGTCGCCGGCCTGGGCCGCGGTCGCCGCCGGGATCGCGAGCGTCGCACTGCTGGCGCCGGCGACGATCGTGCCGTTG
>CALRZR010000334.1:0-7153 GCA_943372705.1 Opitutus sp. GAS368 | reverse complement strand
GCTCTAAAGTCTATTAGTTAAAGGACACTGGTATTGGGGAATAAGTTCTATGGCAGGAGCGATCAAATTCGCGAACGCCGTGATCGGCAAAAAAACGCCCGGTCTTGAAGACCGGGCGTAAACCGCATGGAGCTAGGCTCTACAAGCGGTTTTTTGGCGGGAGGGACCATGACGGTGGTTACGGCGCAGCCGAGTTCAAGATGAAGTTATTCACATCTTGTGCCCACGGTGTGTTAACCCGAGTTCGTCAGGTCGCGGAGCGCTGTTGTTGCGGTGCAAGCGTTTGCGCAGATTATGGGATGATTTTCGGCACTACATTCGCGATTAGGCGTGGGCCTTTCGGGAGGCGCAGGCGAGGCGGGCGAGCACTACGGCGGTTGCGGGCCCGGCGTGGCGAAGACGCGCAGGCGCAGTTCGTTGCGCGCACCGCTGCGCAGGACCGGCTGTAGCATGGCGACACTTTTGATGCCGGCGTGTTGTTGGACGAGTTGCCGCACGCACGCGCCCAGGCCCTTGGCGCGCATCCATTGTTCGAGCGAGCGCCACATCGCCAGCGAAAGAAAACACAAGAGCAGGTGCGTCTGCACGCGTTCTTCCGTGTGGTGAAACACCGGCGCAGGGCCACGGCACAACGGCGTTGTTTGCCGCCCTGCAAGTCGCCGAAGGCCGGGTGATCGGCCAATGCTATCCCCGACACTGGCATCTAGAGTTCTTGAAGTTTCTCCAACGACTCGACGCCGAGTGCCCCGGCGAGAAGGCCCTGCACCCCATCCTCGATAACTACGGCACGCACGGCCACGAGCGGGTCCCACGCTGGTCGAAACGACATTCCCGTTTCGTGCTGCACTTTATTCCGACCAGTTCGAGCTGGCTCAACCTGATCGAGCGGTGGTTCGCCGAACTCAGCGAGAAGGCCGTCCGGCGCGGTGTCTTTCACCGCGTGCGCGATCTGCAACGCGCCATCGCCGAGTTTCTCGCCGTTTGGAATGCCGCGCCGGTGCCATTCGTGTGGACCGCCAGCATCGAATCCACCCTCGAAAAAATCCCCCGCGCCCGCCAGCGGATCGAGCAAATCGCGCCGGGCTTCACGCTGCCCAAACGCCGCTCTGCCGCTGCAATCAACCGCCGCGCTCGGGCCTGAAATCAGGCCCGGCCAGCCTCCCGCCACTTATGCCGACTCGTTGGCGGGACACTCCCCTAGCAACTCGCGTCGCCGCTCCGCCTCCACGGACCGCCGCCCATCTTGGCCGCGCTTCTCCCGTGCATCGACCAACTCCGTGCTTACCGTAGTTCCCATCTCCTAATTCTAGCGCCGCACCGTTCCACTCGCTACGTGGCACTCGCGGCGACGCTTACGGGGATTCCCATATCGCCTCTGGACTTCACCGCACCCTGCGTTTGGCTTCTTCGCGTCTCCGTTTAGCCTATCCCCACCCACATGAAATTCTCTGGCGTTCGCACCATTTGCCTCTTCGCCGCCGTGCTATGCACGCTCGTTGTCAGTGCAGTCGCAGCGGAAAAGAAACCCAATATCGTGCTCATCATGGCGGACGATTTCGGCTACGAAGCCCTGACGGCCAATGGCGGCCAATCCTACCAAACTCCTCACCTCGACCGACTCGCCGCCACGGGCATGCGTTTTGAGAACTGCTACGTGCAGCCACTCTGCACGCCGACGCGGGTGCAACTCATGACCGGCATTTACAATATTCGAAACTATATTGAATTCGGCGTGCTCGACCCCAAGGCCACGACGTTCGCCCAACTCCTGAAAAAGGCCGGCTACACGACGGGCATCTGCGGCAAATGGCAGTTGCAGCTTAACCAGGACAAGAACCTCCCTCGCCATTTTGGTTTCGACGAAGCATTCCTCTGGCAACAGACGCGCCGTCCGCCGCGCTACGCGAATCCCGGCCTCGAGCGCGACGGGGACGAAATCGACTACAACGGCGGCGAATACGGGCCGAAACTCATCAACGATTTCGCCCTCGATTTCGTCACCCGGCATCGCGACCGCTCCTTCGTGCTCTATTACCCCATGATCCTCACGCACGATCCGTTTCAGCCCACGCCGGACAGCCCCGATTGGGACCCGAAAACCAAAAGCGAGCAGCTGCAGCGCGACGTGAAACACTTCGCCGACATGACCGCTTATATGGACAAGATGATTGGCCGTCTCATCGCGAAGCTCGAAGAACTTGGTCTCCGCGAAAATACCCTCGTCATGTTCATTGGTGACAACGGCACCGGCGTGAGCGTCACCTCGCGCTTCAAGGGCACTGATTACCCGGGTGGCAAAGGCTCGGGCACTGTGCGAGGCAACCACGTTCCTTTCATAGCCAACTGGCCGGCGAAAATTCCCGCAGGGCGCGTGAACTCCGATCTCGTCGCCAGCGTGGATTTTCTACCGACCATGTGCGATGCGGTCGGCTCCCCGGTCCCTGCGGCGTTGCGAATCGACGGTCGCAGTTTTCTCCCTCAGCTTCTCGGTCAACGCGGACAGCCGCGCGACTCGCTTTACGTCTGGTATGCGCGCAACGGAGGGCCGACCGCCACTCACGAATATGCCCAAAGCGTAACGCACAAACTCCACCGCGATGGAAGATTCTACGACCTCACCATCGACCGCTTCGAGCAGCAGCCCCTCGCCGTCGGAAAACTCACCGGCCTGTCTGCCGCCGAAGCGAAGAAACTTCAGTCCGTGCTGGACCATTACGCCAAAGCGCGCCCTGCGCACTTGGCGCAACACGTGCGCACCAAAGGGGATAAAAAAGGTGGTAAAGACTAAAGCCGACGACTCCGCCACGCGAAGTTCCGCGTTACGTCGACGCTGGCTCTTCGCGCAGTCGCGTCAGGTGCGCGCGG
This sequence comes from Opitutus sp. GAS368, assembly GCA_943372705.1. Lineage (GTDB taxonomy): Bacteria > Verrucomicrobiota > Verrucomicrobiia > Opitutales > Opitutaceae > GAS368. The sequence goes on along the minus strand of CALRZR010000334.1, from coordinate 4,288 downwards.
TCTGGAGGAGCGGGGTCGAGTGCTAGAGCGCCGTCGTAAGTCGCAAGGGCCGCGGTGTTGCGGCTGGCGCGACGCAGGAGCTCGGCTCGGGCCGCGGTTAGCTGGTCGGCGTTGGCCGGTTCGCCGGAAATATCGAGGCGGCCGAGCCGCACGAGGCGATGTTCGACCCTAGTCCCAGAGGCACCGCCCACGGCGGCGTTGAGTTGCACCACGGACGTGAGCGCGAATTCCGACAACGCTCCTACGAGGGCGGCGATTTGCTGCCACTCGGTCTCGGCTACGGACGCATCCAAGAAAACTCTCTTCGATCTCCTTGCCTCCCTGCCAGGTTTCCTGCGACCCCTCGTTTCGAAAACTTTAGGTCCGACAATCTGCCAGCTCGGTTACCTCTCCCCAGTGGCTTTCGATGACCAACTCACCCAAACGGGATGCATGTCGGCTGCATTGATGTCTAGTTTTCGAACCAAACCAAAGGGGCTGGCTGTGGTTTGCTTGCGACCGGGGCGGAAGCTATTTTTCCATTTCTGAAAGTTTCGTCGCGGCGGCTTCCCATGCGGTCGTGGCTGCCGTGATTTGATCGACGATCGTGCTCAGTTCGCGGTTGAGATGGTGGAATTTTCCCTTGTCGGCGTAGGAGGCGGGATCTTCGAGTTCGGCAGTGATCTCGGCCTGTTTCGCTTCGAGTTCGACGACTTTCTTTTCCAGCTGGCCGACTTCTTCACGGAATTTCCGGATTTCGTTGGGGGTATATTTCTTCGCGGTGGGAGCGGGCGCCGCTTTCGGCGCTGGGGCGGCGGCTGCTTGCTTCGGACGGGCGTCGGTGAAGCCGGCGGTGAGCGCGAAGCGGGCGTCGGTGGCTTTGGATTTTTCCAAGTAATAATCGTAGTCTCCAGCGTAGGGGGTGAGCCGGCCGCTGTGGACGTGGAGGACGTTTTGCGCGAGAGCGCGGATGAAGTGAACGTCGTGCGAGATGAAGATGAGCGTGCCTTCGTAGGCTTTGAGCGCGCCGATGAGCGAGTCGATCGACTGGATGTCCAAGTGAGTCGTCGGCTCGTCCATGAGGAGGAGATTCGGCGGTTTCACGAGGAGGCGGGCGAGGGCAAGGCGGGACTTTTCACCGCCCGAGAGAACACCGATGGGTTTGTGGACGTCGTCTTTGCGGAAGAGAAAGGCGCCAAGGATAGCGCGGGCTTGCTGCTCGGTGAGCTGATTCTCATTCGTGCGCAGCGACATCACGTTTTCGAAAACGGTCAGCGATGGATCGAGGTTATCGAGACGGTTCTGGGCGAAGTAGCCAGGGACCACGTTGGAGCCGAGTTCGCGTGAGCCGCCTTGGATCGGGATTACGTCGGCGAGGATTTTGAGCAGCGTGGATTTGCCGGCGCCGTTGGGGCCGACGAGGACGATGCGCTGGCCGCGCTCGGCGGTGAAATTGAGATCTTTGTAGACGACGTGGCTGCCGTAGGCCTGTTGCACGTGCTCGAGTTCGATAACTTTCAGACCGGAGCGCGGAGGTTGGGGGAATTTGAAGTTGATGCGCTTCAGTTCCTCGGTGGGCTCCTCGACGGCGACTTCCTGGAGGCGTTCGATCTGCTTCTCCTTCGATTTCGCGCGCGAGGCCATCGAGGCTTTGGCGCCGAAGCGGTCGACGAATTTCTGCAGGTGGGCGATTTCGCGCTGCTGGTTTTTGAAGGCGGCGGCCTGCTGATCCTTGCGGGCTTCTTTCTCCTTCAGGAAATTGTCGTAGTTGCCGTGGTAGTAATGGAGCGTGCCGGCGCGGAGCTCGAGCATGCCGGTGCAAAGTGCGTTGAGGAAGGCGCGATCGTGGGAGATTACGACGAGGCCGCCGGGATAGCGCGTGAGGTAATCTTGGAACCAGAGGAGCGCTTCGAGATCGAGATGGTTGGTGGGCTCGTCGAGGAGGAGGAGGGCGGGCTCGGCGACCAGGAGGCGCGCGAGGTGGGCGCGCATCACCCAACCACCGGAAAACGTTTTCGCGAGTTTTTCGGCGTCGCCTTCTTTGAAGCCGAGGCCGGCGAGGATTTTTTTCGCGCGGGGCTCGAGCGTGTAGTCGATGTCGTAGTTGTCGTCAGTGGGCTCGAGCTGTTTGCCGCTGGTGGCGATGTGGAGAATGGTTTCGTCGCCGGCGGGGGCGCTCTCTTGCGGGAGGAAGCCGAAATCGGCGCCACGCTCCCACTCAATCGTGCCGGTGTCGGGCTTTTCCTCGCCGAGGATGAGGCCGAAGAGCGTGGACTTGCCGGCGCCGTTGGGACCGACGAGGCCGAGGCGATCGGTGCGCGCAATGAAGAGCGACACGTCGGAAAAAAGTTCGCGGGTGCCGTAGGACTTGGAAACGTCGGCGATAGTGAGCATCGGAACGGGTCACCAAACACGACCCGGGGGCGGGTCGTCAATGGCGAGCTTTTCAGCGCGCGAGCGTGAGCGCGATGCAGCCGGCGACGGCGATGATGCCGCCGACGAGCGCGCGGCGTGATGGGCGGTCGCCCTCGAGCCAATACGCGATCGGAATCGCGAGCAGCGGGGTGGTCGCGGCAATGGGGAGGACGAGACCGCTGGGTGTGGTGGCGAGCGCCCACTGGTAACAACCGACGCCGAGGACGGGGCCGGCAAAGCCGTTGGCGAGCATCCAGAGCCGGGCTCGACGGCGGGCGACGGGATCGATGATCGCAGCGGGCGACGCAGGGAGGCGGCGGATGGCGCGCAGGAAAAGGAACCACGCGGCGGTAAAGAGCAGGCCGGCGAAGATGCGGTGGTAGGCGGCGTTGAGGCCGAAGGTGGCGTTGTGGGCGGATTCGCCCGCGGCGACGGCGACATCGACACCTTTGCGGCTGACGAGGGCGCCGAGGCCCTGGCCGGCGGCGGCGAGGAGACCGAAGAGAAAACCGATGGGTTTTACCTTTACGCGGGGCGGGCTGGATTTGCTCGGAAGGAGCGCGACGGCGACGCCGGCGAGGATGACGAGGCCCCAGATGATTTGAGGGACGGTGAGGCGTGTGCCGAGCCAGAGCCACTCGCCGATGGCGGCAATGGGGGCGGCGAGGCACTGGGTCATGAGGACCGTGAGCCGGGAGCCGAGGAGCGGGAGCGCCCCGTAGACACCGAGATCGCCGAGGCCCATACCGATGACGCCGCTGAGGAGAAACCACGGCACACTCGCGCTCGTGAAGCCGTGGCCGAGGGTATGGGCAAAAAGCCCGAGGGCGGCGCACGCGACGAGGAGGCGGCCGAGATTGGCGCGCAGGGAGCCAGAGGCCTGCACACTGTGGGAGGCGCAGGTGGCGTTGAGCGCAAAGAAGAAGGCGGCGAGAAACGAGGCGAGCACGGGAGAAAGGACCGAGGTTCAATGACCAAGGAGCGAGGACCAAGCGAGGATCGGTTGAGGATCGCGAAGGTTTTTTGTCGCGCAGCGTCACAGTGCGCCGCAATTCTGTCGGCACACCTATGAAAGCCACGAAAGCCAGAGTGAAACCGGAAGCCGTCAATGCGAAGCTCGCTGCAAAGAAAGGACCGATCTCGCAGTTCATCGCGCACAACTATCGCCACTTCAATGCGGCGGCCCTCGTCGACACGGCGAAGGGTTACGAGGCGCACCTGAAGGCCGGCGGAAAAATGCTCGTCACGATCGCGGGCGCCATGTCCACGGCCGAGTTGGGCATCTCGCTCGCTGAGATGATCCGAGCCGACAAGATCCATGCAATCGTCTGCACCGGTGCGAACCTCGAGGAGGATATTTTCAACCTCGTCGCCCACGACTACTACGAGCGCGTGCCGCACTACCGTCACCTCACGGCCGAGGACGAAGTGAAGTTGCTCGACCGGCACATGAACCGCGTGACCGACACCTGTATACCCGAAATGGAAGCGATGCGCCGCATCGAGGCGGTCGTCGCCGACGAGTGGACGAAGGCCGATCAGGCGGGTGAGCGCTATTTCCCGCACGAGTTCATGTATAAAATTCTGCGCGGCGGTAAGCTGAAGAAGAGCTACCAGATCGATCCGAAGAATTCGTGGATGTTGGCGGCGTGCGAGAAGAACCTGCCGATCATCGTCCCCGGGTGGGAAGACGCGACGCTCGGCAACATGTATGCGGGCCGCTGTGTGACGGGCGAAATCAAGAATGTGCACACGGTGCGCACCGGCATCGAATACATGACGTGGCTCGCTGAGTGGTATACGAACACGGCGAAATTGCTGAAGAACGGCGAAGGCTCGATCGGGTTTTTCCAAATCGGCGGCGGTATCGCGGGCGATTTCCCGATCTGCGTCG
>CALRZR010000333.1:0-7179 GCA_943372705.1 Opitutus sp. GAS368 | reverse complement strand
CCATCCGAAACGCAGGCGGACATTGCAGTGGGTGAGGATGCCGATGAACGCGGTGAGGCCGCTGACCCACACGATGACATCGCCCGGTGCGCCGGCGACCAAGAGCGTCGGCGTCGCGAAGACCATGCTTTTCACGGTGTCGACGAAATGAAAGCGGCCGGTATTCAAAAACCATAGTCGCGTGGAGCTGTGGTGCACGGCGTGGAAACGCCAGAGCGGCAGCCACTCGTGGGCGAGGCGGTGGGCCCAATAGAGGCCGAACTCCGCCACGACGAGACCGAGCGCGACTTGAATCGCGAGCGGCCACGCGGCGGGCCAGAGACCACCGCGCGCGATCGAGCCCAGTTGTTCGGAAATTCCGAAATTGGCCAAAGTGACGACGGTCACTTGGACGGCGATTTTGGTGACGAGCGTGTGGGCGAGGTCGGGAACCTCCTGGCCGTCGGATTCGAGCCACGCGGTTTCGTGCGGCCGGAATTTTTCCAAGAACCAGAGGGCGATCGCGAGGCCGAGGTAGGTGAGGTTGAAGGCGAGGGGACCGCGGCCGTGGGCCATACCCAGGCCCAGGCCGAAGCCGGCGGCCAACAGGAGCGCCGGCCAGAGCGCGTAGTCGAGCGCGGTGGCGAGGCGGTTCATGGCGATTTTTTCCGGCGCCCGAGGAAGAGGGCGTAGTCCCAGAGGCCGCCGTAGGCGGAGTGCACCTCGTCGATCACCGGCGTAAACGTCGACTGCAACAACGGCCGGAGGTGGCCCTCCATGCGCACGTGGTTGACGCCCATCCAGCGAGTGAACCAGCGGTGGCGGCTCGCATGAAAATCGACGAAGGCAAAATAGCCGCCGGGGGCTAGATCGGCATGGGCGGCGGCGATGGCGGGGGCGAAGCCGGGGTTGAACATCGTGAGCGCGTAGGAGCACAGCACGATGTCGAAGCGGTCGGTCGGATCGAGCGGGGCGTCGTAGGCTTGGCCCCGCAGGGAAATACGTGGGCCGTAAGCGGCGGTTTGGCGTCGCGCCACGGCGAGCATCGACGGGGCGAGATCGACGCCGGTGAGGTGGGCGTGCGGAAAAAGGCGCGCGAGGCGCACGAGATTGCGACCGGTGCCGCAGCCGATTTCGAGGATGCGGGCCGGGTGCGGGCGGGCACCGGCGGCGAGTTCGAGGATGAGATCGCGGCCGAACAGAAACGACCAGCGGGTGGCGTCGTAGACGCGGGCGTGCAACGCGTAGTAGCGCTCCAACGCGTGGGGCGAACCCGGGGGCGGCAGGCGGGGGTCGACGGCGGCGGTTTTCATGCGAGAGGGAATCGCCGCCGATCAGATCACTTCGGCGAAATGCAGGCTGCCGTAGGTGCCGACGCGATCCGTGAGGTGCAGCGCTTCGGTGCGCTCCGGAAAGAAGCGAAGCCGCGCGCGGACCTCGGCGGGCACGAAGCTGAGATCGACACCGGCGGAACGCATGAGAATGCGGGTGCCGGGCCGGCTGTTGCCGAAGATCAAAGCCCACTCTTCGGCGAGGGCGGCGGGCTCGTGCCAGGCCAGCCAGTCCTGATGGTCGAGCAGGACGTAGTGCGAGTAGACGCCGGGGTGGCGTCGCAGAAATTCGGAGACGGTGCAGGTGCGCGGGCGGATGCGGCCAGCGCGGGCGGCGAGCACCGGCAAGTTCTCTTCGCGGAGGTAATTCGGGCAGCAGGAGAGCGTGTAGGAGCCGGTCATGTAGACGCGCCAGAAGTAGTTTTCGCGGGCGGGCAGCTCGGACATGACATGCCGGAGCTTGTCCTTCACGTAGCACGTGAGACCGCCGGGGTAGTGGTTTTCGATGAGGCGGATTTGCGGCGCGGGGACGCCGAGCAGCGTCATCACCATGCGCTGGCGAATGAGCCAGTGGCTGAGTTTGCCCCAGATCTTCGGCTCGAGCAGCGCGTAGACCCGAGCCTGCTGGGCCAGCGTATCGGCATCGAGGAGACAGAGCGCGTGGTTCTTGATGTTGGGTTTGGCGCGGAAGAGGGCACCGCCCAAAAGCCACGCGGCCATGCCGGCGGCTCCATGGTAGTAGAACGATTTTTTCAGACTGCCCGGGTCGAAGAAAGAAATTTTGGCGTCCCAAAACGAGCGGGCGGAAACGGAGAGCAAGGGACGGACGGAGCGATAGACGGCGCGGAAACGTTCGTGAGAGCCGATGCCGAAAAATTCGAACAGGTCGCCGAAATCGCCGCGCGTGATCAGCGCGAGCTTCAGCTCGAGCACGGCGTTTTGGCGCGGGTTGACGTCGATGGCGTGAATCTCGGCGGGGCCGTCGAGGAGGTAGTCGAGGGCGTTGCAGCCGGCGCTGGTGATCATGACGACGCGGCTATCCGGCTGGAGAGCGAGGAGCTCGCGGTCGATGCGGGGGTCTTCCCAGCAGGCGTTGTAAATAAGTTGGCCGCCGTGGACGTGGTGAAAAACCAGATCGTGGGTAGCTTTGAGAAAGCGGCGGGCTGGCGTGGCGCGAGGTTCGACCGGCATGGGTGCGAGCCATCCACGCGGCCCGGCACGGCACAAGGCCAACTGCGTGCAGACGCGGAATTGTCACCGGTCCGGCACGGAGACGCCATGCAGCGGCGCGGCGGGGATGCGCGGGCGAAGCGGCGGCGGCAAATTTGCGCATTTGTAACCCCCGCCGGTCGCGCGCGGGCCAGCGCCTGCTTCAGGGTGGGGGATCATGAAGCAGAACGCAGGGTTGGCGGCCTCCGTGTCATTGCGGAGTGGGGACAGCAGGGCCGAGATTGCCCGGGAAGGGCTCGCGGCGCTGGCGGCGGAGCATACGTCGCTGCGTTCGCTGGTGCACCACACCGGTTGGGTGCCGAGCGACGCGCCGCTCGAGGGCGTGTTGAAAACGTTGACGGACAGCGGAGTGGATTTTCTGGCGCTGGTCAGCGGCGGCGCGGTGAGTGGGGTGTGCTCGCGGCTGCAGCTCGGCACGCTGCTGGGGTCGCGTTTCGGATTTGCGCTCTACAGCCGGAGCGCTGCGCACACGGCGCAGGTGGAGCATCCGCTGGTGTTCGCGGAAACGACTCCGGTGAGGGAAGTGCTAGATCGGGCGCTCGCGCGCCGCGGCGATGAATTTCACGAAGACGTGGTGTTGGTCGACGCCGGGCATGCGCTGCTGGGATTGATTCCGGTGGATGCACTGGCGCGGCTGCAATCGCGGTTGGTCGCGGACCAAGTGGCGGAACTGCGCCGGCAGCATCTGGGGCTTTTTACCGCGCAACATGCGCTGCGGCAGTCGCACGGACTTTACCTCGGACTGTTCGAGAACCACGCGCTGGGGGTGGCGCTGCTGGACGGGCACGGCCGGGTGCACGAACACAACCGGCGGCTGGCCGAGCTGCTAAAAATCGAGCCGGAGGAGCGGGGCCAGTTCTCGCTGGCCGACGGGATTGCCGACAGCGAGCGGGCGAATTTTCTCGCGCTGCTCCACGTGCAGGCGGGCGGGGGGTGTGCGCCGGTGACGAGGGAGGTGACGTTGGCGATCGCGGGCGTGGGCGCGCGGCGTTTCCGCTGTTCGCTCGGCTGGATCCGGGAGACCGGGCAAATCTGTGCCTGCCTCGACGACATCACCGAGCAGCGGGAGATCGAGCGGCACCTCTTGCGGCAGGAAAAACAAACGCTGCTCGACACCCTCGTGGGCGGAATCGCGCACGAGTTGAACAACAAGCTGACGCCGGTGCAGGGGTTCTCCGAGCTGATCGCATTGGGCGCCGATCCGCAGATGCGACAATTTGCCGACCTCATCACGCGCAGTGTGGACGAGGCGGCGGGGATCATCCGCCAACTGCTCCAGCTTTCGAAGCCGACGCCAGGCGCGGAGGCGGTGCAGACGATCGACCTGCGGACGGTGGCAGAAGAGGCGCTCTCGATGTTGCGCTTCGAAGTGCGCGAAGCGCGCTGCACGGTGCGCAGAGTGTTTGCGGCGGAGCCCGTCTGGGTGCGGGCCGATCCGGCGCAAATAAAACAGGTGCTGATCAATCTGGCGTTGAATGCTCTGCAGGCGACGGGGCGGAGCGCCCGGGCCAGTCTGGAAGTGCGCGTCGCGACCGAGGGAAGGTTTTCACGGGTGACGGTGAGCGACAACGGTGTGGGCATCCCGCCGGAAAATCTGGGGCGAATCTTCGATCCGTTTTTCACCACCAAAGGGCCGGATCGCGGCACGGGTCTGGGGCTGAGCGTGTGTTTCAGCATCGTGCGCCAGCACGGCGGGGAAATTTCGGTCGAGAGCGCACCGGGGGCCGGGGCGAGCTTTACGGTTTCGCTGCCGGCGGACGCGCCGACCCTGCAAGCATTGTTCCTGTCGGAAACCACGGAGCCGGCGACCGGGGCGCGCGCGGGAATCGCCGCGGCCGGGCTGCGGGTGCTGGTGGTGGACGACGAGTTGGTGGTCCGGCGGTTGATTCAAGAAGTGTTGGTCGCTCAATTTGGCTGCGAAATCGACGCGGTGCAATCGGGGGTCGAGGCGTTGGAGTGCCTCGCACGCACGCCGTATGCCCTCGTGATTTCGGATATCCGTATGCCGGATATGAACGGGACAGAGCTCTTTCTCTGGCTGCGGGAGGCGCAGCCGGCGATGGCGCGGCGGTTTATTTTTGTGACGGGGCACACGGGGGACCAGGCGCTGGAAGCCGAGATCGCGCAGTGGGGCGCGCCCGTGCTCGCGAAGCCGTTCACCCTCACAAAATTGGCGGAAGCGTGTGCGCCGTATCTGCGCACGGCGGCCGGTTGGGAGGCGAGCGCGTGAAGCAGTGGCTAAAGGCGAACGGTGGGGCGGCGCGGGGCCGAGTGCTCGAAGAAAAAGGTGCGGGGAAATCGGCAATGTGACGGCGTGGTTACTTTCGGTGCCGACGACAGAAAGCAGTGAACGGATTTCCGTCGGGAACGTCTTTCGGGCGTCAGGTTAGTTGGCTGGTCGGGAAGGCCGCCTTAGGGGTTTGGCGGCCTTCCCATTGTCTTACGAAGCAGAGTGCGGCGCGGGGACGCGGTGAGTTTGCGCAAATGTGACCTGCGGCGGTTGCGCGGGGGCGGCGGGGCGGTGTGCTGAGGGGCAGTGAAGACTTTCCGAGATGCCTACTGCGCGGAGCGGGCCTGTGATGGGGCCGCGTTTGAGCATGAAATTTTTTGGCAATGCCTGCCGCTGCGCGCGCGGGTGTTGGCGCCGTTCGTGGCGGTCATGTCGGAGGATCATTTTTTGCCGGACCGGGAATTTATCAAACACGTCGGGGGTGTCGGCACGCAGGAGCAATTAAACGCGGAGATTCGGGATTTTGTGTCGGACTACCGCAACACGACCTGGCTGCGGCGGCGGGCCAAGGTGAGGATTTCGGTGAAACGGCTGCGGAGTCTGGCGCGGACCTATCTCGGGCCGGGCGGGCTGCGCGGCGCAGCGACGCGATAAACTGATGACGGCTTTTTACGACGTGCTGAAGTGGCAGGTGCTGGCGGTGGCGGTGGGGCTGCTGCCGGGCGGCGCGGCGCGGGCGGCCGACCTCGCCGCAGATTTCAGCACGGCGCGGGTGCTGTATGAAGAGCGCCGTTACGCCGAGGCGCGGGACATTTTTCGAAAGCTGGCGGCGGAGCAGGCCGACAGCGTGGAACTGAATTTCTATTTGGGGCGTCTGGCGCTGTGGTTTGACGACCAGAGCGAGGCGCTGGACCGGCTGGAGCGGGCGGCCCGGGCGGCGCCCGACGAAGCGAGGATTCAGAATGCGTTGGGCGACGCGTTTGGACTCGCGGCGCAGAAGGCGGGGCTGTTTGCAAAGCTGGGTTGGGCCCGGAAATGCCTCGGTGCCTACGAACGCGCGGTCGAGCTGGATCCGCGGAAGTCGGCCTATCGCTGGAGTCTGCTCGGCTACCATTGTGTGGCGCCGCGGATCGCCGGCGGCGGAAACGACAAGGCGGTGGTGCAGGCGCAGGCGATCGCGAAAACGGACCCGATGGAGGGACGGATCGCGGTGGCGACGATCCTGCTGAGCGAACGACGGCACGCCGCGGCGTTTGCGCTGTTTGACGACGTGCTGCGGGAAAACGCGGATCATTTTCTCGCACTCTACCAAGTGGGGCGTTGCGCGGCGCTGAGCGGGGAGCAACTTGAGCGAGGGCGGGCAGCGTTGGAGCGGTGTCTGTTGCTGGTCCCTCCCAGGGGTGATGGCATGCCATCGCTCGCGAGCGCCCATCACCGTCTAGGGAATATTCTCGATCGGCAGGGTGATTCGGCGGGGGCGAAAAAACATTATTCCGCAGCCTTGAAATTGCTGCCCGACTTTAGGGCTGAAAAGGAGTCTCTGAGAAACTAGATCGTTCGTTCGGTTGTCGACGTCAGGTTTGCGCGCAAGCGCAGTTAAAAGGAAACGCGAAGGAGACTGAATATGGGGGATTGAGCTTGCCCCGATTTGACGGACACGAGTTGGGTTCGAAGAAAGGACTCAACCATGACGAAGAAGAAGGAAACCGGAGCAACGCCTCGCCAGTATGAAGCAGCGTTTAAGGCAGAAGCGGTGTGCTTGTAACAGAGCAGCGGGCAGGCCGCGGATAACTAAACACAACACGCTCAACGCGTGTCCGTTTTATCCGGGGAAGCACAAGCCACGATTCAGCGGTATTAGTGGACACCAAAACGGACACCAAATGGTTAAAACAGGTAGTCGAACAGTAGTAGCAAATAGTGCTTGGTTACCTCTGAGAAACGCATAGAAGGAAGGTGCAATCGCTTCGACAAACGGCCAATTCCGGCCCGCGCCTCCAAATCTCTTCCCGTGGGTAACAGGTGGCGGCGAGTATCAGCGGCCGCTCCGCTTTACCAACGGCGTTCGGCGCCGGAAAAATTCCAAGGCGAAGTAGAAACTTGGAGGAACCGCCTTCTATCTGTGGCCAGGCAGTTTTCCGAAGAGCAGGCCGTCATTTCATGGGTTTCGGCTTTCTGAAGCTCAACGATGGAAGCTCTGTGCCTTTTTGAGGGAGGCTCGGGTGTGGCCTCACCGGGCGGCAGCTGCTGCTCAAAATAATGGTTCTTCGCCGATTATTGTGGGCGAAGTTCGAGCTTTCCGCAGTGAAAGAGTATAGCGATTCGGTAGGTGCCGAAGGAGCGGAAGCCCCGGGCACAGGACTTGATCATCTGGATCTTGGAGTTGAAGCCTTCGGTGACGGCATTGGT
>CALRZR010000332.1:0-7397 GCA_943372705.1 Opitutus sp. GAS368 | reverse complement strand
AGTGTGATTCCGAATGCGCACCGCGCGGGCTACGAAGCGGCGGCGCTGCTCGATAAATTGATGGCGGGTAAACGCGTGCCGGCGACGGCGCACCTGATCGCACCGCTCGGGATCGCGGAGCGGCAGTCGACGGACGTGCTCGCGGTGGACGACCGTGACGTGGCGCGGGCGGTGCAGTTCATCCGCGAACACGCGTGCGAAGGGATCAATGTGAGCGACGTGTTGCGCGTGGTGCCGCTCTCGCGGCGGGTGCTGGAGCAACGGTTTCAACGGCTGCTCGGGTGCACGCCGCGGGAGGAAATTTTGCACGTGCGGCTGGCGCGCGTGAAACAGCTGCTCGGCGAAACGGATCTGCCGCTCTATCTCGTGGCGGAGCGCACGGGGTTCGAGCACGTGGAGTATTTGAGCGTGGTGTTTAAGCGCGAGACGGGGCGCACGCCCAGTGCGTGGAGGGAAGAGGCGCAGGGATGACGGGGAGGAAGCAGGAGAGATGGAGAGAGGGGGAGGAGGGAGAAGTTCAGCGGGCACTTTACGGCGGGCACGATTGGTGCATGGTGAGGCTTCTATGAGTCGCAAATACCTCGATTGCGCAGTGGGAGCAGGACTGTTGGGCGCACTTTTGTTGAGCGGTTGTGCGTCTGGACAGATGAACCGCATCGATGCGAATCGCGACATCTACGAAACTTGGCCGATCGAGACGCGGCAGGCGGTGCTCGACGGAAAAGTAGAGCCCGGGATGTTGCCGGAAATGGTGCAGGTCGCGTGGGGGAAACCGACCGAAGTCGTGGCCAGCCCTGGCGGTGGACCCGGCGACGAAATCTGGGTCTACAAACGCGGTGGCGTCGACGACAGCGGCATGATGGGAATGCCGAATCCGAGTTATCCGGCCGGCACTTATCCGGGCGGCGGTTATCCGGGTGCGGGGTATCCGAGCACCGGCGGAGGTTCCGTCATCGGAGTCACCACGGGGCGCGGCGGCACCGGGATCATCACAGGTGGCAGCACGGGGATCGGCATCGGCGGCGGCATGGGTGGCATCGGCATCGGTGGCGGCGGGATGGGCGGACCGATTATGTCGAGGCCGACGCCGGCGGATGTGCGCGAAGTGGTTTTTCGCAACGGAGTCGTGCACCGGGCCGACCCGCCGTTTGACGCCAAAGAGCCGAAGTGAGGCGCGAAACGCTGCGGCGTTCACTGGCCGAGTTTTTTGTAGTCGAGGACGGTGTGGCTGATGAAACCTGTGGCGAGGGCGGTGCGGTCGGTGAGCGGTTCCGGCGGAGAGAGATCGTCGCCGAGGCGGAAGATCAAGCGATGCGTGCCATCGTCGGCGGCGGGGCTGAAGAGCCCGGGCACGACGACACGGGCAGGGACGGTGCGGCGCACCTCAGATGAGGGCAGGCACGGGAGGGGGAAGTTGAGATTGTGAACAATGAACTCGCGCGGCGGGGTGTCGGCGACGAGCGCGGGCACGAGACGAGCGGCGTGTTGCGCGGACGTGCGCAGGATGGCGTGGAGCTCGGCATCGGGAATGTCGCCGGCGGCTTTGAGGCGGTCGTAAATTTCACCGGTGAGATCTTGCGAGAGTGCGACGGACGGCAGGCCGTGGAGGGCGCCCTCCCACGCGCCGCCGATGGTGCCGCTCGCGATGATGAACCCGAGGCTGGCGTTGAGGCCGATGTTGATGCCGCTGAGGACGGCGTCGGGTTTCAGTTCGGGAGGGAGCAGGTGGTCGAGCGCGATGTTGACGCAGTCGCTCGGCGTGCCGTCGACGACCCACGTGGCGCAACCCAGGCCGTGGTCGGCGTAGGTCGCGTGGACGGGGCGAGCGCGGGATTTGGCGGCGCCGATCCAGCTCTGTTCGGTCTTGGGCGCGACAATCGCGACGGTGTGGCCGGCGGCGAGGAGGGCGAAGACGAGTTCGTGGAGGAAGACGCTGTGGATACCGTCGTCGTTGGTGACGAGAAACTTCATGGGAGCAGCAGGCACGAAACCCGCGAAATCGTCGAAAGGGAAATGCGGGAAATGGCGGTGCGGTGGAAATGGTTCAGGTGAACACAATGGAGGCGCGGACTCGGCGGGCGAGGTAGGGTTTGCCAAGGGGCGGGTGTTGTTGTTCGGTCGCGCGCATGACCTCTCGAACCCCTCTGGCTATTTTTTCCGCTGTGCTGCTGCTTGCTTCGACCGGTTGCGTAACGCCGGCGAGCACGGAGAGCAGCGAGTTAACCACGTCGGCGACGACGACGTCGTCGGCTGCTTCGGCCGAAGCGGAGGCGCCGCGCGCGGCGGCCGCGCCGACGAGCAGTGAGCGTGCGAAGGAATTGGCGACGAAGCCGGCGGCCGAGCCGGAAGCGCCCAAGAGCACGTGGCGGGCGGAGCGCGAGGCGCGGGCGGCGAACGCGAGCGCCGGCGCGGGCGGTGCGGCGAGTGCGTCGTCGGCGGAAGTCGCTAAATTGACGGAGCAGCTCACGGCGGCATCGAAGGAATTGGCGTCTTTGCGTGCGGCGAATGCCAAGATGCGGGTGGAGCGCTCGCAGTCTTCGTCGGCTCCGGCTGCAGCCGCCGTGCCGGCGCCTGCGAAGGCGGACCCGGCCGAGGAAAAACTCGCGGCGAGCATGAAGTCCTACGCGGCGTTTCGGCAGGAGATGGCGACGGTCTTTGCCGAGACGGACCGCGTGCGGCAGGAGAATGCGGGACTCGCGAGCAATTTGAAATCGGCAGTGGAGCAGGCCGACAAAGCGCGGGCGGCGATGGCGCGGGCGGAGGACGATCTGCGAGCAGAACGCAAGGCGCGCGCGGAGCTGGAAAAGACGGTGGCGCAGTTGCGCGAACAATTGCGCGCGGTGGCGAGGGCCGTGTCGGCCGCGGGGCTGAATGCCGACAAGATTTCGGGCGCGGCGGAGACGACGGGGAAGCGGTGAGGACAGATTCGAAGGAGGCGTAAGCTGACGCGCGGCGGCTTGTTTCGCCTTTTCAGGGCTTCGATCATGGGATGAAGAAATCCCTGGGCGATGCCCAGGGCTGTCCAGTTTTCGCCCCTTTGGGGCTCCCATGAGTGGCGGCCATCGAACGAAGTGACGAACCGCGTTTAGATATTTCTCGAGGTCAGTTTCATGGAAGCGCCGGGCACAAAAAAGCCGGAGCGCTTGGGGCGCTCCGGCTCGGAGAACTGAGTGGCGCGTTAGGGATAACGCGCCCTACCTTACTGGGCGGCAGGCGCGGCGGGGGCGGGTTGGCCGCCACCTTGATTCTGCGCTTCCATTTCCTTCATCGCGGCTTTGCGCGAGAGGCGGACTTTGCCGGAGCGCTCGTCGATGCCGATGCACTTGACCCAGATCATCTCGCCCATCTTCACGACGTCTTCGGTGCGGCGCACGCGGAAGTCGGCGAGTTCGGAGATGTGGCAAAGACCTTCTTTGCCCGGGGTGCATTCGACGAAGGCGCCGAAGTCTTTGATGCCGGTGACGCGGCCGTTGTAGAGCTTACCGGCTTCGATCGGGGCGCCACCGCCACCGCCGCCAGGGCCACCACCGCCACCGCAGAGACCGTCGATCTCGGCGAGGGCGCGGTTCATCGCTTCGCCGTTATTCGAGTAGACGAACACCTTGCCGGAGTCGTCGTCGGCGATGTCGATCTGCGCGCCCGTCGTCTCGACGATGCGGCGGATGGTCTTGCCGCCGGGTCCGATGAGGAGGCCGATCTTTTCCGGATCGATCTGGATCGTCTGGATGCGGGGAGCGTATTGGCTGAGGCCGGCGCGGGGCGCGGGCAGGGAGCCGAGCATGACTTTGAGGATCTCGATGCGGGCGTCGCGGGCTTGGAAGATCGCGGTCTTGGCGATTTCGAAGGGGAGGCCGTTGATCTTCAGATCGAGCTGGAAGCCGGTGATGCCCTTGGTGGTGCCGGCGACTTTGAAGTCCATGTCACCGAAGTGATCTTCTTCACCAAGGATATCGGTGATGGTGGTCCACTTGGTGATCGCACCGGTGGAGTCCATCTCGGTCATGAGACCGCAGGAAATACCGGCGACGGGAGCAATGATCGGCACGCCGGCGTCCATGAGAGCCAAGCAGCCGCCGCAGATCGAGGCCATCGAGGTCGAGCCGTTGGAGGCCATGATCTCGGAGACGACGCGGATGGAGTAGGGGAAGGCGTCCTCGGGCGGGAGCACGGGAACGAGGGAGCGCTCGGCGAGGGCGCCGTGGCCGATTTCGCGGCGACCGGGTCCGATGAAACGACCGGCTTCACCGACGGAGAACGGCGGGAAGTTATAGTGGAGGATGAAGCTCTTGGACTTCGCGCCGCCGGTGAGGCCGTCCATTTCCTGGGCTTCCTTCGTGGGCCCGAGGGTGACGATGGCGATGTTCTGGGTGTCGCCGCGTTGGAACATGGCGGAGCCGTGCACGCGGGGGAGGACACCGACCTGCGCCTGCAGGGGGCGGAGGGACTTGGCGTCACGTTTGTCGGAGCGCACACCCTGAGCGAGGACGGTGGCGCGGTAGGCTTTGTATTGGAGGTCTTCGAAGACGACGTTGAGGTCGACATCGGTGAATTTGTCGGCGCCGAGTTCGGCGACGAGGGCGGCCTTGGCCTCTTCCTTGAGGGCTTTGACGTTGGCAGAGCGGACGTTTTTCTCGAATCCGAAGATGGCGGCGGAAACGCGCTCGGCGGGGACGACACGCTCGATGATGGCGCGGGCCTCGGGGGTGGCACCGACGAGTTTGAAGGTGGCCTTGGGTTTGCCGGCGAGGGTGACAAGTTCCTTGATGGCCGCGATGATCGGCTGGATGGCCTCGTGGCCGAAGGCGAGGGCCTCGACGAACTTCTCCTCGGAGATTTGGTCGGCGGAGCCTTCGATCATCAGCATGTCTTTCGAGTTGCCGACGTAGATGAGGTCGAGCGAGGAGGAATACATCTGCTCGATCGTGGGATTCGCGACGAACTTGTCGTCGATGAGGGCGACGCGGACGCAGCCGATCGGCCCGTTCCACGGAATGTCGGAGATGGCGAGGGCGGCGGAGGCGCCGTTGACCATCGCGATGTCGGAGTCGTTGATCAAATCGGCCGACATGAGCGTGCCGATGATCTGGACTTCATTGAGGAAACCCTCGGGGAAGAGCGGGCGGCAAGGACGGTCGCAGAGGCGGGAGATGAGGATCTCGCGCTCGGAGGGGCGGCCCTCGCGTTTGAAATAACCACCGGGGAAGCGGCCGGCGGCGGCGTATTTGTCGCGGTAGTCGCAGGTGAGCGGGAAGAAGTCCTGACCGGGGCGCATGGTTTGCGCAACGCAGGCAGTGACGAAGACGTTGGTTTCGCCGACGCAGACGTTGACGGCGCCGCCAGCAAGCTGGGCGAGCGAGCCGGTGGAGAACGTGAGGTTCAGGCCGGCGACGGTGACATTATGTTTCTGATTCATTTTCGGATTCGATTCGGATGCGGACAATAACGGACGGTGTGTCGCGGATAGGACGGACCGGCCAGCGACACGGCTGGGGGCGGCCCGGGGGCTTCCGGTTGAGGGAAGCAGCGGTGGCGCGAGGTGCGCTGCCGCGGTGTGGGGTGGGGCGGTGGGTTTCCTGAGAAACCCTGCTTTGATCTCCTCGCGCCTCGCGCGAGAGATTTCCGTTTGGCGTCCGATTTTGGGAAGGGCGTTGGTGCAACGCGCACTCCCTTGGGCGGCAAACGGAAATGTCCCGGCTTGGAATCGAGTGTCAGTAAAGACAACAGGCGATCCGCGGATCGGATCGCCTGTGTGACGAAAGCGTTATTTGCGAAGGTTCAGCTTCTGCAACAGCTCGGTATATTTGGGAAGATCGTGCTTCTTGGTATAATCGAGGAGTTTGCGACGGCGGGAGGCCATCTGCAGGAGGCCGCGGCGGCTGTGGAAGTCTTTGCGATGCGTGCGCAAGTGCTCGGTCAAGTGATTGATGCGGGCGGTCAAGAGCGCGATTTGGACTTCGGACGAACCGGTATCCTTCTCGTGTGTTTTATAGGCTGCGATGATTTCGGGTTTAACGACTGTGGTGGACATGGTTTTGTGGTTTAGTTCACGACTGTAGGGCTCCCTTGCGGGAACCGTGCCGCCCGCCCCGTCCGAAGTAAATTCGTGCTGAGCCGGCGTCACCGTTTCAATCCGGCGGAGTGCCGGACCAGTCATGGTGGAGGCCCGCAACCGACGGACTTCCACTCACGCAAGCGGCGAAGCTCCCGAAGAGAGCGAGGGGGAGCAAGCGCAAATTTGGGGCGAAAACTGGCAAATCGGAACAATCCCGCGCGGGTGAGTAAAGGGATACGCTGCCCGGTGTGGTGTTTTTCCGCCTGCCGAAAGGGAATACCTCACCGATGTGAGTGGGATATTCGCGGTGCTCGTGAAGAACCCTGCACCCCTCGTGCGCGTGCCGGTTTGGCGCCTGCGCGCAACGAAATTCAGGCGCGGAACTATGAGGCTCCTCCTCATTGACTACATACACGTGGCAAACTGGCCTTGCGATGCAGTGAACGCGGATGCGAAGAAAGCCCGACATTGACGACGAACTGGACAGGGGTGTGAGCCGACGCGCCTATGTGAGCTATGCGCCGGTATACCGCTCGGCTAGATTGCATTTGGGGACGGACTCGTGCTGCCCCGCGGGCGATCCTGGGCCACGAGCAGCCGGTCAAGAACCATGATCCAGCCAACGTTTTTCGTGTGCCCCAATGGCACTGACGGAACTCCGTTCCGGATTTCCACCGACCACCTGACTCCATCCGATACGACCTCAGCCCTTGACCCCGCCCGGATACTCCGCGTGCTTGTTCGAAAGTATCGCGTGGCAATGATCATCAATTCCGACTCCCACCTAACATGCTCCTTTTTGCAGAAGCGGTTGACCCTAAGTTCCTCGAGATCCTCGAACGGCTAAACACTCTGGAAGCGAGAGTCGCTGCGGGGGTTACTGCGATCATTGTGATTGCAGCGACTTTAAAATGGTTCGGCTGGCCTGAAATCAAACAACGGGTCAGTGCAGAAGCCAAGAAGGCCGCTGAGCAAGCCGCATTTGAGGCTAGGACAAAAACTGACGCCCTCATTGAGGCTCAAAGAGGCTTACTCGTTGCCACGGAAAAAGTGCTAAAGAATCTCTTGGAAGAAAGTAAACGCAGCGCAGACATCATAAACCAACGCGCAAACGAGGCGGAAGCGTTTGGCCATTCCTTCATTGTTTGGGAGGCCGGTGAGATCGATGTCACGTTCAAGCAACAGTATGAAAGCGATTGGAAACAATTCACCAAGCCGTTTCCCGAGATTCCGGTGTTGTTTGTCGCGGACTCCCTTCCTCATGCATGGCTGATTGTGAAGACAGATGAGATCCGGAAAGATGCTTTCAAGTGGGCGGCAACAATCGTAGGCGGTCCGAAACCTG
>CALRZR010000331.1:0-7404 GCA_943372705.1 Opitutus sp. GAS368 | reverse complement strand
CTCAACGCTCTTTTGTAGTTCGTGCGTTCCGTTCCTCTCGGCTGCTCGCCGCAGAGGGGAACAAAAGTTTGCCTCCCCCGCCCTGTTGGGTGTCCTCTTACTGACCACCGTCACCCGATGAACAGCGACCCGCACACCCTCGCCACGCTCAGCCGCATCGGTGCGGTCGCGTCCGAGGTGATCGAGCTTTTCGATTTCGTCGCCGACTCCCTGCTCTGGCTCAAAGACGAGGCCGGCCACTACCAGTGGGTCAACGTCGCGTTCTATCTTAACTTTGGACTCCAATCGCGCGCCGAGGTCATCGGCCGCACCGACTACGATCTCTGTGGCATCGCCCTCGCCAACCAATACCGCATCGACGACGAACGCGTCCTCGCCGGCGAGCGCATCATCTCCCGCGTCGAGCTCGTTGGCCGTTTCGACCACACCGCCCGTTGGTGCGTCACGTCGAAGATCCCCGTGCACGACGCCTCCGGCCGCGTCGTCGGCACCGCCGGCGTTACCCGCCCGCTCAACGACCAGAAGCCCGGCACGCCCACCGATTCCCCGCTCAGCGGCGCCATCCGCTACGTCAGCCAGAACTACGGCGAATCCATCACCAACCGCGACCTCGCCAAAGCCTGCGGCCTCTCCGTGCGCGCCTTCGAACGCCAGTTCCGCGTCACCTATCACAGCTCGCCGCACGACTACGTCCGCCAGCTCCGCGTCCGCATGAGCTGCAGCGCCCTCGTCTTCTCGAAAAAAACGCTCGCCGAGGTCGCCAACGAATTCGGTTTCGCCGACCAAAGCCACTTCACCAAAGAATTCCGCCGCATCATGAGCGAAACCCCGCGCGCCTACCGCGCCCGCTGCCAGAGCTGAGCGCCGCTCCTCCTCGGCCACGAACCTCATCCGCCGCCGGAGCGGCGGTTTTCCAACCGCCGATTTCTCCCACCCGTCGCCACCGCGCACAACACACGACCCTGCGTCTTCGCACGCTACCCACGGTCCTGCGCCTTCGCTCCCCGCCCCCGCGGACGCAATTCGACAAAAACTCGCCGTCGCCCTTCTAGCGCTTTTGGCACCGCTAGGACTACAGTGCACCTCCGCAAACTCGCTTGCCTCCCAAGCATTGTTTTCGCGAGCCTCGCTCAACCCCTCCCTGTATGCACTCGGCCACGTTCTCCCGCTCCCTCCTGGCCACCGCCGCTCTCGGCGCCGCCACCCTCTGCACCGCCGTGGCCGCTCCCGCGATCACGTTTAAGAAACAAATCATCGACGGTAAATTCTTCGCCGAGAGCATCGCGGCCGCCGACGTCAACAAAGACGGCAAGATGGATCTCATCGTCGGGCCGCTCTGGTTCCAAGGCCCCGCCTTCACGAAGCGCACCGAGACGCGCGCCCCGCACGCCTACGACAAGGAGAGCTACTCCGACGCCTTTATCGCCGACGCCGCCGACATCGATGGCGACGGCCTCCCTGACTCCGTCCAGATCGGCTGGCCCGGCCGCCCCGCCATGTGGGCGAAAAATCCCGGCACCGCCGGTGGCGATTGGACCAAGTTTCTGATCCACCCCTACGTCGGCACCGAGTCGCCGCACCTCGTCAAACTCATCGCCGGCCAGCCCGACGTTCTCCTCTTTTCCGCCTACAAAAAAATCGGCTACGCCACCCGCCAGCCCGGCAAACCCGAAGCCCCGTGGATTTTCCACGCCGTCTCCGCCGAAGGCGCGTGGCAGCGCTACACGCACGGCATCGGCGCCGGCGATATCAACGGCGACGGCCGCGCCGACATCCTCGCGCACAACGGTTGGTGGGAGCAGCCCGCCAGCCTCGCCGGCGACCCCGAGTGGAAATTCCACGCCGTCGATTTCGGCAAAGGCGGCGCGCAGATGTATGTCTACGACGTCAACGCCGACGGCCGCGCCGACGTCATCACCAGCATCGAAGCCCACAAATACGGCGTGAGCTGGTTCGAACAACTCCCGGCCGCCGCCGGCTCCACCGAGTCCACGTGGAAAGATCACCCCATCACCAGCCGCGACCCCGCCGAGAAACTCAACGACGTCCAATTTTCCCAACCCCACGCCACCGTCCTCGCCGACATCGACGGCGACGGCCTCCTCGACGTCGTCACCGGCAAACGCCACTGGGCCCACGGCTCCAAGGGCGACCCCGAGCCCAATGGCGCCGCCGTCCTCTACTGGTTCAAGCTGAACCGCGACACCGCCACCAAAGCTGTCACCTACACACCCCATCTTATCGACAACGACTCCGGCGTCGGCACCCAATTCACCGTCGCCGATCTCAACGGCGACGGCCTCCCCGATGTCGCCGTCGGCAACAAACGCGGCGTCTTCGCCTTCATCCAACAACGCGCAAAGTAAATCCACGCCTCATCATCTTTCTCTTTCCTCTTTATCATTCTCTTTCGTCAGCTCCGAGCCGCAGACGAGAGAAAGATTAAGAGAAAGAAGAAAGAGAAAGACCCGCCACCACCCGTCCGCCTCCCCACTCTTAAACTTAAACTCCCAACTTAAACTCCATCTCCATGGCCATTCCCTCCGTCCTAGATCTCAAGATCGTCAAAAAATCCACGCAGAGCCTCGTCGAAGCCGAGCTCTCCGCCACCGGCGGCCTCCTCCGCCTCGCCCCCGCTTGGGTGCCGCGCTCCTTTTTGCAGCCCGGCCTCCGCATCAAACTCCACCCCGATGATACCTACGCCTACGGCCTGAACCGCGGCGGCATCGACGAGCGCTGGTTCGCCTCCACCACCGTCACCGCCAACGAAGGTCGCGCCGCTGACGAAGGCCTCAGCTACTGCGTCATCGGCAAGAAACGCCTCACGCTCGCCCAAGCCGTCGAAGACTGCGGTGCGACGATCGTCGGTAAATCTATCTGGAAGAAATACGGCAAGTGGCCCGTCTACTCGAAGTTCTTCGATAACATGGGTCCGATCCCGCACCACATGCACCAGAGCGCCGCGCAGGCGAAGCTCGTCGGCCAGGAGGGCAAACCCGAGTCCTACTATTTCCCGCCCCAGCACAATCCCGTCGGCAACAATTTCCCCTACACGTTCATGGGCTTCGAGCCCGGCACGACCAAGGAGCAGGTCAAGCAGTGCATCCGCAACTGGAACAAGGGCGACAACGGCATCCTCGATCTCTCGAAAGCCTACCGCCTCAAAGTCGGCTCCGGCTGGCTCATTGATCCGTGCATCCTCCACGCTCCCGGCTCGCTCTGCACCTACGAGCCGCAATGGGGCTCCGACGTCTTCGGCATGTATCAAAACCTCGTCGAGGGCCGCGAAGTGCCGTGGTCCCTCCTCGTGAAAGACATGCCCAAGTCGAAACACCGCGACATCGACTTCATCGTCGACCAGCTCGATTGGGAGAAGAACGTCGACCCGAACTTCAAGGACAACCACTACCTCGAGCCCGTCCCCGT
This sequence comes from Opitutus sp. GAS368, assembly GCA_943372705.1. Classification (GTDB taxonomy): domain Bacteria; phylum Verrucomicrobiota; class Verrucomicrobiia; order Opitutales; family Opitutaceae; genus GAS368. The sequence continues at coordinate 3,978 of CALRZR010000331.1, read as the reverse complement.
CGCCGACACCCGCAGCGAAGGCTACGTTGATCGCTGGATCGTCTATGGCAAGGTCGATGGCGAGCAGCTCTTTACCGCCAAGGAACTCACCGTCGATCCCGGCACCAAGTGCACGATCAAGGACACCGGCGCCTACGGCCTCATCTGCGTCCAAGGCTCCGGCAAGATCAACGGCCAGCCCCTCGTCAGCCCGAAGCTCATCCGCTTCCACGAGCTCACCGAAGACGAATACTTCTGCACCGAAGACGGCGCCAAGAACGGCGTGACCTTCGAAAACACGAGCGCCACCGAGCCCATGGTGTGCCTCCGCTACTTCGGCCCCGAAGTAAATCCCAACGCCCCCGCCATGGGCGCGTATCGTAACAACAAGTTCTAACGTCCGCTCAAATTCTAGTGGTAGGGCCCGACCTCCGGGCGGGCCGTTCAGATCCCCCTGCCTCGCGGGCCGCCCGGAGGTCGGCCCCTACCTTCCAAAACATAAACTCAAATCATCCCCCCAAAACATGCCCGCCAATAACTTCCCCAAACTCCACAACGCAGCCTGGCCCGGTCTCGTCGGCAAAGGCTCCCCCGGCGCCGAGCCGTTTATCGAACTCGATCAGATGCTCGACTTCACCGCCAAAGCCGATGTCGGCGGCGTGAAATTCGACGGTATCGACCTCTTCCTCTACAACCCGCACACCGACATCGATATCTCAGATGACGGCATCAAGGCCCTCGCCGACAAAGTAAAATCGAAGGGCCTCGTCGTCGGCTCCGTCGTCGCTCCCGTGTGGTTCGACGCTTCCGCCGGCGGTGACGAAAAAGCCCGCGCCAACTTCGTCACCCACGTCCGCAAGGCCATCCGCATCGCCAAGAAACTCCGCGAGCTCGGCGTCCGCCCCTACGGCGTCGTCCGCATCGACAGCGCCACCGGCGTCACCGCGTGGGACAAAGACCCGAAGGGCACCACCAAGCTCATCGCGCAGACCTTTCGTGAAGCCGGCAAGATCGCCAAAGACAACGGCGAGCGCCTCGCCGCCGAAGGTGAGATTTGCTGGGGCGGCATGCACTCGTGGAAACACATGGTGAACCTCCTCGAGGCCGTCGGCATGCCGAAGGTCGTCGGCTTCCAAGCCGACATGTCGCACACGCACCTCTACACGCTCGGCGCCAACGCCGAAGCGCACCGCATCGTCCCGAAGAACTACCACTACGAGCCCGCCGAGTTCCACAAGGCGATGACCAAGCTCACCGACGCGCTCCGCCCGTGGACGATCGACTTCCACGTCGCCCAAAACGACGGCAGCACCTACGGCTCCGGCTCGCACGAGAAGACGGGCCGCCACTGCCTCGCCACCGACCCGAAGGGCAAACTCAACATCGCCCGCGACTCCGGCTACTGGCTCCGCGACGGCAAGGGCAAGGTCACGAAGAAGATGAAACACATCTGCTGGGACGGCTGCATGTTCTCCAACGAAGTCCTCATGAAACAGCAGACGTGGAACGACATCCTGGCCGCCATGATCGAGGTCCGCAACAACCACGGCTGGGTCGGCTGATCAAGTAGGGCAGGGTCTCCGACCCGCCCTCCGCGCCTTCGCTCACGCTTCCTAAACAGGGCGGGTCAAAGACTCCGCCCTACTCCCGAATCCATCATTTCCTCCCCCTCCCCATGCCCAAAAAACAACTCCGCATCGGTCTCATCGGCTACAGCTTCATGGGCCGCGCCCACAGCAACGCCTTCCATCAGGTTAACCACTTCTTCCCCTCCAGCTACGAACTCGTCCTCCAAGCCGTCTGCGGCCGCGACGCCGCCAAGACGCAAGAGTTCGCCGACAAGTGGGGCTACAAGTCCATCGAGACCGACTGGAAGAAACTCATTGCCCGCGACGACATCGACGTAATCGACGTCGCCACGCCCAACAACCTCCACGCCGAGCAAGTCATCGCCGCCGCCAAGGCCGGCAAGATGATCCTCTGCGAAAAGCCCCTCGGCCGCACCGGCAAAGAAGCCGAAGCCATGGTCAAGGCCGTCAAGAAAGCCGGCGTGCCCAACATGGTGTGGTATAACTATCGCCGCTGCCCCGCCGTCGTGCTCGCCAAGCAGCTCATCGACGCCGGCAAACTCGGCCGCGTCTATCACTACCGCGCAAATTTCCTTCAAGACTGGACCATCAACGCCGACCTCCCGCAGGGCGGCACCGGCCTATGGCGCCTCGACGCCAAGGTCTCCGGCTCCGGCGTCACCGGCGATCTCCTCGCACACTGCATCGACACCGCGATGTGGCTCAACGGCGGCATCAAGGACGTGTCCGCGATGACCGAGACGTTTGTAAAAGAGCGCAAGCACACCCTCACCGGCAAGGTCGAGAAGGTGAACATCGACGACGCGTGCGTATTCCATTGTCACTTCAACAACGGTTCGCTCGGCCTCTTCGAGTCCACCCGTTACGCCCGCGGTCACAAGGCCCTCTACACCTTCGAAATCAACGGCGCGAACATGTCCCTCAAGTGGGACCTCCACGACCTCCATCGTCTGCAAGTCTTCGACTACTCTGACGAAGGTCCGGAGCGCGGCTGGAAGAGCATCCACGTCTCCGACGGCGATCATCCCTACTGCGGCAAGTGGTGGGTGCCCGGCCTCCAGCTCGGCTATGAGCACAGCTTCGTCCACGCCATGGTCGAGTTCGTCGCGGGCCTCGAAAGCGGCAAGGGCTGCACCCCGGACGTCACGGACGGCCTCGCCACCGACTACGTTACGGACGCCGTGCTCAAGTCCGCCAAGACGAAGAAGTGGCAAAAAGTTAAGCAGGCCTGAGGTAGGGCAGGGTCTTCGACCCGCCCTCCTTTCCGCGCCCTCTCGCGCGTTCGTTCACGTCAGTTCAGCTAACAGGGCGGGTCACAGACCCGCCCTGCTCTTTTCCGCACCCCACGTCCCATGCTCCTCCGCTCGCTCGCTCTTCTCGTCTTCCTCGTTGCCCCGCTCCTCCGCGCCGCCGCGCCCACGAGCCTCGTCTTCACGCCACCCGCCGGCGTCAAGGCCCAGGGCAAACACGTCGTGCTCCTCTCGGGTGACGAGGAATATCGCAGCGAAGAAGCGCTGCCCATGCTCGCAAAGATCTTGAGCCAGCGCCACGGCTTCAAAACCACCGTGCTCTTCGCGCTCGACGCCGACGGCACCATCAACCCCAACAACGGCAAATCCCTCCCCGACTCCGCCGCCCTCGACACCGCCGACGTGATCATCATGTCGCTCCGCTTCCGCGCATGGACCGACGACGCCATGAAGCGCTTCGAGGCCGCCTACAAACGCGGCGTCCCCATGATCGCCCTGCGCACTTCCACGCACGCTTTCAATTTCCCCGCCGGCTCCCCGTGGGCCGCCTACTCCTACAACGCCAAAGCCCCCTTCGCCGGCGGTTTCGGCAAACAAGTTCTCGGTGAGACCTGGGTCACCCACTGGGGCAAACACAAGGTCGAGGCCACCCGCGGCGTCATCGAATCCGCCGCCGCTTCCGACCCGCTCCTCCGCGGCGTCACCGACCTCTTCGGCAACAGCGACGTCTACGAAGCCGCCCCGCCCGCCGACGCGAAAATCCTCGCCCGTGGTCTCGTGCTGAAAGGCATGAACGCCTCCGACGCCCCCGCCGACTACACGAAAAAGACCGTCGCCAAGGTCGAGCAGCCCGTGAACTCCCCCGCGATGCCCATCGTCTGGACCCGCGCTCACAAAAACGACGCCGGCACCACCAACAAGGTTCTCACCACCACGCTCGGCGCCGCCACCGATCTCGAAAACGAGAGTCTCCGCCGCCTCGTCGTCAACGGCGTCTTCTGGTCGCTCGGCCTCACGATCCCGGCCAAGGCCGACGTCCGTTACGTCGATCCCTACACCCCACGCATGTATGGCTTCAACGGCTTCCGCACCGGCATCACCATCGCCGACTACGCTCTCGGCAAAACCCTCCCCGTCGGCGGCACCCACCCCCCCCCCCC
>CALRZR010000330.1:0-7470 GCA_943372705.1 Opitutus sp. GAS368 | reverse complement strand
AGGGCGGCGAGGGTGGCGGCACTGGTGATGATGTTGGAGCGATACTCGGGCGTGCGCGTGAGGGACTGGAGGCGGCTGGCGACATTCACGCCGTCGCCGATGACGGAGTAGTTCAGGCGGCGGGAGCTGCCGATGTTGCCGGCGACGACGCGGGCGGTGTTGATGCCGATGCCGATGCCGAGGGGGGCGATGCCTTCGGCGGCGAGCTCGGTGTTGAGTTGGGCGAGGGCTTTTTCCATCGCGAGGGCGGCGGCGACGGCGCGGTCGGCGGCGTCGGCTTGGGCGACGGGGGCGCCGAAGAGGGCCATGATGGCGTCGCCGATAAATTTATCGATCACGCCGCCGTGCGCTTCGATGGCGGCGCTCATGCGGTCGAGGTAGCGGTTGAGGAGCGTAAGCAGTTCCTGCGGAGTGAGCTTTTCGCTGAGCGTGGTGAAACCGCGGAGGTCGGCGAAGAGGATGGTGACTTCGCGCTCCTGGCCGCCGAGGATGGCGCCGTCGCGGAGGAGGGCGGCGGCGACTTCGGGGGAGACGTTTTTATCGAGGAGGTCGCGGACGCGGTCGCGTTCGGCGAGGCCGCGGGCCATGTCGTCGAAGGCGAGAGAGAGGCGGCCGAGTTCGTCGGTGCGGTAAATGGTGTCACGGACGGAGTAGTCGCCGCGGGCGATGCGTTGGGTGCGGCCGACGAGGGCGACGATGGGTTGGCTGAGGCGGCGGGCGAAGGCGAGGCCGAGGATAAGCGCGGCGGTGAGGCCGCCGAGGGTGACGTAGAGGAGGACCTGTTCCGTGTCGCGGGCGGGACGGAGTTTTTCGTCGAGGGAATACTGGAGGAGGAGGGTGGCGTGACGGCCGTCGCCGGCGGCGAGTTCGCGGGTGTCGACGAGGGCGGTCTCGCCGGCGAGTGGGACTTCGGTGACGGCGGTGGTGGCGCGGAGGGTGCGGAGGTGGGCGAGGATTTCCTGCGCGGGCGGGGCTTTGAGCGTGGTGACGATGAGGCGGCCGTCTTGGTCGGCGAAGGTGACATCGACGCCGGTCTGGTCGCGGAGTCGGTCGGTCAGTTTATTGTCGATACGGAAACCGAGGGCGAGCCAGGCGACGATTTCGGGGGAGCGGACGGGGACGAGGACAAGGGAGTGGAGGTGGCCGGCGTGGTAGCCGTAGCCGGTGGCGCGGGGGTTGGGGCTCTCGTCGAGCTCGGCGCGGGCGAGGAGTTGGGCGAGGACGCCGCCGGCGACTTCGCCGGGTTGGGTGCTGGCGAGGGGGCGACCGTCGAGGCCGACGGCGATGGCGAGATCGGCGCGGATGCTGAGGGTGATGCTGGTGAGGGCGGAGGCGAGGGTGGCGGCGTCGTCGGCGCGGGCGAAGAGAGGCTTGATGGCGTAGTCGCGGGCGGCGGTGGTGCCGCCGTCGGCGAGGAGGGCGTTGCGATCGGCGACGATGCTAGCGAAGGCGGCGGCGGCGTGACTGAGGTCGACCTTAATGAGGGCGCGGGCCTGAGTTTCGTTGGTGCGGGAAACGATGAGCCAGGTGGCGATCTGCGCGGCGGCGACGAGGCCGGCGAGGAGCACGAGGAGTTTGGCGGCGAAAGTGTGGCGCAGTGCGAACATGGCGGGGCGGCTCAGAACGAGCGCACGAGCGAGGCGGAGGCGAGGCGGTTTTGGTAGCTCGCGTTGCCGTGGGTGGTGTCGCGGAGCTCGGCGGTGAGGACGAGGTCGAGCCGGGGGCCGAGGGAGCGGGTGGCGCGGAGTTCGCAGGCGACGGTGCGGGCGTCGAAGTAGTAGGCAACGAGGGGCGTGGCGCGATCGAAGGTGGTGGAGAGCGTGAGGGTCTTGCCTTTCGCGAGCAGATCGGGGCGGGGCGGGCTGGAGTAGGCGAGGACGGTGCCGTGGCGGCGGCGGACGGCGAGGGTGAGCTCCCAGGCGTCGCCAAATTGGCGCGCAAGTTGGAGGGAGGTTTCCTGGCCGGTGCGGTCGAAGGCGAGGGAGCGGGCATCGGTGCGGGACCAGGTGTGGGCGAACTGGAAGCGCATGATGGCGGCGAAGCGTTGGCGGTAGAGGAGGGTGGCGGTGCCGGCTTGGCCGGCGCGGTCGGGCTCGCGCGCGGCGAAGAGATCGGCGGCGAGTTCGGCGCGAAAGGTAGGGGCGAACGGGCCCAGGCCGAGCTTGTGTTGCCAAGTGAGCTGGGTGCTGAGGCCGGTGCGGTCGAGGCCGTCGTAGCGGGACCACGTATCGGCGAAGGCGCGGGCACCGAGGAGCAGAGAATCGTTGCGGCCGAGGAGGACGCGGTGGGAGCCGGCGACTTCGGCGACGGTCTGAAAGGCGGCGAGAATGTCGGCGGGGGTGTCGGCGTTGGTGACGTTATCGTGCCAGAGGGCAGTGGCGGTGAGCGTGGGCGACCATGCACGCGCGGCGAGTGCGGGAGGCAATGCAAGCGGAGTCGCCGTGAGGAGCCCGAGGAGGGCGAAGGCGAAGCGGGTGCGGACGGTGGGCACGGAGCGTGGGGCGTGTGGGGAGGCCGCGGGCGTCACTTGTAGCCGCCGCCGGCGCCGTCGGGTGCGCGGCGGATGCGGCGGTCGGGTTTGAGGACGATGGAAATGGTCTGCATAGGCGAATCGCCGGGCGCGATGGTGACTTCGCGGCGGGCATCGGTGGCGAGACGCGGGTGCCACACATCGAGGCGGTAGCGGCCGGGCGGCAGGTCGGCGAGCAGGGCGGTGCCGGCGGCGGGAGTCTTCTTGAAGAAGGGGGTTTCGAGGACGACGACATGGGCGGACATCCAGTCGTGGATGTTGCAGCCGAGGGAGACGACGCCGGGTTTGTCGAACGCGAGGGTTTCGCCGGCGCCGGGGCCGTAGAGGGGGATTTCGAAGGGCTTGGGCGCCGAGAGGGAATAAACTTGGTGGCGCACGGTATCGCGATTCGGGAAGGCGACGCGGGTGCCGACGACGAGGGCGGTGACGTAGGGATCGAACTCCTGGCCGCTTTGCGAGATCACAAGCGGCTCGGCGGGAGGGGTGAATTTCGCGGGTGCGTCGAGGGGCACCAGCGAGACAACGGCATCGGCGACGGGCTGGGCTTTGTTATCTTTGACGGAAACGTGCACACCGCCGGCGGCGAGGACGCGCGAGGCGGTGAGGATGAACGCGAGGGCGTAGGCGAGGGGACGTGGTGGGCGAGAAAGTGGCGGAAGGAGCGAGCGCATGGGAGAAGGCGGAGTCGGAAGTGGAAGACGGAGGGGGGAGTGGCGAGAGGGGGCGACGGGCGAGGCGGCGGGTGGGGCGAAGCGGCGCGGGGAGAAAAAGAAAGAATAAGAGGAAAGAGAAAGAGGGGTGCGGGTCAGAAGCGGTGGAGGAGGCTGGCGGTCCAGAGGTCCTGGCGGTAACGCACACCGACGAAATTTGTGGTGAAGGTGCTTTCGTAGCGGAGGGGGAGGGAGGTGTTGCGGCCGAGGGCGGGGGCGAGTTCGAGCCACCAAAAATCGGAGCGGGCTTTGAAACGGTAGGTAACGTAGCCGGGTCCGTAGGAATCGGTGGTTTCCCAACTGAGCGTGGGGTAGTAGGCCCCGATGGCGGGCGAGATGAGGCCGGCGAGGGCGCGGCCCCAGATGCGGGCGGAGGCGTTGGCAGTGACGTCGCCCCAGAGGGAGCCGCGGCCGTAGGTAAGTTGCCAGCGGTCGTTGAGATCGTAGGTAATGGAACCGTGGAGACGGTGGTGGCGGGTGTCGAAGGTGGAGTGGGCGGCGTAGTTTTGGGCCCAATCGCCGGTGAGCGAGGCGCGCCAAGACTCGGTAAAGCGCTTCGAGGCGCGGAGGGTGCCGGTGGCGAGCCAGCCGGTGTCGCCCGAGATGCGCGCACCACGGCGGGCGAGCGCGAGATCGGTGGTGAGCACGGGGGCGAAGGCGCCGAGGCCGAATTTCCAACGGAGGGCGGCGCGGGCGGTGGCCGAGACGGTGGTGTTGCGCACGTAGCGCGGGACGCTCGTGTAGCCGAGGTCGGCTTCGGTGATGAGACTCACGCCGGTCGCTAGGGGCGTGAGCATGCTGGCGGCGGCGCGGGCCTCGTGGCGAAGCGTGTCGGTCCAATCGGCGGGACTGGAGGCGCGGTTGATGTTCTCCGCCCAGGTCGTCGAAGCCTCCATGCGTGCGGTGATGGGCAGGCGCAGCGAATCGGCGGCGACGACGGAGCTGGATGCGAACGCGACCGCGAGGAACGACAAAACGGAAAGAGTGGGACGCGGGACCGAAAAACTCATGGGGTGAGGAGGGGCTGGAGCACTTTCCAGACGGTATCGGCCACGATGGCGTGACCGCGGGAGGTAGGGTGGATTTGGTCGTCTTGGTTGAGAGTAGGATCGCCGCCGACGCCGGCGAGCAGGAAGGGAAGGAGGGTGGCGGAGTATTTTTTGGCGAGTTCAGGATAGATCGAGGCGAATTCGCGGGTGTAGTCCGCGCCGAGCGACGGCGGCATCATCATGCCGGCGACGACGAGCTGGGCTGAGGGATTTTTTTCGCGCACGCGGTCCATGATACGCGCGAGACTGGTGCGGGAGATGCCGGGTTCGATGCCGCGGAGGCCGTCGTTGCCGCCGAGGGCGAGGACGAAGACGTCGACGCGCTGGCGGAGAATCCAATCGATGCGGCGGGCGCCGCCGGAGGTGGTTTCGCCGCTCAGACCGGCGTTGACGACGCGCCACGGGAGGCGGGCGGCGGTAATTTTTTCCTGGATGAGCGCGGGGTAGGCCTGGGTGGCGGGATCTTCGAGGCCGTAGCCGGCGGTGAGGCTGTCGCCGAAGAAGACAATCGTGCGGGGCTCGGCGGCACGGAGGGAGAGGCCGGAAAAGATGGAAGTGCCCACGCAACACAGGAAGCACACGAAAAGACGGAAAGGAGTGAGGCGGGAACGCGGAGTCATGCTGGCTTTTGTGTCGTTCGTGTCTTTGGTGGGCGGCTCCTACGATGAGTGTTCAATCCATGCTGAAAGTCGAGCGGCTCACCAAAACTTACCGGACCGCGGCGGGCGGCGAGCTCACGGTGTTGAGCGAGGTGAGTTTCGACATCCTCGCGGGCGCGAGTGTGGCGATCGTCGGGCCGAGCGGCAGCGGCAAGACGACGCTGCTCGGGCTCTGCGCGGGGCTTGACCGGCCGAGCGGCGGCCAGGTAAGCATCGCCGGTGAGAGCATCGGCGCGATGAACGAGGACGCGCGGGCGTTGGTGCGCAACGCGCACGTCGGGTTCGTGTTTCAAAATTTCCAGCTGATCCCGACGCTGACGGCGCTGGAGAACGTGATGGTGCCGCTGGAACTGCGGGGCGAAGGCGGCGCGGCCACCGAGGCGGAAGCGCAGGCGTTGCTCGGGCGCGTTGGGCTGGGGCAGCGCTTCGATCACTATCCGGTGCAACTCTCGGGGGGGGAACAGCAGCGCGTGGCGCTCGCGCGGGCATTCATGAACCGGCCGAAGATTTTGTTTTGCGACGAGCCGACGGGGAATCTCGACGGGGCAACGGCGGCGGCGATGGTGGACCTGATCTTCGGGCTAAATCGCGAGAAAGGCACGACGCTGGTGCTGGTGACGCATGATCTGGAACTGGCGAAAAAGTGTCAGCGAATCATCCGGCTGAAGAGCGGGGCGGTGGTGAGTGATGAAAGCATGGAATAAAGAACGGAGTGGCCCACGGAACACACGGAATACACGGAAAATCTGAATCGGAGAAAATGAAGCCGATGAGCGGGAGGGCAGGTGCGGTGGGGTATGTCTTTGATTCGAAACCAAAAACAATGAAGGGACAAAATCCATGAGTAAGCTGATGCTGGAAAAGGAAACTTACGACATCCTCGGTGCCTGTTTTGAGGTCTACAAAGACAAGGGCTGCGGGTTCTTGGAGGGCGTTTACCAGGAGTGTTTGGAGATTGAATTTGAGCTGAGGGGCTTGCCCGCGAAACCGCTCGTGCCGCTGGCGCTGAGCTACAAGGGGAGACCGCTAAAAAAGAAATATGAGGCGGACTTTATCTGTTTTGACAGCGTGTTGGTGGAGCTGAAGGCGGTATCGAAACTCACCGATGAGCACCGCGCGCAGGTGCAAAACTATCTCAACGCCACCGGGCTGCGGGTTGGTCTGTTGGTAAACTTTGGGCATTTCCCGAAAGTCGAGCACGAGCGATTCGCGCTCTGATTTTCCGTGTATTCCGTGTGTTCCGTGGGCAGCTCCTCCAAATGAATTTCATCCTCAAAATGGCCTGGCGGGATTCGCGGGCTTCGCGGCGGCGGTTGGTGCTGTTTTCGCTGTCGATCGTGCTCGGGATCGCGGCGCTCACGGGCATCGCGTCGCTCGGGGAAAATCTGCGGCGGACGGTGGAGTTGCAGACGAAATCGTTGCTGGGATCGGATCTCGCGGTGACAGCGCGCAAGGCGTTTGACGAGGACGCGCTGGCTTATTTCCGGGGCGTGGGCGGCGAGTTTGCCACGGAGGTGGCGCTCACGACGCAGCTCTATTTCGAAAAACGCGCGGGCGAGCGGAAGCTCGTGCAGATCGTGGCGATGGACGGGAAGTTTCCGTTTTTCGGGGACTTGGTGGCGACGCCGGCGGATGCGATGACTCGCCTCGCGGACGGAAAATGGGCAGTGCTCGAAGAGACGCTGCTCGTGCAATACGGCGTGCAGGTGGGCGACGAAGTGCGGGTCGGCGCGGCGACGTTCAAGGTCGCGGGGGCGTTGAAGAAAATCCCGGGCGATGCCGCGGTGGTGGCTTTGTTTTCGCCGAGGGTATTTGTCTCAGGCGCGGGAATGGACGCGACGGGGCTGCTGAAGAAGGAAGGTTTTTCGCGGCATCGCGTGCATTTCAAACTGCCGGCGGGCGCGGATGCGGAGGCGGTGGCGAAGGCGATGCGGGAGAAATTCCGGAACGCGCGCTTTCAATTTGATACCGTGGAAGAGCGGAAACGGCAGCTCGGGACGACGCTGAAAGACATCTATTCGTTTCTCAGCCTCGTCGGCTTCGTCGCGCTGTTTCTCGGCGCGGTGGGCGTGGCGAGCGCGGTGCACGTTTACATCAAACAGAAGGTGGCGACGGTGGCGGTGCTGCGGTGTCTCGGGGCGAGCGGGCGCACGGGCTTTGCGATTTACCTCGTGCAGGGCATCGCGCTGGGCGTGTTGGGATCGCTGCTCGGGGCGGCGCTGGGAGTGGCCGTGCAGTTTGTGCTGCCGGTGGTGATGAAAGATTTTCTGCCGTTCGAAGTGGAGCTGTTCATCTCGTGGGGATCGCTCGCGAAAGGCGCGGCGGCGGGCATGGTGATCTGCGTGCTCTTCACGCTGCTGCCGCTGCTCACGGTGCGGCGCGTGTCGCCGCTGGTGGCGTTGCGCTCGGCGCTCGGCGAGGTGGCGCGGATGGATCCACTGACGCCGGTGATCTATGTGGCGATCGCGGCGGCGGTGTTGGGGTTTGCGATTCTGCAGACGGGGCATTGGCAGACTGGGGTG
>CALRZR010000329.1:0-7473 GCA_943372705.1 Opitutus sp. GAS368 | reverse complement strand
GTTTGGGGTGTGGCCAGGGGGGGACGACGGCGCCGCCGGAGATGATCATCTTCATGCCGTCGCCGACGCTCATATCGAGTTCGATGACTTCGTGTGGGGGGAACATGAGCAGGTAGCCGCCGGTGGGATTGGGTGTGGTGGGGACGAAGACGGTCCAGAGTTCGCCGACGCCGGCTTTGATCTGGGCTTCGCTTTGGGTTTTGTTGGTGAGGAAGCCGAGGGTCCACGTGCCGGCGCGGGGGAATTGGACGAGGACGACCTTGTTGTAGAGATTGCGGTTTTTGGTGCCGAACGTGGCGACGATTTGGCGGACGGAATTATAGACGGCGCTGACGCCGGGGATGCTCTGCACGGAACGTTCGAGGATCCGTAGGAAGACGCGGCCGAAAACGTAGTGGGAAAAAAAGCCCAGCGCGGTGACGAGCGCGAAGATGACCAGCGTGGCGACGATATCCCAGACGAGGGCGAGGCCTTGGAGCGAGTCGGGCAGGTGCGATTCGAAGAGCGGGCGGAAGGTGCCGCCGACCACATCGATAATGCGGCCGAGCGCCCACAGCGTGACGACGAGCGGGGCGAGCAGGAGGGCGCCGGTGAAAAAGGCGTTGCGGATGGTGGCGAAGCGAGAATTGGGCGGAGGGACGTCGGACATGGCTACAAGGCGCGGAGGTTGGGGACCGGTGCGCGGGTTGGCACGGACAATTTGCGCGGAGGGCGCGCGGCGGAGGAGGCGGCGGGCGGGCGCGGAGGCGCGGAGGCGCGAACGTGAGCGCAGCCGCAGGGGCGCGCTGGGGACAACGCGCCCTACCTTAAGGGACCTCGTAGATTTCGAGGAGGACGGTGCCGGCGGTGTTGTCGCCGCTGGTGACTTGCGCGGTGTAGGCGCCGGGCAAAAAGGGCATCATGACGACGGCGTCGAGCGTGCCGGCGGCGACGGGGAACGCGCCGGTGCTGGCGAGCGAAGCAGCGAGGTCGGCTTCGTAGGTGAGGGCGCCGACGACGGGGAGGTAGGCGTAGCCGTTCGAATAGATATTGCCGGAAGAATCGTAGATGCGGAGGACGGGGGCGCGGAGCGGATTGGCGACGCCGAAGCCGGCGAGGGTCGGTCCGATGGCGCGGATGATGAGTTTTTTGTTTTGCGAGGCGCCGCCGTTGACGACGAAGCCGGTGGTGAAATTTTGGCCGGCACCGGCGGCGAGCGTGCCGCGGATGGAAAGGTTGACGAGGCGGTCAGTGGGGCCGACGCCGAGAATGAGGAACTGGCTCGGGGCGGAGGACGAGGTCGTTTCGACTGGGACGAGTTGGTAGATGCCGGCATCCGTGGCGCGGACGTTTGGGAGCGCGAGAAGCGGGCCGGTGGCGCCGGTGATCGCGCGGCCATCTTTCATCCACTGCACGGGGCGTCCGCCAAAATTCGGACCGGTGATGAGGAGCGTTTCGCCGACGGGAACGGTGAGACGGGATGGCGGCACGGCGCGAATGCCGCTGGAAATATCGAGGGTGATGGCGGTTTCGCCGACGGCGGCGGCTTGCAGGGCGTTACCGGCGGGGCGGATCGTGCTGATGGGGACGACGACGGGAACGGCGGGAGCGGCGACTGTGACGACGGCTTGGTTGCCCTGAGTCGACGCGGAGGGGGCTACGTCGGGCGCATTCACGGCCCCGACGGGGGGGACGGAGACAGGCGTCGCGACCGCTGGTGGCGGGGTTTGGGCGAAGGCCGGGGAACTGACGAGAGCGAGCGAGGCGAACAGGAACAGAGCAGCCCGGGCGGTGTGAGCGGAAACGGTGGCGAGTTCGTTCATGGCGGAACTATCGGAGAGTGAAGCGCGGAAGGCAATCGTGGGCGCGGAGGATTTTCAGGGCGCGGGACTCGGCGCGGCGCATGACGCGCTTTTTGGCGGGCTGAAGGTCGTCGTAGCCGGCGAGGTGGAGCCAGCCATGGACGAGGTAGAGGGTGAGTTCAGTGCTGAAGGCGGCGGAGCTGCGAGCTGAGAGCGGAGAGCTGAGAGCCTGAATTTTCGGAGTGACGTGGCGGAGGGCGGCATCGGCGGAGACGCAGATTTCGCCGGCGGTGCCGAAGGCGGCGTTGCCCTCGAAGGTGATCACGTCGGTGGGCGTGGGGTCGTCGAGGAAGTCGGCGTGGAGTTGGGCGAGGTCGGCGTCGTTGAGGAAAACGAGGGAGAGTTCGCCGGGCGGAGCGGAGAGGAATTTCGAATTTCGATTTTTGATTTTCGATTCGGCGGCGGGGGCGTGGTGCGCGAACTCGGAGTCGAGGAGGTGGATGACGCGGGTGACGGCGCGGCGGTCGAAGCGGAGGCGCGGGTGACGATTGGCGAGGGTGATGGTGCGAGCGTGCAAGGTGGCGCAGAGGTTCGGTTGAAATTCGGTTGAGCGATAAGCGAGGCAAGCGGAAAGGCTGCGCGGGGGACCGGTTGGCGGCCGACCGGCGGGGGGAGTGTGCACGAATTGTTTTTTTCTCGGCGAGTTTTGGCCGGCTGATTTCAGCAGAACAACTCCTGTGCGGTGCGTGGGTATTGAATACACGACGGCGGCGGGTGGAGCAGACTTGTCGGAGCGGTGCGGTGAATCACGATGGCGCCACGAGCGCTATGAATATGAACCCCAGTGGTGCGGTGGAGCAGATGAGCGAGGGGCCGGTGGCTCCGGGCGGAGTGTCGCGGCGCGCGTTCTTGCGTGGGCTGGGCACCAGTGCGGTGACGGCTGCGGCGCTCGGCGCGGATAATGTGGCCAAGGGCCTCGCGCAGGCGAACGCGGAGCGCGTGCAGGGGCCGGGTGCGGTGGCGCTGACGCTCACGGTGAATGGGACGAAGAAGACTTTTTCGGTCGAGCCGCGCGTGACGTTGCTCGAGGCACTGCGCGGCGATGTCGGGCTGACGGGCGCCAAGGAAGCGTGCGACCGGGCGACGTGCGGGGCGTGCACGGTGTTGCTTAACGACACGCCGGTTTACGCGTGCTCAATGCTGGCCATCGAGGCGCAGGGCGCGGAGATCACAACGATCGAGGGAATTTCGCGGGACGGAAAAATGTCGGCTCTGCAAAAGGCGATGGTCGACAAGGACGGACTGCAATGCGGGTTTTGTTCTCCGGGGATGATCATGGTGCTGACGGCGCTGCTCCGGAAGAATCCGCATCCGACGGAGGCCGAGGTGCGGCACGCGATTTCGGGGAATTTGTGCCGGTGCGGTTCGTATCCGCGCATCTTTGCCGCGACGCGCGCGGCGAGCGGGCAAAAGCCGCTGACGAAACTCAACGTAGTCTCCCTCCACGACCATGCCCTGGCCTAAAGAAACCCGTTTTCTGGGAAAAGAAACGCCGCGCGTCGAAGGGCCCGCGAAGGTGACCGGGCGGGCGAAGTATGCGAGCGATGCGGCGCCGGCGGGGGTGCTGTATGGGGCGATCTATCGTTCGAAGTGGCCGGCGGCGCGGGTGAAATCGGTGAATCTCGCGAAGGCCAAAGCGGCGCCGGGGATCAAAGCGGCAATCTTGGTGCGCGAAGGCGAATTTGACGTGCGCTACTACGGCGAGGAAATCGCGGCGGTCGCGGGCACGAGCAAACAGGCGGTGTTGGACGCGCTGGCGCTGATCGACGTGAAGGTGGAGCCGCGGGCGTTCACCGTGAAAGAGTTGGAGGCGATCAAGGCGGAGGCGCCGCAGGTGTTCGCGGGCAAAGCCAATCTGACCGAAGGCGCGGCGAAGGAGACGGGCAATGTCGACGCGGCGTTTGCGGCGTCGGCCGCAGTGGTGGAGACGACGGTGAGCACGCCGATCCAAGTGCACCATCCGATGGAGACGCACGGACACACGGTGCAGTGGGACGGCGACGAGATGAAGACGTGGTCGTCGACGCAGGGCGTGTTTGCCTGCCGGGACAGTTTCGCGAAGACGATGAAGGTCTCGCAGAACAAAGTTCGCGTGACCTGCGAGCATATGGGCGGCGGGTTTGGCTCGAAGTTTAATCCGGGCGTCGAAGGGGCGATGTGCGCGAAGCTCGCGCAAGCGGCGGGGGCGCCGGTGAAATTGATGCTCACCCGCTTTGAGGAAGGACTGGCGGTGGGCAACCGGCCCTCGTCGTTTCAAAAATTGAAGTTGGGGGCGGATGCGGACGGGAAGCTGACGGCGTTTGAACTCTATTCGTTCGGCACGCCGGGGTTTGGCGCGGGAGCGAACACGGGTGGCGGCAGCGGCGGAGCGAGTTTTCCGGCCCCGTATATTTACAAGCCGGCGGCAACGCGGGTGAAACAGGGCAGCGTCGCGACGAACGCCGGGCAATCGTGCGCGTTTCGCGCGCCGGGGCATCCGGTCGCATCGGTCGGAATGGAAGCCGTGCTCGACGATCTCGCGGTGAAGCTCGGGATCGATCCGGTGGAGATCCGGTTGAAGAACGATCCGTTTGAAATCCGGCGGCGCGAGTATGCGCTCGGCGCGGAGAGATTCGGTTGGAAAGAAAAATACCGGAAGCCCGGCACGATGCCCGGAACGGTAAAACGGGGCGTCGGTTGTGCAGGCGCCGCCTGGATGAGCGGCGGCAAAGGCACGCAGGCGGAGATTCAAGTGAACGCGGACGGGACCGTGGAGGTGCGCGTCGGCACGCAGGATCTCGGCACCGGTTCGCGCACGGTGGTGCAACTCGTGGCGGCGGAAATGCTCGGGCTCGAACTGGATTTGATCACGGTGAAGATCGGTGATTCGCGGTTTCCGCCGAGCGGATCGAGCGGGGGCAGCCAGACGACGGCGTCGGTCTCGCCGGCGATTTTCGACGCGTGTGAGAATGTGGTGACGGAGTTGAAAGCGCTGAGCGGCCTCGACGATCCGCGCGGGGCGAATTGGAAAAAGGCGTGTGCGAAAATCGGACCCACGATGCCGTTGCAAGTGCGGGGCAAGTGGCGCGAGGGACTTTCGACGGGCGGTGCGGGCGGCGTGCAGTTTGCCGAAGTCGAGGTTGATACGGAAACGGGTTTTGTGAAGGTGAAGAAAATGCTCGTGGTGCAGGACTGCGGACTCGTCGTGAACAAGCTGACCTGCGAGAGCCAGATCAACGGCGGCGTGATTATGGGGCTCGGCTACGCGCTCTATGAACAACGGGTGATCGACGAGCGCACGGGCTACGTGCTCAACCCGACACTGGAGAACTACAAGATTCCCGGAGCGGCGGACATGCCGGACATCGACATCCTGCTGCTCGACATGCCGGAACGAGGCGTGATCGGGGTCGGTGAACCGTGCACGGTGCCGACCGCCGCGGCGATTGCGAATGCGGTGGCGAATGCGATCGGTGTGCGGGTGCCGGATCTGCCGATCACGCCCGACCGTGTGCTCGCGGCGCTCGGCAAAGTGCCCACGGGACGGCGGGAAACAGTATCGTTGCCTGCAACGGCGTCGGAGGGTTTCGCGAGCTTGGCGGCGGTGCCGAGCGTGTCGTGGATCGAGAGCAACGGCGGTTGTCATTCCTACACATGAAAGCCTTTTCATACGTTACCGCGCAGACGGCGGCCTCGGCGGTGGAGCACGTCGGCTCGAAGGGAAAATTCCTCGCGGGCGGGCAGGATTTGCTCGGCGAAATGAAGGAAGGGCTCGTGGAGCCGACCGTGCTGGTGAACGTGAAAACGGTGGCCGGGACGCGCGAAATCACGGCGGCCCAAGGCAAGTGGACGATCGGGGCGAATGTCACACTGACGGCGGTGGCGGAGCATGCAGAGGTGAAGAAACTTTTCCCCGGGCTGGCGCAGGCGGCGGCGGACGTCGGATCGCCGCAGATGCGGAATATCGCGACGGTGGGCGGGAATCTCGCGCAGCATTCGCGGTGTTGGTATTACCGGCAGCGCGATGCGCATTGCGCAAAAAAAGGCGGCAAGCAGTGCCTGGCGCGCGGCGGCGAAAACAAGTTTCACAGCCTGTTTGTGAACAAGATTTGCCTGAGCCCGTGTGTGTCGAATCTCGCGGTGGCGCTGACGGCGCTCGACGCGACCGTGGTCGTGCAGCGCGGTCGAAAGACGGTGACGCTGACGATCGCGCAACTTTACGAAAAGGCGTGGAACGACCCGCGGGCGCATCACTCGCTCGGCGACGATGAGTTGATTCTGCGGATCGAAGTGCCGGTGACGGCGGGGGCGCGGAGCGCCTATGTGAAGATCGCGGAGAAAAACGATTTCGATTGGGCGCTGGTGAGCTGCGCAGCGGCGGGGCGCGTCGAGGGCGGGAAGCTGCGCGGGGCGCGGCTGGCGCTCGGCTGCGTGGCGCCGATTCCGTGGCAGGTGAAAGAGGCGAACGCGTTTCTGGAGGGCAAAATGCCGAGCGACGAAACGGCGGCGGGGGCGGCGGCGATATTGTTGCGCGAAGCCGATGCGCGGGAGCAGAACGGTTACAAGATCACGCTGGCGAAGGTGCTCGTGAAGCGAGCGCTGGCGGGGCTGGCGGGGTGACGGACTGACGAAAGAGTAAGAGAAAGAGGAAAGAGAAAGAGCCTGATCAGGCTTTGGCGGCGGCGGGGGGCTGCTCGGCGGCGGGGTAGGCGACGCGGGAGTGGAGCATGTTCAGGAGCGTGAACTGGAAACTGTTTTTGATCTTCGTGATCTCGTCGAAGGTGAGCGGGGCTTCGTCGAGTTGGCCGTCGGCGATGCGGTCGTTGACGATGCGGTTGATGAGATCGCGAAGCGTCTCCGGCGTGGCGGTGCGCAGGGAGCGCGAGGCGGCTTCGATACCGTCGGCGAGGGAAATGATGGCGCTCTCTTTGAATTGCGGGCGCGGACCGGCGTAGCGGAAGGCGGACTCGGTGATTTTGGAATGGTGATTTTCGATTTTCGATTCGGCGGGCGCGTCGGTTTTGGCGGTTTCGGCGGCGGCTTGCGCGCGGCGTTTCGGGCTGCCGGTGAAGGGCGCGCGGGTTTGGGCGACGGCGCGTTCGTAGAAGAACCGGACGAGGCTGGTGCCGTGGTGTTGGCGAATAACGTCGAGGACGGCGCGCGGGAGATTGTGGCGGGCGGCGAGCTCGATGCCGTCGGTGACGTGTTGGCGGATGATGCGGGCGGATTCGGCGGGGTCGCGGGCGTCGTGGGGGTTGTGGCCGTCGCGTTGGTTTTCGGTGAATTCGGCGGCGTGGGCGGTCTTGCCGACGTCGTGGAAGAGGGCGCAGACGCGGGCGAGCAGGGGATTGGCGCCGATGGCGTTGCAGGCGTTTTCGGAGAGTTGGGCGACGACGAGGGAGTGGTGGTAGGTGCCGGGGGCATCGAGCTGCATGCGGCGGAGCAGCGGGTGATTATAGTCGGTGAGCTCGAGCAGCGTGATGTCGGTCGTGCGTTTGAACAGGGACTCGAGGATCGGGAGAACGCCGACGACGGCAACGCCGGTGATCAGGCCGGTGGCGAGGCCGGCGGTCATCTGGCGGGCGATGGTATCGATGGGGGTTTGGTCGGCGATGCCGATGAGGGCGGCGAAGGCGGCGACGGTGAGACCGCC
>CALRZR010000328.1:0-7493 GCA_943372705.1 Opitutus sp. GAS368 | reverse complement strand
GGGGGAGCGGGGGCCGCTGGGCGGAGGCGAGTGCGGAGTTTAAGTTTTCCACGGCGGTGGCGGGGCTCGGTTTGGCGTTGCGCGAGCGGCCGGTGGATCGGGCGATGCTTGCGTCGGTCGTGCGTTGGGCGGAGGAAGCGGCGGCGGGCGGCGGGCCCGATCCGGGCGGTTACCGGGAGGAATTTTTGGCGCTCGCGCGTGACGCGCGCGAACTGGCGAAGTGAACTGGGGGCCGCGAGCGTGAGGAGCCGGCGAGAGGACGTCAGCCGGCGACGATGACGGCGGCGGCGGGGCGGGCGTGTTTGACGTGGGACCAGCGCCAGGTGTCGACGTCGGACCATCGTTCGACGGAGAGGCGGACTTCGATGGTTTCGCCTACGGAAAAATCGTCGCGGTCGGTGCGGAGAAGGCGGAAGCCCCAGTGCGGCGCGCGGTGCGGGTCGAGCGGGCCGGAGCCGAGGACCAGATCGTCGTCGACGAGGGCGCGGAAGTAGACCGCGTAGCCGTCGAGGCGGCCGGCGTTGACGACGGTGCGGGTAAAGGTGAGTTCGCGCGGGAGCGAGGCTTCGTCGACGGTGTGGAGGTCGAGCGTGAGCGCGGGGGCGGGTTCGCCGAGGCAATGTTCGACGAGGGCGAGGTCGCTGCTGCGGACTTGGTAGTAGTCGGGGTCTTGGGGGCGCTGGCGCTCGAGAACCGAGTAGTCGTAGCCGTGCACTTCGAGTTCCCAGATGAACGGCACGTGGCGCTCGTCGCGGATTTTGACGGGCTCGCAGAAGAATTCGAACCGGCTGGGAAGAATGAGGCCGCCGGGTTTGAGGAGGCGGTCGCGGAGATCGCAGACGTTCGCGACCATGGCCTCGTCGAAGAGACAGTCGCCCATCTGCTCGTGGAGAATGACGTCGACGGGCGCGGCGAGGGTGAACTCGGTGCTGTGGGTCGAGACGAAGTCGACGCGCTCAATGCGGTTGGCGGCGGCGAGTGTTTGCGCCGTGGAGAGGATTGCGGAGTGATCGATGGCGTAGACGCGGGCAGCGCCGCGGCGGGAGGCGAGGGCGGCGAGGATGCCGGTGCCGGTGCCGAGATCGATGACGCGGTCGCCGGGCTGGATGTGGCGCTGGATGGCGGCGCGGTAAAACTCCATGCGCGGGCGATCGGCCAACATGCGCTCCTGCTCGTAGAAGCCGGAAAAGTAGCGTCCGTTGAACTCGCGGTAGCTTTCCTCCGGTGCGCGGTGGGGCCGGAAGAGGCGGCGGACCGCAGTGAGAGCGCGTTCGCCGAGGCGCCGCAGAGTGTGGAATGGCATGAAAGGCCGGCGCGCGTGAACGTCGGGTCGGAGACGTTGCGGCGCAGCGTGGCGGAGTGCAATGGGAAGGTTTGGGGCGCGGGCGTGGCCCGGCGTCGAGCGATGGGCGATGAGTGGACGGGCGGGGCCGCAGCGTGGGTGCGGCGAGGTCGGCGGTTGAAAACCGCCGCTCCGTTGGGGGAATGTCGCGGAATGCCTTATACGGCGCGCGGCGACAGGAGGAGGGCGCCGCGGATTTTTTCGACGAGGGCGGCTTCGTTAAACGGTTTCTGAAGGTGGCCTTGGATGCCGAGGGCGGTGAGTTTCGGCAGGACTGCGTGGTCGGCGGGCGAGGTGAGCATGATGACGGGAATGCCGCGGAGCGTGGGGTTCGCGCGCATCATGGTGAGCATTTCGAGGCCGCCCATGGTGGGCATGTTCACGTCGAGCAGAAGCAAGTCGGGCAGGGTGCGCTCCATGGCGAAGAGGGCGTTGTAGCCATTGGGGGCTTCGGCGAATTCGCAGTCGAATGGGGCGAGGGCGCGCTCGGCGAGGCGGCGCACGGCCTTGGCGTCGTCGACAGTGAGAATCGTGGGGCGGCGGGCGGGAGCGGGAGTGGGAGCTTGAGCGGACTTGGTTTTCAGGCCGTGAGGGATGGGCCGCGGGTCGAGTGAAGGCAATGATTCCGTCGGCGGGCGAAGCGGACGCGGCGGACGGGCCCGATGGCTGATGTGGCCGTGCGGGAACCGTGCGCTCAGTGCGACGTCATCTCGGGGTGGATGCGCAGGCCGTCGCCGACGCGGCCTTCAGCGGGGAGTTTGGCGGCGCGCACGAGGGCACGTTTGACGATGGCGAGGCTCACGGGATTGAGGCGTTTGTAGACGGCCGGAAGGCTGTCCCAACCCCACGCGCCGAGGCCCTCGGCGGGATTCGAGATGATGCAGAGGGTGGCGTAGTTGATGCCGGCTTGGCGGGCGTAGGAAATTTCGGTGCCGACATTCATGGTGACGAGATCGCCGCCGATCTGGCGGAAGTGGAGAATTTCGGCGGCGCTCTCGAAACGGCCGCCGGCGGCCTGCAGCACGACGCCGCGCTCGTGGATGTTAATCTCGTCAAAGGCGCGGTCGGGGCGAATCACGGCGCGCGTTTCCTCGATGAGGATGCGCACGAGGAGCGGGTCGACGGCGGGTGTGACGCGGGCGAGGACGAGGCCTTTATCTTTGAGCGAGCCGTAGGGCAGCATCTTCGGGCGATCGGAATTGAAATCGATGACGTCGTGCGGGACGACGAAATCGTAGGTTTTCATCGCGACGTTGATGCCGCCGGCGGTGGCGCCGCCGATGGCTTCTTTGACACCGAGGTGATGGAGCGCGAGCCACGTGGAGACGAAATCAGGATAGCCGTGCGCGTGGACGTAGTAGAACGGGACGCCGGCGTGGGTGCCGAAGTGGATCTCGGGCGAAGGGCCGGCGGCGGTGGCGACGCGGAATTTTGCGGTGAGCAGGCCGGAGTCGAGCAGCGCGTCGTTTAGAAAAGTGCCGCCGAGGATCGCAACGCGGGCGGCAGGGGCTTCGGCGAGTGGTGTGAGTTTGGGCGGAGCGCTCGGAGCGGGATCGGCGGCGACGAGGCGGGTTGTAGCGAGGGTGAAAAGGACGAAGACGAGGCGAGGGTAGAGGCGTGGCATGGCACTGCGGTTAGCAGGGGAAGTGCCATGGGCGAACGGGAGGAGCGCGGGTGAGATGCGGGTGGGCTGAGCGGAGGTCGGGCCGAGGAGGGGAGCGAACGTCCAGAAGGCCCGCCCGGAGGTCGGGCCCTACCCCGGACGGTTTAGCGCGTGTCGCCGAGGTTGACGGGGGCGGTGAGGCGAAAGGCTTTCTTGCCGTAGTTGGAAACGACGGGGGCGACGGTCGCGGCGGTGGTGCGCCACTCGGCGGTGAGAAAGCGGGTCTCGTAGGCAGCGACGGCCTTTTCGTAGTCGGCGAGGAGACGGGCCTTGGTCGTGTCGTCGAGGAACGAGTGGACGAGGCTGTTGCGCGCGAGCGACGTGAGTTCGGCCCAACTCAGGTTGTAGTGCGTGACGGCAGTGAAATATTCGTCGGTAAAGGTGGAGTCCCACATGCCGCGGTCGTCGGTGTTGAGGCAGACGGGGACGCCGGTGCGGAGGAGCACGGGGAAGGGGTGTTGCGCGGGGTCGGTCACGTAGTCGAGGAGGCGGTTGCTGACCAAGTTGATTTCGACGAGGTAGCGGTTGTTGCGCAGGAGAAGATAGGTCGCGGGGTCTTTGAGGATGTTCACGCCGTGGCCGATGCGGTCGGCGCCAAGGAGGAGGGTGTCGCGGATGTTGGCGTTGGCTTCGTCAGATTCGCCGGCGTGGATCGCGAGCGGGATGCGCGGGTATTTCGCCTGCATTTCGCGGAAGACGTTGGTGAAGCGGGTGGCGTGGCCTTTGCCGTTGTCCTCGCGGCCGGCCATGTTGATGCCGACGAAGAGGTCGCGGTGGCGGTCGATGAAGGCAAAGGCTTCGCGCACGGCGTCCTCGGCGCGCGGGAGAAAACGGATGACGACGATTTGGAAACGGACGGTGACACCGGTGGCGAGCGCGTCGGGTTGGGCGAGGCGGGCGCGGAGGATGCGGGCGACTTCATCGGCGGGGACGGAACGGCCGTCGCGATCGGAATAGCCGGCGGGAATCGTCTGCATCTCGAGGTAGCGCACGCCCTCGCGGCCGAAGGCTTTCATGTTTTCGACGAGGAGTTCGGGGGCGAGTTCGATGTCGCCGAAGATGGGGCCGAGGCGCCACCAGGTTTTCTCAAAGAACTCGTCGCGGGCCTCGCCGGGCTGGTCGAGCTTGAGGCCGGAGAGCCACGCGGCCTTTTCGGCGGGTGTGAGGTCGGTGACGAGTTTCCACTGGGCGCGGAGGGCGGGCGGGAAGGCTTTCCAAGCGGCTTCGCGGACGACGTGGTAGAGGACGTCGGGGGTGAGGGCGGGAGCAGACGTGGCCGTGGTGGCGGCGGAGTCGACGAGCGGGGCGACGGTGGTGCGGATGTAGTATTTCTGGCCGCGGTTGCGCGCGGGGTTCGTGTAGTAATCGATCACGAACTCCATGGGCACGGAGCCGCCGCCGTGGTGGTGGAGATCGCCGCCCTTGGGGAGAGCGAAGAGGAGGCGGTAGAGCTCGTCGGGCGTCGCGCGGGCCTTGATGTCGTCGAAGACGGCGGCGGGGGAGGCGGCGCGGGTGCGCGGGGCGAAGAGTGCGAAGACGGAGAGTGCGATGAAGGCAGCGCGAGCGATATTGCGGTAGGACATGACGAAGTGCGGCGAAGCTGAGTGAGTGAGGCGATGAAGCGCTTGCAAGCAGTGTGCCAGTGCTGGGCGCGAAACGGTCCGCTACTTCAGGCGGTAGATTTACCTGCACGGCGGATTTGCGCGGCGATGCCACGGTGGAAGCGCCTGAGTGCCGCGGCGGTTTCACGGGCTGCACGAGGCGCAGCTTTCGCTATCAAGCGATTGAAGGTCTGCAAAGATTGCTCTTCACGATCATCTGCGGGCGCATTTGCCCGTAGTGTAATTGGCGAGGATGATACTTTCTTAGCTTTTGTGCTCATGTCTGTCGGAAGGGCGTGCGGAGAAGTTGGGTTTCAGGACAACGTGGAAAAGTGCCTCGCCGCAAATTGACTCGCACGAAGCAGGGCGACGTCGGTAAACCAAAACAAGCGCTTTTAGCCCAATGACCTCCGCCACGATCAAACTCTTCCTTCCTCGTGGTGACGCGAAAAGTCTACGCACCGCCGAGATTTCCAACTGGACGGGCAAAGCTATAGCAGCGCCGCGAACGGAATTGGATGACCTACTTGCTCGTGACGAACTCGACAAAGCAGGCGTCTACCTACTTATCGGCAGCGATCCTCTCACAAACGCGCCGCGGGCATACATCGGCGAGGCGGAGATTATCCGCGAGCGCCTGAAGCAACATCGCTCGAAGGAGTTTTGGGTTTCGGCGATTGTTTTTGTGAGTAAGGACGAAAATCTGACCAAGGCTCATGTCAGGTTTTTGGAGAGTCGCCTATTGGCTGAGGCAGAGAAAGTGGGGCGATTCAAGCTGGAGCAGAATCAAGCGAGCGGGTCGCGCCTACCCGAGTCCGATCGAGAAGATATGGAAGTTTTTCTGGCCCGTATTCGACAACTGCTGCCAGTTCTCGGCTCCGATATTCTCTCTCCTATCGCGCAATCCGAGGCGAAGTCCCAGCCCGGTGGTGTGCTCTACTGCCGCATCAAGGGTGCGGAGGGGCGCGGCATGCGGACGTCTGACGGCTTTGTAGTTTTCGAAGGTTCTACGGCGGTGAAAGAGGAGCGTCGTTCCACAGAATCCTATCCATACCTCGTAGTTCAGCGCAAACAGCTCATTGATGACGGCACTTTGAGCGAGAAGGGCGAATTTCTCGTGTTTACGAAGAATGCGGAATTCTCAAGTCCGTCTTCTGCGGCGGTTGTGATTCACGGCGGCAGCGCAAATGGACTCACTGCTTGGAAGAATGCTTCGGGCAAGACGCTAAAGGAACTCGACGAGAAGTCGTAGAGAATTTTCGACGGTATATTTTTGCCTGCGCAGGGGCTTTTAAATAAATCACCCCACCCACGCACGTGCGTTGCGGAAGAGTTTCATCCAGGGGGAGTCTTCGGGCCAGTCGGCGGGGGACCAGCTCATGCAGGCGCTGCGGAAGACGCGTTCGGGGTGCGGCATCATGATCGTCACGCGGCCGGTGGTCGTTGTGAGCGCGGTCATACCGAAGGGGGAGCCGTTTGGGTTGAGCGGGTAGTGCTCGGTTCCGCCTTCGCCAAGGCTACGTCGAGACTGCGGGGCGGCGCTGTCCGTTTGGGCGAGAGCGAGCGCTTGGTGGTTGCTGACGAAGCGGGCGCACACGAGACCCGATTCACTGAACGCTTCGGCGGCTGCTCGGTCCGGGAATTCGGTGTAGCCTTCGCCGTGGGCGACGGCGATCGGGATCACGCTGCCTTCCATGCCGGCGAAGAGGACGCTCGGAGACTTTTCGATCTGCACGGAGACGTAGCGGCCTTCGTAGCGCTCGCTTTGATTTTGCACGAAGCGCGGCCAGTGGTCGGCGCCGGGGATGATCGACTTGAGGTTGCTGACCATCTGGCAGCCGTTGCACACGCCGAGGGCGAAGGTGTCTTCGCGGGCGAAGAAGGCGGCGAACTCGGCGCGGGCGCGATCGTTGAAGAGAATGCTCTTGGCCCAGCCTTCACCGGCGCCGAGGACGTCGCCGTAGCTGAAACCACCGCAGGCGGCGAAGCCGCGGAAATCTTTGAGCGAGACGCGGCCGCTCAGGATGTCGGTCATGTGGACGTCGATGGCGGTGAAGCCGGCGCGGGTGAAGGCGGCGGCCATCTCGACTTCGCCGTTTACGCCTTGCTCGCGAAGAATCGCGATGGGTGGGCGGATGGCGGAGTTGCCCACGGAACACACGGAATACACGGAAGAATCGGAGGATTCTGAAATCGGAGTTTTGACCGCGGATTTCGCGGATGTCGCTGATACAGGCAGGGCATCAGTGGGTTTGGCTTCCGTGTTTTCTGTGTCTTCCGTGGGCACCGTTCCGAGGTCGAAGGTGATTTTCGGGGTGATGCCGGGATTCTTCGGGTCGAGGCGGAGTTGGTGTTCCTGCTCGGCGGCGGCGGGGTTGTCGCGGAGCGCGGCGAGGCGGCGGGTGACGTCGGACCAGATCGCGCGGAGGGCGAAGAGGTTTTCTTCGAAGAGCGTTTTGCCGCCGCGCGTGATGCGGAAGGTGTGCGTGCGGTTGAGTGTGCCGAGGCGCGTGGCGCAGGCTTTAAAGCCGTGCTCGCGGAGCGTGAGGGAAACATCGTCGAGGTCGTCGGCGCGGATTTGGATCACGGCCCCGAGCTCCTCGGCGAAGAGGGACGAGAAGACTTCGTGGCCCTGCGGAATTTCGAGGTCGACGCCGGTGTGGCCGGCGAAGGCCATCTCGACGACGGTGGCGAGGAGGCCGCCGTCGGAGCGATCGTGGTAGGCGAGGAGTTTTTTCTGGCGGCCGAGGAGCTGGATCGCGTTCCAGAGATTTTTCAGGTCCTTTGGATTATCGACGTCGGGAGTGGCTTCGCCCATCTGCGAAACGGTTTGCGCGAGGATGGAGCCGCCGAGGCGGTTTTTGCCGCGGCCAAGATCGATCAGGAG
>CALRZR010000327.1:0-7519 GCA_943372705.1 Opitutus sp. GAS368 | reverse complement strand
AGCGTGCGCGGGGGCTCAGGCGGCGAAGGGGGTGCGGGTGCCGGGGAGCGGTGCGGCGGGGGCTTCCGGGGTGAGACCGAGGGCGTGGCGGGCGAGCCGGTCGATGGTGTTGGCCTGATCGCCGCCGAGCGCGATGCGGCGCGCGCGGGACCAGCCGACGAGCAAGACGGCGTGGACCGTGGCGTCGGTGCGCACGGGCAGGAGGGCGAAGGCGTCGGGTTTGGCGCGGAGCTCCGGCCACCAAGCGGGGAGGTAAGGGGCGATGGTGCGGTGCCGGGTGTCGTGGATAACGACGATCTCAAGGCGTGAGAGGCAGACGCCGAAGACATTGCGCTCGGCGGTGCGGAAGGTGGCGGTGGTGGTGCCGGCGCGCAGGCCGCTGGCGTCGGAGCGGCGCGCGAGCGAGAAGAGCGGTCCGTCTTTCTCCGGGAGGAAAACCCAGCAGAGTTCGGCCGCGGCGGTATCGCGCGCGCCGGTGAGCGCGGCGAGCCACGGATCGGGCGCAGGCGGGGTGAAAAGCGCA
Organism: Opitutus sp. GAS368; assembly: GCA_943372705.1. GTDB lineage: Bacteria > Verrucomicrobiota > Verrucomicrobiia > Opitutales > Opitutaceae > GAS368. The sequence goes on along the minus strand of CALRZR010000327.1, from coordinate 6,996 downwards.
GGAGCGCCGCGGCCTTTGGCGGCGGTTGGGGCGGGCGCGAAGGCAGCGGGAGCAGGGCCGGGCGTGGGCACGGCGGACGCGGCGGCGAGGTCGGCCTCCGGGGCACGGGCACCGGTGGGAGCAAGGTCGTCGAGGCGGGTGCGGAAACGGCGGAGATTGAGCGAAGGAAGGGGGCGCACGCCGTTGCAACGGGAGTAGCCGGAGAGACGCTGGTCGGCGTAGTGGAGGGCGGGCTTGGCGTGTTCGGCGGCGTCGGGGACGAGGCGGGCGAAGCGGAGGTGGAGTTCGGCGAACTTGCGGTTGAACGCTTCCGGGCCCTCGCGGGCGTCGAGGGCGAGGGAGGCGAGGCGGCCGCCGAGGTCGGCGAGACCGATGAGGCGGCTGTCGAAGGTGGTGGCGGTGGTGTTGAGCGCCTCGGGCTCGTAGTCGCGCAAGGTGTGGACAACCTCTTCGGGCAGCCGGCCGTGGGAGAGGAGCTGGTGGCTGAGCTCGACGGACGTGAGGCCGAAGACGGCGCGGTGGGCGTCGGCGTCGGAGTGATCGCGGGCGCGGCGGATGGCTTCGCGGGCGTGTTCGGGCGAGAGCGCGGCCATGATGATGCGGCCGAAGTTGCGCAAGGCGGCGCAGGCGAAGGCGAGTTCGGGATCGTGGGTGCCGCGACTGATGGCGAGACCTTGGGCGATGAGGCCGGAGCCGAGGGCGATCGCGGCGGCGTCGCGTTGCTCGGAGGTGTTGGAAGAGCCGGCGGTCTCGAGCAGCATCAGGGATACGGCGATGGTGCGGATGCGGTTGTAGCCGAGGCGGTGGATGGCTTGCGAAACGGTGGCGAGAGGGGCGATGCCGGGGTTGTGCGCGAGGGTGTTGGCGACGGCGATGACGCGGGTGAGAATGACGGCGTCCTTTTCGATCAGTTCGGCGAGATCGGAGACGGTGACCTCGGCGAGGTTGAGCGAGAGAGTCTCAATGAGCTTGAGCAGCTCCGGGAGCGCCGCGCCCCGGCCCGACTCCAACACGGAGCGGGCGCGATCGAGCGTTTGCTGGGCCGTGAGCGGAGTGAGCATCGGAATCAGATCGGACGGACGGGCGCGGAGTTTAGGCCGAATGGGCTGGTGACTTGCACCGGGAATAGATCGGGGCAGCGTGGGCTCTGAGAATCATGCGACGATCATCATTCCTTTCCGCGGCGCTCGCGCTGCTCACGTTGAACTGCCTGCCGGTCCGTTCGGCCCAAACTATGACGACAAAAACTGAATCTCTCGTGCTCGGCGGCGGCTGCTTTTGGTGCACCGAAGCCGCCTATGAATTGTTGCCCGGCGTGAAAGCCGTGGTGAGCGGCTACGCCGGCGGCAAAGAGCCGAATCCGACCTACGAGCAGATTTGCGCCAAGGTGACGGGCCACGCGGAAGTGATCAAAATCGACTACGACCCGGCGGTGGTGACGTTGGAAAAGCTGTTGGGCTTTTTCTGGCAGGTGCACAACCCCACGCAGGTGGGCGGGCAAGGCAACGACCACGGACCGCAGTATCGCTCGATCATTTTGTTTGCGAACGCGGAGCAGAAAGCGGCGGCGGAAAAATCGAAGGCGAAGGCGGCGACGGAGTTTCGCGATCCGATCACGACGGAGATCGTGGCGCTGGAAAAATTCTGGGTCGCCGAAGAATACCACCAGGACTATTTCCGGCGGAATCCGAACCAAGGGTATTGCTCATTTGTGATCGCGCCGAAGGTGAAGAAATTGAAGCAGGCGATCGGGGAGGAAAAGAGCGGCGCGGTAAAAAAATAGCCGGAGGAGGGGTTCAGTCCTTGGCGTTGCCCCATTTGAAATCGAACGACGTGGTCAGGTGTTCCCCGTCCCATTGGAGCTTGATTGCCTTGAAGGCGGCGGAGAGGTCGGGGGAACCTTCCATATAGCGGCGCAGTTGCTCGGCGTCGGGCATCGGCTTGCCCGGATGGGCGGCAAGGTAGGTCACGGGGGCGAGGCTTGTCCGCGCAAGGGCGGTGATCTTTTCGGCGCCGGGCAGAAAAGGCAGGATCTGGGCGAGGTCGGTGACCGGCTCGCCGGGATGAGCTGCCGTGAACTGGCGCACGGCTTTTTTCAACTCGGCGCCAAAGGCATCTTGTCCGCCATAGCTCGCGAAGACCGGCTCCATGGATTTCATCGCGTCGTCCATCACGGCCTGCAGCGAGGCGACTTGCCCGGCGATTGCGGCCATGAGTTCAGCTCCGTCTGAGCCGATGGCATTTCCAATTGATTTGGCAGCGCGTTCGAGCGTGTCGGTCTCGGTCTCGCCGGGAGCCGGCGCGTAGTCGGAGTTGCTCCGCAGCTGCCAACTGTCGAGCTTGATGCTCATGATGATGTCCGAGGTGGGCTTTTCGGCGATGAGTTCATCGTCGGCCTCGTCGAGGCGGCCAGTGCGCTTGAGGGCATAGCGTGCGAGCATCTCGGCATCCGCAGGAGCATCGAGATGGGACGCGAGTTGCATGATACCGGCGGGCAGGAGACCGCCGCTCCCTTCGGTGAAGCGGCGCAGCGCCGTCTGCAGGTGGGGCGCGAATTTCTTGCGGGCCAGCGAGCGTAGTTTGGCGAGTGCGACGCGGATATCGGCGGCGGATTCCAGTTCGTGGGCTTGAGCGACCTCGAGCCAGTCGGTGGGCTCAAGCAGCCGGAGTTCGGGCAGGTATTGCGCGGGCAGGTCGTTGAACAATTGGCGCAGGAGGGTGACGCGCAGATTTTCGGCTGAGCCGGGCGTAACACGAGCGGGCGCAGTGTTGGGCGGGACAAGTGCGCCGGGATCGGGCGACGTCGGTGGAGTAGGGACGGCGACCGGAGCAGGCGCAGCAGGCGGGGGAGGCGGGCGCGAATTGTCGTGGTAGACAATCAAACCGATCAACCCGGCGGCTGCGGAGAAGAGGAGGATTTTGGCCGCGAGGGCCGCAGCGGACACCGGGACCGCGACGTTGGCGGCTCCAACCAGGACCGCGGAGGTGATCACGGAGGCGAGGGTGGCGGGGGCGATGAGCGTCGCGTGGGCGGAAAGATCGACGGCGAGGCCGGCGGCGGTGACGGTGAGGCCGCGGCGGGTGAGGAGCGTGCGGAGTTGGTCGAGGGCGCGGCTCACGCGTTTCTGCGCGGCGTCGTCGGAGAGGCCGAGGGCGGCGCCGATGTCGCGGAAGTTTTTGTTTTCGAAAAAACGCAGGATGATCGCGGTGCGGTCGGGGTCGGGGAGGGCGGCGACGGCTTCGTCGACGTGCGGCGCGATGGCAGACCACGGAGAGGACGAAGACGGAGGCATGGCGGCGGTGGCGGCGAGTTGGGCGGCGGTGTGTTCGCGGGCGGTGCGGCGCGACTCGCGGCGGATCGTGTCGACCGCGGTGCGGCGCGTGACGACGTGGAGCCAGGGCGCGAGGGGTTGGTCGGCGGGGAAGGTGCGCGCGTGGCGGGCGAGATCGAGGAAGACGGACTGCGCGATGTCGTCGGCGAGGTAGGGGACTTGGCGGCGGGCGGCGGAGTAAACGAGGTTCAGATGGCGGGCGACGAGTTCGGCGAAGGCGGCCTGCGCGGACGCGCCTTGGGCGGCGTAGGTTTGCAGCAGGGCGTGATCGGTCATGGCGGTGGGGCGAATGGGGTCGGGAGCGGCGAGTGAAGCGGTGGCGGTTGAGAGGTTATCGCCGCGGACGCGGAAAATCCGACAGGGAAAATGTGGGGAATCTTATGCGACAGAATGACCGAGGAGTGAACCGCTGATCTACGCTGATTTTTCGGAGCGGAGGGGCGATGCGGGTGTGCGGGCCTCGCCTGATCGGCGAAGCGCGGGGGTGGAGTGAGCGGGTGGGTGGTTTCGGAAGGAGGTAGGAAAATTTCTTGGGTAGGAAGATTGCGGAGAAGAATGCGGAGATTGTGCCACTGGGTGGGGAGGTCGGGCGCGCTCCCGCGGTATCTTGTGAACCGGTTCAGTGGGTTTTGCCCCGGCACTATTACCCATTTGGGGTCTGGCCGATTGACAGAGGGGGCGGGCGTTTCAACGTGACGGCGTGTCGTTTCGTCGTGTGTTTCACGTCGTTGGTCTGGCTGCGGGTTTGATCGCGGCAGCGACTGTGTCGGCGAAGAGCGTGGCGAAGGGGCCGCAGATGGCGTTTCCGCCGGCGCTGGAAAAAGCCGAGACGATCAAGGCGGAGGAGTTGCTGATCTCGGCGCAGAAGTTGTTGCCGAAAGGGGCGTTTCTCGGGCCATTGCTCGACGCGAAGTATGCGGTGATCAAACACGAGTGGCTCGTGAAGACGTTCATGCCGTTTTACCGCGAGGCGGTGGAGACGTTGAAGGAGGTCGCGGATGCGCGGGGCGCGGAGGGCGGGGACTGTGACGACTTTTGTATTTTTCTGCGGCAGATGACCGGGCTCGCGGGGATCGTGGGGCACACGGCGGGACCGGCGATGGCGCAGGTGGTGGTGTTTCAATCGCAGGCGTTTTCCGGCGTGGGGCGCACGCGGGAGCGGCATGCGGTGGGGCTATTTCTGACGGAGCGCGGGTGGTTTGTGCTCGAGCCGCAAAACGCGACGGAGCTCGTGGCGATCAGCGACTATGCGAACCGGCGCGGTATCCAGTATATCACTTTCCATTAGAACGTGGAGGAGCGGAACACGCAGAATTTTTAACCACGGATTGCACGGATAGACACGGATTCGGAAGGACGGAGGGGCGGCGGGGAAAGGGGTGGCGATAAATTTCAGGATCACAACAAAACCAAAAAATAACATACCAACATGAAAACCAAACTCGCACTCCTCGCCGCGCTGACCCTCGGGTCGGTCGCGTTCGCCAATGACGATGCCACCAAGCTCGAAAAAATCCTCGTAACCGGTTCGCTCGCGGAACCGGCCGACAGCACCACGAAGCTGGACAAGTTTATGGTGACGGGCTCGCTCGAAGAACCGGCGGGCTCGACGCAGAAACTGGACAAATTCCTGGTCACGGGATCGATGGCGGCGACGCCCTCGGCCGCGGCGACGAAAGCGGAGGAGTTGCCGAAATTTTTGGTGACGGGCTCGCTGGAGGAACCGGCGGGCAGCACGCAAAAATTGGAAAAGTTTTTGGTGACGGGCTCGATGGCGAAGCCGGTGAAGGCCGCAAAGAAGGATGCGCGCGGTCTGAAGTAGCGCGGCGACGGCGAAACCACACCACACAACGGTAGAGATCGTTTTACTGCGAACAGTCAGCCCCGGCGGAAAGGCCGGGGCTTTTTGTTTTTAACCACGGATCACACGGATGAACACGGATAAGACCGAGGCGTGCGGGGGTCGGTGTGGGTTCGTCCGTGTAATCCGTGGCGGAAGTGGTTTGGCTGGGGGGATGCCTCGGGTCTCGGTGATTATGCCGGTGTTTAATGCGGTCGCGACGGTTGCGCGGGCGATCGGGAGTATTCGCGCGCAGACTTGGGGCGATTGGGAGTTGGTGGTGGTGGACGACGGGTCGACGGACGGGACGCGGGACGTGCTGCGGGCGCTGGCGCGGGAGGAGGCGAGGATGAGGGTGATCGAGCGGGAGCACGCGGGCGTGGTGGTGGCGGCGAATGCGGGGATCGCGGCGGCGCATGGGGATTTTGTGGCGCGGATGGATGCGGACGATGTGTCGGCGCCGGAGCGGTTGGCGGAGCAAGTGGCGTTTTTGGAGGCGGCGGAAAATCGTGACGTGGGCGTGGTGGGGAGCTTGGTGGAGTTTGGCGGGAACCGGGCGGCGAGCGCGGGGTATGCGTTGCACGTGGACTGGTTGAATTCGCTCGTGACGCCGGAGGAGATCGCGCGCGGGCGGTTTACGGAGCAGCCGGTGGCGAATCCGAGTGTGCTGTGGCGGCGCGGGTTGGAGGAAAGGTATGGCGGATTTCGCGACGGGAATTTTCCGGAGGATTATGAGCTGTGGCTGCGCTGGCTGGATGCGGGCGTGCGGATCGCGAAGGTGCCGCGGGTGCTGCTGACGTGGCACGACTCGGCGTGGCGGTTGACGCGGACGGATGCGCGGTATGCGCCGGATGCCTTTTTTCGGGTGAAGGCGGAGTGGCTCGCACGGGAGTTGGCCCGGAGCGGCGGCGGGCGCGCGGTGTGGGTGTGGGGTGCGGGGCGGCACACGCGGAAACGGGCAGCGTGGCTGACGGTGCACGGCGTAAGGATTGCCGGATACGTCGATGTGGACGCGAAGAAGACGGGGCGCGGGATCGGCGGGACGGGGGCGCCGGTGATCGGGCCGGAAGCGTTGCCGGCGGCGGGAGAAATTGTGGTGCTGAGTTACGTGACGACGCGCGGGGCGCGGGAGTATAACCGGGCGCGGCTCGTGGAGCGCGGGTATGTGGAGGGACGGGATTTTTGGATGTGCGGGTGAGGAGGGGAAGGACCAAGGACCAAGGACCAATGACCAAGGGCCAATGTCCAAGGACCAAGGGCCAATGACCAAGGACCAATGACTAATGACCAATGACGGATGACGAATTTCGAATGACTACGGAACATGGACGGGGGACGGAGGGAGGGGGAGTTTCTCCGGTGGCTCGGGGCGAGACGGAGAATCACCGGCGGCTGAAGGCGCTGGCGCTCGCGTGGGCGCGGGAGCAGGGGTTCGCGATTGCGGCGAGCGAAGTGCGGGTGCCGAAGAGCGGTTATCGCGCGGACGTGGCGGCGTGTTCGCGCGGGTCAGGGCGGCGGACGGCGGTGTTTGAGTGCAAACAGGCACGCGCGGATTTGCTCAAGGATGCGCGGCGCGAGGAAGAGGCGCGCGCGAAGGTGGCGGAGCTGAGTGCGCGGCTGCAGAAGCTCGAGGAGTTGATCGGGGGTCACCGGCCGGATTTGCGCAAGGGGGAGGCGCTGTTTCCCGAGTTTGACGCGTGGGATTTTTCGGGGCTCGAACACGTGACGCACCGCAAGGTGGTGGCGGAGTTGGCGACGTGGCAGGAGCGGCTGCTGAGCGGGACGAAATTTGCGAAGCTGTGGCGGTGGCGCGCGGCGGATTTT
>CALRZR010000326.1:0-7622 GCA_943372705.1 Opitutus sp. GAS368 | reverse complement strand
GAAGCGCGTGATCTTCCTCTGCATGGCGGGCGGACCCTCGCAGTTCGAGACGTTCGACTGGAAGCCGCTGTTGAAGGATCTCCACGACAAACCGTTTCCCGAGTCGTTCACGAAGGGGCAGCAGCTCGCGCAGTTGCAGGGCTCCGTGTTGAAGGCGCGCGGATCGTTCACGTCGTTTCAAAAACACGGGAAGGCAGGCATAGAGATCAGCGATTTGTTTCCGCACATCGCGAGCGTGGCCGACGAACTGTGTGTGATCCGCTCGATGCAGACGGAGCAGATCAACCACGACACCGCGCACGCGTTCATGAACACCGGCTCGATCATCAAGGGCCGGCCCAGCATGGGCTCGTGGCTCACGTATGGGCTCGGCGCGGAGACGCAGAATCTCCCGGGCTTCGTGGTGCTCACCTCCGAGGGCAAATTCGGCCAGCAGCCGATCTCGGCGCGCCAGTGGAGCAGCGGCGTGTTGCCGAGCCGTTTTCAGGGCATTCAGTTTCAGTCGCGCGGCGATGCGGTGCACTACATCGGCAATCCCGAAGGCGTGTGCCAGAGCACGCAGCGCCAGGTCGTCGACGAGATCGCGCGCCTCAACGGCTTCCTCGGCGAAGAGCAGCACGATCCCGAGATCGCCACGCGCATCGCCCAATACGAACTCGCGTTCAAAATGCAGGCGAGCGTGCCCGATCTCGTGGATTTCAAAAACGAGCCGAAGGAAATGCTCGACCTCTACGGCGTGAAAGAAGCGGGCGACGGCAGCTACGCTTCCAACTGTCTGCTCGCGCGGCGCCTCGCCGAACGCGGCGTGCGCATGATCCAGCTCTACCACCGCGCGTGGGATCACCACGGGCAGTTGGAGGAAGGGATGAAGTCCGGCGCGATGGCGGTCGATAAGGCGACGGCGGCGCTCATCAAAGATTTGAAACAACGTGGCATGTTGGACGACACGCTGATCCTCTGGGGCGGCGAATTTGGCCGCACGCCGATGGGGCAGGGCACCGGGCGCGATCACCACATTTTGTCGTTCAGCGTGTTCATGGCCGGCGGCGGCGTGAAACCTGGCACGACCTACGGCGCCACCGACGAACTCGGCTACCGCGCCGTGCAGGACGTCGTGAGCGTGCACGATCTGCACGCGACGATCCTCGCCCTGCTCGGCGTGGATCACCACCGGCTCTCGACGAAATTCCAAGGCCTCGACGTGCGCCTCACCGGCATTGCGGGCGAAGTGATTTCCGGAGTGTTGGCGTAGCGCCGAGTGAGGGGGGCTGCGCTCTCAAGGTGGGCGGGCATGTCCCTGTGCCCGCATGAGCGAGCACTGCGGATTGCAGGTTTTTCGGGAAACCCGCGAGCGCGCCGGATTACTCTCCGGCCAGCGTGGCAGTATGGTCTCGCTATGGGTGGCGGGTAATTTTTCACTGCGGCGGTGCTTCCGGCCACGCAACTCCTCCCCTCGTTGTCCGAACCCGCCAAGGCAGTCTTCCTCAGCTACGCTTCACAAGATGCCGAAGCCGCCAAACGCGTCCGCGATGCGCTGCAAGGCGCGGGCGTGGAAGTGTGGTTCGACCAGAGCGAACTCGTGGGCGGCGATGCCTGGGACCGGAAAATCCGCAACCAGATCAACGAGTGCGCGCTGTTCATCTCCGTCATTTCCGCGAACACGCAGGTGCGGCTCGAGGGGTATTTTCGGATCGAGTGGAAACTCGCCGCCGAGCGCACGCATGCGATGGCCGCGGCGCGGCCTTTCCTGATTCCCGTCGTGATCGATGCGACACCGGACGCCGCGGCGCATGTGCCGCCCGAGTTCAAGGCCGTGCAGTGGACGCGCCTGCCGCAGGGAGCGACGCCGGAGCCGTTCGTGCAGCGCATTCAAGCGTTGCTGCTGTCGGGGCTCGTGACCGGTTCGACCACTGCGCCGGCAAGCGTGGCCGGATTGGCCGAGCAAAAGGCCGGCGACCGGATCGGCCCCTACAAGCTGATCCAGAAACTCGGCGAGGGCGGCTGCGGCATCGTGTGGATGGCGGAGCAGCAGCACCCGGTGCGGCGCCGGGTCGCGGTAAAAATCATCAAGCTCGGGATGGACACGAAGGAGGTCATCGCCCGCTTCGAGACGGAGCGCCAGGTCCTCGCGCTGATGGACCATCCCAACGTCGCCAAGGTCCTCGATGCCGGGACCACGGATATGGGCCGACCCTACTTCGTGATGGAACTGGTGCAGGGCGTGCCGATTACGACCTTTTGCGATCAGAAGAAACTGTCTACAGGGGCGCGGTTGGAACTCTTCGCGCAGGTCTGCTCGGCGGTGCAGCACGCGCACCAAAAGGGCATCATCCACCGCGATCTCAAACCCTCGAACATCCTCGTCGCCCTGCATGACGACGCGCCCGTGCCCAAGGTCATCGACTTTGGCATTGCGAAAGCCACCGGGGGCCGGCTCACCGACCAGACATATTTTACCGTGGTCGATCAAGTGATGGGCACGCCGGCCTACATGAGCCCGGAGCAGGCGCAGCTGAGCGCCGTCGATATCGATACCCGCTCTGACATTTATTCGCTTGGCGTGGTGCTCTACGAGTTGCTCACCGGCCGGACGCCGTTCGATACCGCGGAGCTGCACAAGGTGGGGCTCGACGAAATCCGGCGGCACATCCGCGAGGTGGACCCGCCGAAGCCCTCCACGCGGCTGGGCACGCTGCCGGGCGCGGCGCTCGATACGGCGGCGCTCCAGCGCCAGAGCAGCCCGCCCAAACTGGTTTCCGGCCTGCGGGGTGACCTCGACTGGATCGTCATGCGGTGCCTCGAAAAGGACCGTGCGCGCCGCTACGATACGGCCAACAACCTCGCAGACGATATCCGCCGCCATCTCGCGAGCGAGCCGGTCTCCGCCAGTCCGCCCAGCACCGGCTACCGGTTGCAAAAATGGGTCCGCCGCAACCGGCTCGCCTTCGCGGCCGCCGCGCTCGTGTCCCTCACGCTCGTGCTGGGCGCTGCGGTGAGCACGTGGCAGGCGGTGCGGGCCGGCCGGGCGGAGCGGCAGGCGATCGCCGACCGTGATGCCGCCACGGCCTCACGAAACGCCGAGAAGCTGGCGCGCGAGCAGGCGCTCGTCGCCGAGAAACAGGCCCGGGACGAAGCAGCGATCAGCAAGGCGGCGAGTGAACGGGCCGGCCGGGCGGAGCGGCAGGCGATCGCCGACCGTGATGCCGCCACGGCCTCTCGCAACGCCGAGAAATTGGCGCGCGAGCAGGCGCTTACCGCCGAGAAAGTGGCCCGGGACGAGGCGAGCATCAGCAAGGCGGTGAGTGACTTCTTGCAGAACGATCTGCTCCGCCAGGCCGACAGCCGCACGCAGGCCGAGGCGGCGACCACGGCGAACCCCGACCTCAAGGTAAGGGAGGCGCTGGACCGCGCCGCAGAGAAAGTCGGCGACCGCTTCAAAGATCAGCCGCTCACCGAGGCGGCTGTGCGTGACGTGATCGGCTCGACCTACCGCGGTGTCGGCGATGCGGCCAAAGCCGTGGTGCACCTCGAACGCGCGGTGCAACTGCGCAAACCGCTGCTTGGGGCCGAGCATCCCGACACGCTCACGTCGATGCACAATCTGGCCATCGCCTATCACGACCAAGGCAAGTATTCCGAGGCCGTGGCGCTCGGAGCGCAGACCTTGGAGATCCGGAAGCGGGTGCTCGGCGCAGAGCATGCCGACACGCTCATGTCGATGAACCGCCTAGCCAACACGTATCAAGTGCAAGGCAAGACGGCCGAGGCCGCGGCGCTCCATGCGCAGAACTTGGAGATTCGGAAGCGGGTGCTTGGGGCAGAGCATCCCGACACCCTCATGTCGACGAACAATCTGGCCCTCACGTATCGCGCCGAAGGCAAGTCTGCCGAGGCTGCCGCGCTCTTTGCCGATATTTGGAAAATTGGAAAGCGGGTGCTCGGCGCGGAGCATCCGAACACGATCCTGTGGATGGAAAATTTGGCCGTCGCGTATGGCGCCCAAGGTAAGACTGCCGAGGCCGCAGCGCTTTTTGCTCAGACATTTGAGATTCGAAAGCGTGTTCTCGGTGCGGAACACCCCGACACGCTCAGGTCGATGCTCACTATGGGCGTCGCGTATGTGGCCCAGGGTAAGACGGCCGAGGGCGTTACTCTCCTCGCCCCGACGTTGGAGATTGCGAAGCGAGTGCACGGCGCCGAGCACCCCAACACTCTCATGAACATGGGGCTCTTGGCCGAGGTATATCGCTTTCTAGGCAAGCAGGCCGAGGTGGCGGCGCTCTCTGCCCAAGCGTGGGAAATTCAAAAGCGCCTGTTGGGCGCCGCACATCCCGACACGCTCAAGTCGATGAACAATCTGGCCCTCGCGGGTGAGCTTGCGGGCGACTGGCCCGCAGCGGAACCGGCCTACCGGGAATTACTGTCCGCCATGCTGCGGAAAGACGGGGCTGATGCCACCTCGGCGGCGAACGCCCGGGCGGCGCTGGGAAAAATCCTGATCGCCCGGCAAAAATTCACCGACGCGGAACCCGTGCTGCGCGAGGCACTGGCCGTTTTCGAAAAAAAGCTGGGCCGCGACTCGCAGACCTTCAATGCCCGCAGCTTGCTCGGCGGTGCGTTGGCCGGGCAGAAGAAGTTCGCCGAGGCCGAACCGCTGCTCGTTTCGGCTTACGAGGGCCTGATGCAACACAAGGCGAGGACCCCGGCCAAGGGTGATGTGCGCGTCCAAGAAGGCGCCGAACGTCTCGTGCAGCTCTACACGGACTGGGGCCAGCCGGCGAAAGCCGCCGGTTGGCAGCAGAAGTTCGACGCGTTCAACGCCACCGCCTCGCCGCCGGCTGCGGGAAAGTAACCCGACCGGCCCCGCCGCGAAGATCGCGGTGAATCCCGTCCACTCAGCATCACGAAGATTTGCGAATGCGGGCACCGGGACGTGCCCGCCCACCCGCAGGAAATCCCTGACGGCCGCGACAGCGGTTTGTGCAAGAATGGCGCGGGGTGATGCCGCGCTTTGTCGCAATGTGGCGCGGTGCGCGCCTGCATCGGAAAATCCCACGACGGGAAACACCCCATTGGCGGACTGGCGCGGCTCATGCGAAGGTAGTTCATCATGGATCTCGCCAAACTCACCCAGATGTCGCGTCAGGCTGTCACCGACGCGCAAGCGATCGCCCGCCGTCTCAATCACAACGAGGTGGACACGTGGCACCTGCTCTCCGCACTCGCCGCCCAGGAAAACGGCATCGTGCCCGGTCTGCTCGAAAAAATGTCGATCACGCCGGCCGCCGTGCAACTCGCGGTCGAGCGGGAGTTGGAGCGCATTCCCAAAGTCACGGGCTCGGTCGACACCTCCAAAGTATACGTCACGCAGGCGGTGAACGACGTGCTCACGCGGGGCGAGGAGGAGGCGAAGTCGCTCAAGGATGATTTTGTCTCGGTGGAGCATCTGCTGCTCGGCTTGCTGGATGTCGCGAAACCCGAGGCGCTCAAGAAACTCTTCAAGAGCTTCGGTCTCGACCGCGCGAAAGTGCTCACCGTGTTGAAGGACATGCGCGGTGCGCAGCGCGTGACGACCGACAACCCCGAGGCGACTTACGCCGCGCTCGAGAAATACGGCATCGATCTCGTCGCCCAAGCGCGGAAGGGCAAAATGGACCCCGTGATCGGGCGCGACGAAGAGATCCGCCGCACCATCCGCATACTCTCGCGCAAAACGAAGAACAACCCCGTCCTCATCGGTGAACCGGGTGTCGGCAAGACCGCCATCGTCGAGGGCCTCGCGCAGCGCATCCTGCGCGGCGACGTGCCCGAGGGGCTGAAGGACAAAACCATTTTCTCACTCGATATGGGCGCGCTCGTCGCCGGTGCGAAATACCGCGGCGAATTCGAGGAACGCCTCAAAGCCGTGCTCAACGAGGTGAAACAGGCCGACGGTCGCATCATTCTTTTCATCGACGAACTCCATACGATCGTCGGCGCCGGCAAGACCGAGGGCGCGATGGACGCGGGCAATTTGCTCAAGCCCATGCTCGCGCGCGGCGAGTTGCACTGCATCGGCGCGACCACGCTCGACGAGTATCGCAAGCACATCGAGAAGGATGCCGCGCTCGAGCGGCGCTTCCAGCCGGTCGTGGTTGACCAGCCGAGCGTCGAGGACGCGTTGTCGATTCTCCGCGGCATCAAGGAGCGCTTCGAGCTGCACCACGGCGTGCGCATCCAGGACAATGCGCTCGTGAGCGCTGTGACGCTTTCCAACCGCTACATCACCGACCGCTTTTTGCCCGACAAGGCCATCGATCTGATGGACGAGGCCTGCGCGATGATCCGCACCGAGATGGATTCGATGCCGCAGGAACTCGACGAACTCACCCGCAAGGTGCTGCGCCTCGAAATCGAGGAGACCGCCCTCGCGAAGGAAAAAGATGAAGCCAGCAAGCGCCGGCTCGACGCGCTGCGGAAGGAACTCGCCGAGGCCCGCGAGCAGGCGAAAGGCATCAAGCTCCACTGGGAAAAGGAAAAAGCGTCCGTGCAGAAGACGCGTAAACTGCGCGAGGAAATCGAGGCCGCGCGCCTTGAGATGGAGAAAGCCGAGCGTGCCTACGACCTGAACAAGGTGGCGGAGCTGCGCCACGGGAAGATCCCGCAGATGGAAGAGGAGTTGAAGCGCCTCGAAAAGAAAGGGCGAGAGCAGACCACGCTCTTCAAAGAAGAAGTTTCCGAGGAAGAGATCGCCGAAGTCGTTTCGAAGTGGAGCGGCGTGCCCGTCACGCGTCTCGTCGAAGGGGAAAAGGACAAACTCCTGCGCCTCGAAGACGTGCTGCACCAGCGCGTGATCGGCCAGCACGAGGCGGTGACACTCGTGACCGAGGCGATCTTGCGCGCGCGCAGCGGCATCAAAGATCCGCGGCGGCCCGTGGGTAGTTTCCTGTTTCTCGGCCCGACGGGTGTCGGCAAAACCGAGCTCGCGAAGACGCTCGCCGAGACGCTCTTCGACACCGAAGCGGCGATGGTGCGCATCGACATGTCGGAATACATGGAGAAGCACAGCGTGGCGCGGCTCATCGGCGCGCCCCCGGGTTACGTCGGCTACGACGAAGGCGGGCAGCTCACCGAAGCCGTGCGGCGGAAGCCGTATGCGGTGATCCTCTTCGACGAAATCGAGAAGGCGCACCCGGATGTGTTCAACGTGCTGCTGCAAGTGCTCGACGACGGCCGCATCACGGATTCGCAAGGGCGCACGGTGGATTTCAAAAATACGGTCATCATAATGACCTCGAACCTCGGTTCGCGTCACCTGCTCGAAGGCGTGACCGGTGATACGATCCCGGAAAGTGTGCGCGAGAGCGTGATGATGGAGCTGCGCAAGGCCTTCCGTCCCGAGTTTCTCAACCGCATCGACGAAACGATCCTCTTCAAGCCGCTCACGCTGGAGGAAATCACAACCATCGTGGACCTCCTGCTCGCCGACCGGACCAAACGCCTCGCCGACCGCCGTGTGACCGTGACGCTCGACAAGAAGGCGAAAGAGTGGGCCGCCGAGAAGGGCTACGACCCGGTCTTTGGCGCTCGTCCGCTCAAACGTTTCCTCCAGCGCAATATTGAGACGAAGTTGGCGCGCGCGC
>CALRZR010000325.1:0-7634 GCA_943372705.1 Opitutus sp. GAS368 | reverse complement strand
CGGGGCGGGCGCGGTGGGTTGCGCGACGATGAGGGTGACGAGACCGGCCGCGTAGAGCGCGGCGGCCGCGAGGCCGATCCGGAGGGGTGATAACGGACGCAGGATGTTCATGGAATTTTTCTCGTCGGGATGGGAGTGGCTCACTGAGGGTTGAAAAACGTCGCCGGGCGGTGCGTGCGCGCGGGAGGGCGTGCGACCGCGATCCGGCAGCCGCGGAAAAAGTCCCACCCACCTCGTAGATGCGAAATGGGAATAGTAACCGGGCTGTTACACTCAGGCGGCTTTCCTCCGGTTTTCTTGACGCCGCCGCAACTCCCGGCACTCATGCGCCGCGTGTGGAAATTACTCCTAGCCGCGCTCGTCCTTCTCCGCGTTTGCTCCGCGCAGACGATCTTGCTCGATTCGTTCAACGCCGGTGCGACCACCGGTGCCGTGCGCGCCGGCACGTCGTGGATCGGCCAAACCACGGCCTCCGCCACCGCGCTCACCGTCGGCGGCACCGCGCGCGATGAGAACGGCTGGGGCGCCACCGGCCTCACGCTCAACGCCACCGGCATGAACTTCATCACGGTCACGGCGCAGCGCGAGGCCGGCAACGCGGCGGGCACCTTCGCGATCCAGTTCGAAGACCGGAATCTCAATACGCAGGTCTTCTCCGTCAGCATGTCGGCCTTTGCGATCGGCACGCTCACCTCGGTGCAAATCCCCATTCCGGCGTGGGCGGGCAGCTTCGCGCCGACGCAGATCACGGGCTGGAGCATCGGCGGCGGCGGGGTGGGGACCACGGCGTTCCGCATGACGTTCGACAACCTCGCGCTCAACGCCGCCGCCACCTCCGGCACCGTCGCGCCCGGGGCCACCGGCAATTTCGGTGCGCAAACCAAAGCCGTCGGCGAGAGTGTCACGTTTGCGATCACGGCGAGCGGCACCGCCCCGCTCACGTATCAGTGGTTCAAGAACGCCACGACCGCGCTCACCGCCAATGCCACCGCGACCACCGCCGCGCTCACGCTCGCCAACCTTACGCCCACCGACGCCGGCACTTACACCTGCACCGTCACCAACGCCGCCGGCAGCATCGTCAGCGGCGCCTTCACGCTCGCCGTCACCGCCCCCGCCGCGACCGTCACGCTCGGCTCCCTCGCCGCGACCTACACCGGGACGCCGAAAGCCGCGACCGCCGTCACCGCGCCCGCCGGCCTCGGCGTGGTGTTCACATACAACGGCAGCGCCGTCGTCCCGGTAAACGCCGGCTCCTACACCGTCGTCGCCACCGTCAACGATCCCGCTTACGGCGGCAGCGCCACCGGCACACTCGTCATCGCGAAGGCCGCGCAGTCGATCGCGTTTGCGCCGCTCCCGACCACGCTGCGCGTCGGCACCGCGTTTAACGTCACTGCGACCGCCACCTCCGGCGAGCCCGTCGCTCTCGCCGTGCTCGCGGGCCCGGCGACCGTCGCCGGCTCCACCGTCACGCCCACCGGCGCCGCGACGATCACGCTCCGCGCCACGCAGGCCGGCACCGCCAACTATCTCGCCGCCACCACCGACCTCGCGTTCACCACGACGAAGCAAACGCAGAGCATCGAGTTCCCCGCCATCGCCGACCAGCCGTCCACCGTCACGACGCTCACACTCGCCGCCACCGCGAGCTCCGGCCTGCCTGTTACGTTCTCCGTGCTCAGCGGCCCCGCCACGCTCAATGGCGCCGTGCTCACCGCCACCGGCACCGGCCTCGTCGTCGTGCGCGCCTCGCAGCCCGGCTCCGACACCACCAACGCCGCGCCCGACGTCACGCGCTCGTTCAACGTCGCCGCTGCCCCCGTGGTCACTCCGCCCGTCGTCACGCCGCCGGTCACGACCCCCACGGCCCGCCTCGGCAATCTCTCCGCCCGCGCCCTCGCCGGCGCCGGCGAACGCGTGACCATCGCCGGCTTCGTCATCACCGGCGACACGCCGAAACCCGTGCTGCTCCGCGCCATCGGCCCCGGACTCGCGGCCTTCGGCGTGCCCGGCACCGTCGCCGCGCCCACGCTCGAACTTTTCCGCAGCGGCACCACCACGCCGCTCGCGCGCAACGTCGGCTGGTCCGGCGGCGGCTCCACCGATGCGCTCGTCACCTCCGCCGCGCGCGTCGGCGCCTTTGCACTCACGCCCGGCAGCGCCGACTCCGCCCTCATCGCCACGCTCGCCCCCGGCACCTACTCGGCCGTGATCGGCAGCGCCGATGCGCGTATCGGCGTCGGCCTCGTCGAAGCCTACGACCTCTCCGCCGCCACACCCGGACAACGCATCAACAACCTCTCGATCCGCGCCGTTGCCGGCAGCGATGCCGACACCCTCATCGTCGGCCTCGTCGTCGAAGGCACCACGTCGCAACGTTACCTCGTCCGCGCCGTCGGCCCCGGCCTCACCGCGTTCGGCGTCGAGGGCGCCCTCGCGCGTCCGCAACTCGCCGTGTTCTCCGGCTCCAACGAAATCGCTCGCAACGTCGGCTGGTCCACGTCCGCGAATGCCACCGCGCTCGCCGAGACCGCCGCGGCCGCCGGGGCCTTCCCGCTCGCCGCCGGCAGCGCCGATTCCGCGCTGCTCCTCACCCTCGCGCCCGGCCCTTACACCGCGCAAGTCTCCGGCCTCGCCGGCACGACCGGCGTCGCCCTCGTCGAAGTTTACGAAGTGCGCTGAGCCCCATGCGCTCTCTCGCAGAGACCCAGTGGCTTGGAGGTAGGAGCCTGCTTGCAGGCGATTCGGGATGTTGGCCGTTGTCGTGCAATCGCATCGCCTGCAAGCAGGCTCCTACCGTTAGCCCCTTGTTCGTCTCGTCTTGCACGGAAGCTACGCTGAACCGCCACCCCAGCCCATGAAATTGCGCCCTCTCCCCCTCGTCTTCTCCGCCGCTGCCGTCCTTCTCGCGCTCGGCGCCGCGCTGTATTGGAAATCCAACTCCACGCCGCCGGCCCCGGCGGCCGCGCCCATTATCCCGAAATTGCCCGCCAACGCCGCGCCGAACTCCGTCGCCCTCGAACGCGACCACGCCGCCGTCTTCCAGCGCGCCTTCTGGCGCCGCCCCGCCGCGGATGACCGCATCCTCCACGCCGAGCGCCGCGACTCGCTCGACGGCTCCAGCGGCGTCGAGAAATGGCAATGGTTCATCGCCGTGCAGCCGAGTCCCGCCTTCCGCGAGTGGTTTTTCAAAGACAACCCGTTCGAACTCGTTCCCGTCGCCCCCGATGCCCCGGCGCCCGAGCTCGCCTCGCCGCCCGCGTGGTTTCCCTCCGCCGCCGAACTCACCCGCCTCGCCCGCCATCGCAACCGCGAAGGCCGCTACCTCGTGTTTCACGATCTCGCGAACAACCGCCTCTACGCCACCGACGCCGGCGGCGGTTTCGCTGCCTCGCGCAAATAGATCCGTCCGAGAATCTTTATCTTTCCTCTTTCTCTTACTCTTGCTCCCTCCACGCCTCGCCTTGCCGCGCAGCCCCTGTGAACGCCCGACTCTCAGCGCGCCGCGTCTCCCGATTCCGTCGGTGGCGGGCGGTAGGCCGCACCGGCTGGCCTTGCGCACGGCTTTCCGGATTGGGTAGGGGCGTCGCTCGTCGGCGCCCGCGGGCGTCCACAAGGGACGCCTCTACGAAAGGCAGGCCAAACCGGAAAGCCGGTGGGCCTTGCGACTTGTTGCCCCCGGCGATTTGGCGCCGCCGAAAAAAATAGGGCAGAAGGCGTGGCCCCTTTGGCCGGAAATTTTCGCAGGTAGCGGGAGACTCCCTGGCCAATGTTCCACCCCCGCTCGCCCCAAACCGGCTCGTTCCAAGACAACCACGCCGACTCCCTCGGCGCTCTTCGCATGCTCAGATCGAGCGCGTTCCTCTTTGCGATTTCGGCCCCAACCCACCCGGAAACCCTTCGCCGCCGCGGCCGGTGCGGCACCCGCTACTTAGTAAAAACAGGGTTAAGTCCCCAATGATTTTTCAATGAGACTATGATATTTTTTTCCGTCCGCCCCGCTTCATCCTGCCGCTTGTTTCAAGCCGGCAGATTTTTAGCCGGATCGATGTTACCCCGCGTCGGTCCTTCGAAAAAAATGATCCGGCTTTTTCGTGCCAGCTCCACGTCCGCTCCTTTCCCATGACTATGAAAATGCTCCCCTCGCTCTCCGCCCGCACCTCGGTTTTGTCGTGGCGACGCCGACTGCTCGCGTCCGTGTTGTCCCCGCTCCTCGCGATCGGTTCCCTCCTTGCCCCGGTGCACGCCCAGACGAGCGCGGTGCCTAGCCTCATCAGCTATCAGGGCAAAGTCACCAACGCCAACGGCACACTCGTCGGCGCCAGTCCCTCTCCGGTCAACCGCAAGGTGACGTTCCGCATCTGGAGCCACCAGAGTAACAGCACGATCAACGACCTCGTTTACTCCGAAGAGCAGACGGTGACCATATCCGATGGTGAGTTCAGTGTGCTGATCGGCCAAGGCACCACGGTTACCGGCACGCCGCTCGGGTATAGCGAGACGGCCAAAGGCCCAAACGGCGCTACCTTTAACGTGGGATCGACCGGCATTTTCGGTGGCGCGACGCGCTACCTCGGGGTGACGATCGACGACGGCAATGCCGGCACGGCCGATCCCGAGATCTCCCCGCGCCAGCAACTCGTTAGCTCGGCCTACGCGTTCCGTGCCAAATACGCCGAGGCCCTCGGCTCGAATGGCGCCAGTTCCCTTGTTGCCGCCGATAACGGCTTCATCGGCATCGGCGCCGCCAACCCCGCCGCCAAGCTCGATGTCGCTGGCAACATCCGCGCCGGCGGCGTCGCCAACGCCTCTTTCGTGCTGGCCAACGCCGACAACAACGCGGTCGGCACGGTCGGCACCGCCTCCTCCGTCGGCTCGTTGAGCACCGACGCGGCTATCAACGATGTCGTGGTCCGCGCCAGCGCCGGCAAGCTCCTCCTCCAGTCGGGTGTGGGCGCCTCGGGCATCACCATTGACACCAGCAACCGCGTCGGCATCGGCACGTCCGCCCCGAATGCGGCGCTCGACGTCAATGGCGCGCTGATGCTCAAGGGTGCGCTCACCGGTTCCTCCGGCCGGCCCACGGTCGGAGCAAGCCGTGTGGCAGGTGAGATCGGTGGCTATAGCAGCACCAGCCCGTTTCAGGATGATGGGTTTCTCCGCCTGAGTGCCGGCGGCGGCACCACCGCCAGCGCCAAGAGCTTCATCGACCTCACCGGCTTCTCCAATGTGACCGACATGGACAAGACCTTGGTCTTCGGCACCGCCGGTGCGGAGCGGCTGCGGATCAGCAACAGCGGCGCGCTGCTGCTGAAGGGCGGGCTCACCAATGCAAACCTCCGACCTGCGGTCGGTTCGACCCGCATCACGTCGGAGATCCACGGTTACAGCAGTGGCGGAGTGTCCTTCGACGATGGATTTCTGCGGTTGAGCGCCGGCGGCGGCACCAACGGGAACACAAAGTCCTTCATCGACCTGACCGGTTTTGCGACCACCGCGGATATGGATAAGAACTTGGTGTTCGGCACGGCCGGCACGGAGCGGATGAGGATCGACGGCAGTGGCAATGTCGGCATCGGCACGAATAGTCCCGGCGGAACGAGATTGTATGTTAGCTCTCCTACGGCGACCGCGGGTATCTCCCAATCCGCGGTGTTTCTCGCCACGGGAATCGGATCCGGCACCAATGCGAGCCACATTCACTATGGCCCGCTGGGCGATATCTACTGGCGCTCCGCTTCCACCGGCGGAAAAGTGGTTCTGCAAGACTCCGGCGGCAACGTGCAGATCGGTTCCGGAAGCGACACCGTCGCCAAGTTGATTGTTCATGGTGGCCCGGTCACGTCCGGCTTGTTCGGCCCCTACATCAATTCGGGCGGTTACGCCGGCGCGGTTTCGCACGGCGGGCATCAAATCTCGATCTACGCAAGCCACTCCACATGGACCGGCGGCACGGTTATCGTTACCTCCGATGAGCGCACGAAGAGGGTCTTGAGCCGCTCCGATGCCGTTGCGGATCTAGCGACGCTGCGCGGGATCGAGATCACCAACTTCAAATACAAGGATGCCATTGCTCACGGCGACGCCGTGCATAAAAAGGTGATCGCGCAGCAGGTGGAGCGGGTATTTCCCCAGGCGATCAGCCTGCAGACCGAATCCGTGCCGGACATCTACACCAAGGCCGTCTATCGCGACGGCTGGATCCAACTCGCGAATGAGCTGAAGCCGGGCGAGCGGGTCCGTCTGATTGATGACAAGGCCGACGGCGTTTACGAGGTGCTGGAAGCGAAACCGGATGGTTTCCGCACCGCGTTCGTTCCCGCGACCGATACGATCTTCGTCTTTGGCCGTCAGGTGAAGGATTTCCGCACGGTCGACTACGACGCGATCTCGATGCTCAATGTCTCCGCCACGCAGGAACTCGCCCGTGAGAACGATGCGCTGAAAAGGCGCGTGGCCGAACTCGAAGCGAAAGACCGCGCGCGTGACGTGAAAATTGCCGCGATCGAAAAACTCCTCTCGGCCTCGTCCACGGTGATGGCGCAACCCGCCAAACCCGCGACGGCCAACGGCCAAGAGTAACCGCCGGTCCCCCTCCCGACCGTCATGAAATCCTCTCTGGTTCACTGGGGGCGCCGCGCCCTCGCCGCATGCGCGCTGGCGGCGTGCGTCTTCGCCCCGCCGGCCGTGCACGCATTCCCGCCCGTGCCCAATTACACGATTTACGGCCTCGTCCGCGACCAAGTGGGCGCGACGCTCGCGGTCGACGGCGCGGAAATCATCCTGCTGCGCGACAACGTGGAAATCGGCCGCGCGCCGATCTTCAAAGACCTGCGGCTCGACTCGAACTACGAGCTGAACATCCGGATCGACCAGACCAACGCCGGCACGCGCGTCTACTCGACCAAAGCCGTCGCGCCGCAAGGCATCTACTCGCTCAAGATCGTGATGAACGGCCAGAACTTCTTCCCGATCGAAGCCAGCAACACGCTCCGCGCCGGCAACGGCGGCGAACGCGTGCGCCTCGACCTCAGCCTCGGCGTCGATGCCAACAATGACGGCCTCCCCGACGCCTGGCAGGAATGGGTCCTCTACCAAGCCGGCCGCCGCCCCGGCCAAGCGGGCTGGGACATCAACCTCGTCACCAAAAACGGCGACTTCGACGGCGACGGCACGAGCAACTTCCTCGAATACGTCGCCGGCACCTTCGCCGGCGATGCCACGGAACGCTTCGAACTGCGCATCACCGCCAAGTCCGCGACCGCCGTGGACTTCGCCTTCTACGCGATCACCGGCAAAGTCTACGGCATCGAGCAAAGCACCGACCTCTCGACCTGGACGGCGGTGCCCTTCGCGCTCACGCCCACCGGCACGACCGTCACCCTCCACAAAGCCACCGCCGCCGGTGTGCTCCCCGTCTACACCGCCGTGACCGCCGGCGCCTCCCGTTTCTACCGCCTCACCGTCCGATGAATATTATACTCAAACTAGCTGAGAGTCTGGGGCTGAGAGCTGAGAGCAAAACATGCTCCAGGCGGATGTTCAGCCATCGGTTTGTGCTCTCAGCTCTGAGCTCTCCGCTCTCAGCTTGTTTTCTCCTCCTCTTCCTCACCCCCGCCGCCCACGCCCAG
>CALRZR010000324.1:0-7657 GCA_943372705.1 Opitutus sp. GAS368 | reverse complement strand
GAAGGCGAGGGTGTGGACGAGAGCGAGGAGACGGAGGAAGAGCGAGGTCGAGAGCGCGAAGTGAGTCGGGGCGGGGGCGGCGGGACTCGGGCTCATGGGCTCGGAGGACATGGGGATGGCCGGGACGCCGGAGGATGGGATTCGGAGGGCTGGACCTGGAGAAAGGAATTCTAGGTTAGCCCACGGAACACACGGAATACACGGAAGTGAAGTGGCTCGGAGGCGGAAACGGCGGACTGAAGTCCGCCCTGCTTTTTAGGCGGTGGGCGGAAGACTACGGGAGGAACTCGGTCGTGAAGGCGGTGGCGGGGGTGAGTTTGCCTTTGGGGAGGAGGCCGAGAGATTCGAGTTGGGCGATTTGCTCGGCGTAGCGGGAGCGATCCAGACGGCCGACGTTTTGCGGGCCGCCCGGGGCGTCGCGGCCGGTGACGAGTTTTTCGTCGATGATGGCTTGGCGCGAGAAGGCGAGAAAGGCGTCGGTGTTGGGGGCGTGGGCTTTTTTCAACGCGTTGTGCGCGGGCGTGGGGTCGCCGGAGACGTAGTCTTGCCAGCCGCGAATATAGGCACGGGTGAAGGCGCGGAGGTCGGCGGGGCGTTCGCGGGCGAATTTCTTGTTGGTGATGAGCACGGCATAGGCGCGGAAACCGGCGTCCCACGTGGAGAGGAAGCGGGGGGCTTTTCCGCCGGCCTGCGTGATGTGATAGGGCTCGGCGATGAAGTAGCCCTGTTGGAGCGCCTGTTTGTTGCCGAGGAAGGCGGCGACGGAGAAATTCTGCGGAACGATATTGAGCGTGAGAGCGTATTTTTTCTCGAGGAATTTGAGGAAGGGCCACTCGGGGCGGGCGATGACGGTGCGACCTTTGAGGTCGGCGAAGGTGCGGACGGGGCTGTCGGCGTGCACGAGAATGCCGGACGGGTCGTCTTGGAAAACGGCGGCGAACGTGACGAACGGGAGACCCTCGGCTTGCTGGAGGAGCGTGGTGGTGGAGTCGGCTTGGGCGATGTCGACTTTACCGGTGGCGACGGACGGCATGACCTGCGCGCCGGGTCCGCCGGGGAGGAGCGTGACGTCGAGACCTTCCTCGCGGAAGAAGCCGCGGGCGAGGGCTTGGTAAAGGCCGCCGTGTTCGGGCTCGGGGACCCAGTCGAGTTGAACGGTGATTTTGGCGGGCGTGGCGGCGAAGGCCGGAGCGATGGTGCTGAGAGTGAAGAGCGGAGCACTGAGTGCGAGGAGGAGGGAGCGGAGGAAGCGACGGAGTTGCATGACGATTTTGGATCGTTGTTGGGGAGCGCGAGGAGGGCGGGTCGGAGACCCGGCCCTACTATTTATTTGTCGGTGATTTCGTAGGAGTCGTGCCACTGGTGGAGGGCAAGCCAACTGAGGAAGAGGACACCGGAGGTGAAAATGAAGCCGAGCACGCAGGTGACGGCGGCGGTGGCGAAGAGGGCGGCGTATTTGGCTTGGCTGGAGAAGATGATCGCTTGGAAACCGAGGCCGCCGCCGTCGCCGGCGGAACTGCCTGCCGTGTAATCGCCGACGAGGGCGCCGATGGGCGCGAGCGTGGCGGCGATGCGGAGGCCGGTGAAAAAATACGGGAGCGCGGCGGGGACGCGGAGGCGGAGCAATTGTTGGAGGCGGCTCGTGCGCCACATGGCGAAGAGTTCGACGAGGTGGCGGTCGGTGGACACGAGGCCTTGGGTGGAGTTAACGACGAGTGGGAAGAAGCAGATGAGAAAGGTGATGATGGTGACGCTGGGGAGACCGGCGCCGGCCCAGATGACGAGGATGGGGGCGAAGACGATCACGGGCGTCATCTGCAGAATCATCAGATAGGGGTAGAGACTGATGCGGACGAGGGGGGACAGCGAAAGGGCGAGGGCAAACGCGGAACTGACGAGGACGGCGAGGGCGAAACCGAGGAGGGCGCCCTCCGTGGTGTTGAGCGCGGCGCGGGTGAGAGAATCAGAGTGCGTGCGGAGGGCCTCGAGGATCGCGGCGGGCGTGGGGAGAAGAAAACGGAGATCCTCCGAGAGGGCAAAGTGCACGGCATACCACGCGGCGAGCACGAGGGCACCGGTGGCGGCGGGCAGGAGGATATTGAGGAGACGGCGGGGCGGCACGGAGGCGTTGGACAGAGAGGGAGAGACGGGGGGAGAGGGGAGGGACGGGATGGAGGGGTGAACCGCTAATTTGCGCTGATTTTTCGGAGGGGGAGGGCGGGTGAGGTTTGCGGGCTTCGCCTGATCGGCGAAGTGCGGGAGGTTGAACGGTTATGAGTGAGTTTCTACTGAGCGGAGGATGCGGGAGACGTTCGCGACGAGGTCGTGGTAGGGGCGGGAGAGGCGGGTTTCTTCGGTGCGCGGGTAGGGGAAGGGCACGGCGATCTCGGTATGGAGGTGGCCGGGGTTGGCGGAAAAGATGCAGATGCGGTTGGAGAGAAATACGGCTTCAGCGACGGAGTGGGTGACAAAGAAGGCGGTCCAGGCGTGTTGCTCGCGGATGCAGAGGAGCTCTTCGTTGAGATGCTCGCGGGTCATTTCGTCGAGGGCGCCGAAAGGCTCGTCGAGGAGGAGAATTTTCGGAGAGAGGGCGAGGGCGCGGGCGATGGACACGCGCATTTTCTGGCCGCCGGAAAGTTGGCGCGGGTGGGCGTCGGCTTTTTCGGAGAGGCGCACGAGGTTGAGGACGTGGCGGCGGGTGGCGGTGCGTTCGGCGGGGGCGACGCCGCGGAGGGAGAGCGGGAGCTCGATGTTGGCGCCGACGGTGAGCCAAGGGAGCAAGGTCGGCTCTTGGAAGACGAAGGCGAGGTCGGCGGCGGCGGCATCGGGGGAGCGGCCGTCGACGGTGAGCGAGCCGGTCGTGACTGGCGTGAGGCCGGCGATCAGGCGGAGGAGCGTGGATTTACCGCAGCCGCTGGGGCCGATGAGGGAGACGAATTCACCGGGGCGGGTGGTGAAATTGAGCCCATCGAGCACGAGGGGGCCGTCGCCGAAGCGTTTGGTGACTTCGCGGAATTCGACGATGGGCGGCGACGGCGGCTGCGGCGCGGACATGGGCGGCCAACGTGGAGTGAGGTTTCGCGCGGAGCAAGAGCCGCGGGCGAGATGACGCGCGGACGGGGCGGAAAGGCGAAGAACGCGACGGGGGGCGTCGCGTCCCCAGCTTGGTCGGAGCAAAAAAAGAAAATGCGGGCGCGGGACGGGCGGCGGGGAATTTACGGCGCGGGTATTTGGAAAATGCGGACGGTATGCGCGGGCGGTTGGGCGGCTTTGGCGGGATCGAAGGTGTCCCAACCGGCGTTGGCGATGAAGGTGGGCAGGCCGTTGACCAGTGTGATGAGCGCGAGGTCGGTGAGCTGCGGGAGAGCGGAAGCGAGGACGGTGACGCCGGTGATCGCGGTGAGATCGGGGGCGAGGGTGATGCGCACGATGCGCTGGGGTGCGACGCCGTTTTGCACAGCGACGAGGCCGCCGGGAGCGGGGGCGAGGCCGTCGAGACCGAGGAGCGTGGCGCCGGTGGGCGGGGCGAGGGCGTGGACGACGGGAGCGGAAGCGGAGAGGTCGATGGCGTAGAGGCCGTTGGCGTAGTCGGAGACGAGAAGCGTGCGCTCTTGGAGGACGAGGCCTTGGAGGGAAATCCAGGCGGGGTATTCGATGAGTTTGTCCATCTCCTCGGCGCCGGGGGCGAGCCGCCAGATGATGGGTGCGGCGCTGTCGGTGGCGTAGACGGTGCCGTCGGGGGTGATCAGAAGATCGCCGAGGATGTGATCGCGACCGTCGGAAGGAACGGGAACGATCCGGAGGAGTTCGCTGGTGACGAGACTGAAGGCGGCGAGAGCGGCGTGGCCTTTTTGCTCCTTCGTGAAACCACGCATCTCGGGGACCGCGGAGGTGGCGGTCCAGAGCGTTTGGCGGGGTTCGTCGAGAGCGAGGCCGAAGATGCCGAAAAGTTCTTCATCTTCGGCGCTGAAACGCGTGACGCGTCCGTCGCGGTCGCGGCGCCAGATACAGCGATGGTGGACATCGCCGAGGAGGAGATCGCCAGTGCGTTCGCGGGAGACGAGGCCTTCGATGAGGCCGGTGCGGCCGGGGAGTTCGGCGAGGATGTCGGCGGCGCCCTGCGGCTCGCGGTTGGCGGCGAGGGCGGAGCGGATGGAATTGAAAGCGGGGGTGCCTTGGAGCGAGGCGAAGTCGGTGTCGCGTTCGACCGCGGTCGCGATGCCGAGGGCGGTGAGACGACGGAGCGTGGCGAGCGCGGCGTCGGGTTGGCCGGTGAGGGCTTGGGTGGCGGCCAGGTTGTGGAGGTAGCGCGGAGAGTCGGGGCGGAGCGCGAGGGCGGCGGCGTAGGCGTCGCGGGCGGCGGGGAAGTCTTTGCGTTGGTAAGCGGCTTCGGCGGTGCGGCGCAGGTCGACGTGGGAAGGGGCGGCGGAGAGGGTGGAAGAAGGAGAGAGGGGCAGAAGGAGAGACGCGGAGAGTAGAAGTAGGCGGCGGGCAGGAGACATGGCGGGAGTTTAGGCGCGGTGGCGGGTGGCGCAGCAAGATTGTGCGGGCACAAAAAAGGGACGCAGGGAAAACTGCGTCCCGAGGAATGTGAAGTGGAGGGCGGCGGCGGGCGTTTTACTCGTAGCGCAGGGCGTCGATGGGATCGAGCTGCGCGGCTTTGTAGGCGGGATAGAAGCCGGAGACGATGCCGACGACGGCGCTGCCGGCGACGGAGATGAAGATCCATGTCGTGGGCACGAGGACGGGCCAGCCGTTGTAATGCGAGAGTGCTTGTGACCCTCCGACACCGACGGCCACACCGATCAAGCCACCGAGGGAGCTGAGAAGAATCGCCTCGATGAGAAATTGGGTGAGCACGTCGCGACCGTGCGCGCCGATGGCGAGACGGATGCCGATCTCGCGGGTGCGCTCGGTGACGGACACGAGCATGATATTCATGATGCCGATGCCGCCGACGATGAGAGAGACGCCGGCGATACCGGCAAGGAGGCCGGTCATGGTCTTGGCGGTCGCGGTGGCGGCGGTGGCGAGTTCTTCCTGGGTGCGGACGGTGAAATCGGGTTCGCGGCCACGGCGGCGCTGGGTGAGGAGGTCTTCGACGGCGAGCTTCACATCGGCAATCTTGTCAGCGTCGGCGGCCTGAATGCGGATCATGCTGATATTGGTGCGGCGGGAAACGCGGCGCATGTGCGACGTATAGGGGATGAGGACAACGTCGTCTTCGTCGGAACCGAAGATGCTGAAGCCTTTGGGCGACAGCACACCGAGGATGCGGAACGGGAGATTGCGGATGCGAAGCGTCTGGCCGACCGGATCTTCGTTGGGAAAAACTTGGTCGGCGACGGTCTTGCCGATGACACAGACTTTCGCGAGGGACTTGACCTCCTGATCGGTGAACATCGCGCCGGTGGCCATGGGCCAGTTGCGCACGTAGGGGTAGTCGGGACCGACGCCATTGACGTTGGTGTTCCAGTTGAGACCGTTGGCGAGGATTTGATTGCGATCGCGCACCTCGGGACTGAGGCCGTCGATGTTCTTGACCTCGGCAGAAATGGCGTCGGCATCTTCCGGAGTGAGGGACACGGAGCTGCCGAAGCCGCCGCGCATGCCGCCGCTCGAGAAGCTGCCGGGCATGACGGTGATGAGGTTTTGGCCGAGCGAGGCGACTTGGGCTTCGACCTGGGCTTTGGCGCCGTTGCCGATGCTGACCATTGTGATGACGGCGGCGACGCCGATGATCATGCCAAGGGCGGTGAGCATCGACCGCATGGTGTTACGGTGCAGAGCGCGGAGGGCGACGCGGAGGGTATTGGTAAATCTCATGGCGGGACGGCCTCAGGCGTGTTGGGCGGTGGTGAGCTTGGCGGCGGTCTCGGCCTGTTTGAGGCGTTTCATTTCCTCCTCGGCGATGGAGCGGTTTTCGACCAGCGCATCGCGAACGACGACGCCGTCGCGGAGGATGAGATTGCGTTTGCAGTAGTTGGCGACGTCGAGCTCGTGCGTGACCATCACGATGGTGATACCCTGATCGTTGAGCTTTTGGAAAACGCCCATGACTTCGACAGAGGTTTTCGAATCGAGGTTGCCGGTGGGTTCGTCGGCAAGCAGGACCTGCGGCTGGTTGACTAGGCCGCGGGCGATGGCGACGCGTTGCTGTTGGCCGCCGGAGAGCTGGTTGGGCATGTGATCGGCGCGATTGGCGAGGCCGACGATCTCAAGGCAGTGCATGGCGCGTTCGCGAATCTCGGACCCGGAGGCGCGGCGGTGGCGGCCGTAGAGCATCGGGAGTTCGACGTTTTCGAGGGCGGTGGTGCGGGCGAGCAGATTGAAGCCCTGGAAAACGAAACCGAGCTTTTGGTTGCGGAGGTCGGCGAGCTCGTTGCGGTCGAGTTTGTCGATATCGATCCCGTCGAGGAGGTAGGTGCCCTTCGTCTGCCGGTCGAGGCAGCCCAGCATGTTCATGAGGGTGGACTTGCCGGATCCGCTGGCGCCCATAAGGGCGATGAACTCGCCGCGATGGATGTCGAGGCTGACGCCGCGCACGGCGTGGACGGGCACTTCGCCGGATTCGTAGATCTTGTGGATGTCCTTGATTTGGACGACGGGAGACATGGTAGAGGAGCGCAGAGAAGATCGAGACGATCAGCGCGGGCCGCGGGAACTACCGGGGCCGCCCATACTGCTGCGACCGCTGAAGGGGTTTTGCGAACCACCGGGGGCGGCGGCGGGTGCGGCCACGGCACCGGGCATGATCACGCCGGTGACGACGGTGTCGCCTTCGGCCAAGCCTTCGAGGACTTCGGTGGAGAAGCCGTCGGAGACGCCGAGCTTTACGGTAACCGGGGTGAGCTTCTTGTCTTTGTCGGCCGCGGCGGGGTCGACGAATTTGAAGAGGGTGCGCGAGACGACGGTGTTGTTGAAACCGCGATCACCTCCGGGACCGCTGGGTCCGCGACGGCTGCCGCCACCGCTGTCGCCGCCTTTGCCGCCCTTGCGGCCACCGGGTGTGGCGAGGCGAGCGGCGATGAGGTCGGGATCGAGGCCTTTGTCCTTCGCGAGTTTCTTGGCTTTTTCGATTTGCTCGGGAGAAGCGGGCGTGCCGCGTTCGAAACCAATCTCGCGCATGATAGCCATAGTGGCAGCCATGCGTTCGTCGTCAGTCATCGTGGCGGCGCCAGCTGCAGCCGGAGCGCCGGCTTTCGGGGCGGACTTGGCGGCTTCCGGACCCGCGGCGGGCGCGGCCGGGGCGGCGGCGAGGACCTCCTGGGGGACGCGCACGCGGAGGGCGCCGTTGGCAATGCGGAGAACGTTGGGGCGTTGCTGGACGATGATCGAGACATTGGCGGTCATGCCGGGCTTCAGCTTCGAATCCTCGTTGTTGACGTCGATGATGGTAGCGTAGGAGACGACGCTCTGGCTGACGCTGGCGGCATTGCGCACCATGCGGACGGAGCCGGCAAAGGTGCGGTTCGGAAAGGCGTCGACGGTGAATTTTACTTCCTGGCGTTCGGCGATGCTACCGATGTCGGCTTCGGCGACGGCGGCGTTGATCTGCATCTTGGTGAGGTCGTTCACGAGAGTGAAGAGCACGGGGGCGTTCATGCTGGCGTTGACGGTGCGACCCTTGTCGGTCTTGCGGTCGAGGACCATGCCG
>CALRZR010000323.1:0-7761 GCA_943372705.1 Opitutus sp. GAS368 | reverse complement strand
CTCGCCGGCAACTCCACTGTCGACATTGCCAACAACGGCTCCGGCACCGGCACCGTCACCGTCATCAACGCCGTCGGCGAAACCGGCACGCCGCGCACGCTCACCAAGACAGGCGCCGGCACGCTCGCCTTCTCCGGCCCCAACACCTTCACCGGCGGCCTCGTCCTCAGCGCCGGCACCGTCACCGTCAACACCGGCGGCCTCCTCTCCGCCGCCACCGCCCCCCTCGTCGTCAACGGCGGCACCCTCAACCTCAACAACTCCGCCCAAACCGTCTCCTCCCTCTCCGGCTCCGGCGGCACGATTAACTTCGGCTCCGGCCACACGCTCACGCTCGCCCAAATCGGCTCCGGCACCCTCGTCAGCGCGCTCGGCGGCGCGGGCAATCTCGCCTTCACCGGCGGTGGCACCGCCACCCTCTCCGGCGGCGGCGGCATGACCGGCACTCTTTCCGCCAGCGGTGGCAGCACGTATCAACTCGGCGCCAACAACGGCCTCCCGTCCGCCGCCAATCTCAGCCTCACCGCCGCGACGCTCTCGCTCAACGGCTACTCCCAATCCGCCTTCGGCACCCTCGCCCTCGGCGCCGGTGTGAGCACGATCGATTTCGGCGCCTCCGCCAGCACGATCCTCTTCGCGAACAGCTCCGCCGCCACCTGGAACGGCACGCTCACCATTGCCAACTACAATTCCGGCAGCGGCGAGTCGCTCCAGTTCGGCACCGATTCCAGCGCCCTCACCGTCGGCCAACTTTCCGCCATCACCTTCAGCGGTTACAGCCTCGCCGGCGCCGCGCAGATCAGCTCCGGCGGTGTCGTCACCCCGCTCGGCTCCGCGATCCCCGAACCCGCCACCTACGCCGCCGTCGTCGGCGCGCTCGCCCTCCTCCTCGCCGCCCGCCATCGTTCTCGTTCCTCGTAATCGTAATCGTTCTCCCGTCACCCGCCTCCCGCCCGCCGCCTCTTTCTCTTTCCTCTTTCTCTTACTCTTTCTCCCCGCCCTTCCCGCTCTCGACGCCGCCCCCACCCGCCACAATCCCCCGCACCACCTCCTGCGCCGCCACGAGCCCAAACGCCCCGGTCACAAACACCGCCGCGCCAAACCCGCTCGCGCAGTCCATCGCCAGATTCTGCTCCGTTCCCGGCTCGCGCTCCGCCGAGCACGTCCCGTCCGCCCACGGATAAATCGGCGCCTCGCTCGACCACACGCAGCGCACACCCCAGTGCATTTTCCCCTTCTGCTCGCCGTGCGCGAAACCGTGGTCGCGCCGTAATTTCTTCCGCACTTGCCGCAGCAGCTCGTCCGCAAACGCGTCTCCCAGATCACCCGCGCGCACCTGCGTCGCATCCCGTTTTCCTCCCGCCGCTCCGACCGTGAGCACCGGCAGGCCTCGCTTCCACGCCTCGCCGATCAGCAGCGCCTTGTTCGACATCTTGTCGATCGCATCCACGACAAACGAAAATTTCTCCGCCAACAGCCGCTCCGCCGACGCCCCCGTGAAAAATTCCTCCACCGCCGTCACGCGGCACTCCGGGTTGATCAACCGCACGCGCTCCGCGAGCACACTCACTTTCGTCCGCCCCACCGTCCCGGTGAGCGCCGGCAATTGCCGGTTCACATTCGTCACGCACACGTCGTCGAGATCGACGAGCGTGAGCGCCCCAACGCCACTGCGTGCGAGTCCTTCGACAGTCCACGAACCCACGCCGCCCACACCGACGACGCACACGTGCGCCGCGCGCAACCGCGCGAGTCCCGCGCGCCCCACGAGCCGCCCGATGCCGCCAAACCGATCCTGATAATCGTCACTCATCTGTAGCCGCGGTCTATGAACGCCCTCGCCCTAACCCGTCAAACCCGCAGCCCACCTCTCCCCGGGCCGGTAGCCGCGCCGGTTAAGGCGCGGGCCACCA
Organism: Opitutus sp. GAS368; assembly: GCA_943372705.1. GTDB lineage: Bacteria > Verrucomicrobiota > Verrucomicrobiia > Opitutales > Opitutaceae > GAS368. Next base: position 5,848 of record CALRZR010000323.1, on the reverse strand, counting down.
CTCTTTCCAACCCGGTAGCCGCGCCAGTTACGGCGCGGGCCGTCGCTCTTTCCTACGCGGTAGCCGCGCCGGTTACGGCGCGGCCCTTGGCCCGCTCACTTCGCGTCCACCAACCGCTTGAATTCTCCTTCGAGTTGCGCCGCGTTCTGATTGTTGCGGACGAAAATCCCCTTCTTGTCGAAGAGCACGATCGCCGGCGCCTTGCTCACATTGAGCTTCCCCGCCCAATCCGTTTTCCCGTCCTTGCCGTCGAAGTGCACCGGCCAGCTGATTTTGTTGTCCTTGATAAATTTCGTCACCTTCTCGCGGTCCGCTTCCTTGTCGAAGGAAACGCCCACGACTTCCACGTTCTTTTTGAAGAACGACTGCGCCTGCTTCACTTGGTCGATCATCCCCACCGTGCCGCTGCTCGTGCCGCTCCAGACGACGAGTGCCACCACCTTGCCGCGCATCGCACCGATATCGACCGCCTTGCCGTCCAGCGCCGTGAACTTCAGGTCATACGGCTTCGCGCGCACTTCCACGATGTTCAGCTCCGCGCGTGCCATGCCCGCCACGCCCTTGTCCGCGTGCGTGAGCAGCTTCCGCAGATGCGCTTCGCCCGCCGCCGGGCTGATGCCGCGCGTCAAAATTTCCACATACGATTTTTCGCGGTCCGGCAGAAAACGCCCGGCGCCCGGCGTGGTCGCCAGACTGTCGAGCTTTTCGCGCAACCCCGTCACTGCGTCACGCGACGGCGCCTCGCGCACTTCGAAATCGATCGCCGCCACTTCCACCGCGGCGAGCGCCGCCTTGCCGTCGTCCGTCACGCCGTCCTTGTAGCGCTGGTTCGACACTTCGTATTTCAACTGCGCCACATACGCGCCGCGATACGCCGCCAATTTCTTGTCGCGGATCGAATCGCCGAAATAGGCCAGATCGCGGATCACCGTGTTCGCTCGCCAATGCGTCGGGTATTTCACGAGGAATTCCAAACCCGGCGCGATCACCTCCGAGAAACGCTCCTGCGAGAGCTTCGCGTCCTTCATGTTGTAAACTTTGTAGAACGCGTCTCCCGCGACATCGCCCGGCGGACGCGCCTTCGGCGCGGGCGCCTGCGCACCGAGGCCGCCGGCGAGAATTAACGAAGCAATCAATGCAGAGACTACACGAGGTGTTTTCATAGGGGATCTGGGTTAACGGACGTTGTTGCAGCGTCGCAAAACTAGTCCGCTCTCGTCGCCGATCAAGCGGTATTCCCCCGCCACCTTCGCCGCCCCGCCTCCTCGCTCGACGCCGCGCCTTTCCTGCGCGATGGTGGCGCCACGTGATCGACCACTCCAAAGACGACCTCCAATCCTTCAATCCGCGCGACCCGGCCTATCGCTTCAAACTCTGGGTCCGTGTCGTTACTCCGGATGCGATTTGGGTCCACGTCTTTTGGCGCCGCATCGCCGTCGTCCTCGCCTGTCTCGCCGTCGCCGGCTGGCTTGCCGCCGGCGCCGGCGTCTGGGCCTTTGTCCGTTTCCAACGTGGCTACACCGACGTCCGCTACGTCGACCTCGTCTTCTACCCGTGGCGCAAAGACGCCTACCGCGCCGGCCTCGGCCAACATTACCTCGCCCTCGGTCGCGCCGAACTCGAAAAACAAAACTTCCGCGAAGGCTACGCTCTCCTTCAAGCCGGCCTCGCCCGGCAGCCCACCGACGTCGCCGGACGCCGCCTTCTCGCCTACACGCAGGTCCGCTTCGGTCGCGCCGATCTCGCCCTCAAAACCCTCACCGATGGCGCCGAACTCGCCGGCGCCGATCTCGACTACCTGAAGCTCCTCTTCGCCCTCATGCTCGAAATGCACGAGGATGATCGCCTCATCACCCTCGCCCAAAAACTGCTCCCCGCCACGCCCGACTCCGTCCTCACCCACCAGTTCATCGCCCTCCAGGCCGCCACTGCCCATTTCGAACGCGGCCGCTACGACGATACCGAACGCCTCATCGCCACGTGGAGCCTCGGCAAATCCCTTGAGGGATCGATCCTCCTCGCGAAATGTGACTGGGAGCGCGGCTACACCGACCTCGCCATGCTCCGCCTCGAGAGCGAGATCGCCCGCTTCCCCAAACGCGACGAACTCTACCTCCACCTCGTCCGCTACCACCGCGAACTCGGCCACGCCGACGACGCCCGCCGTTACGCCCTCCTCCGCCACTTCAACGATCCCACCAGTCCCGGCCCGCGTATCGACCTTCTGCACACCTACCACGCCACCGACGACAAAGCCGCCGAACAACGCGAACTCGCCACCTATCTCAAAGATTTTTCCGGCGACCCCAAAGCCCTCGTCCTCCTCGCCTGGTTCGCCGTCGACACCGCCCAACCCGAGCTCGCCACGCGCCTCGCCTCGCTCGCCCACGAACGCAGCTACCCGCTCAACGCCTTCAATCTCGCCCGCGTCCAAGCCCTCCTCGGCGCGCAGCAATACCAAGCGGCCCTCGACCTCGCCGTCACCGCCATGCGCGAGGAAAACGAAGACAACAACCACCTCGCCGCCACGCTCAACGGCCTCCGCTGCCTCGCGCTTTACGGACTGAAAGACATTTCCCGTGCCGAGCTCATGCTGAATTCCTTCCTCGGTCAGGCCAACCTCCGCGCCGCCGACGCCCTCCTCCTCGCGAAACAACTCCGCCTTCTCGACGCCAAAGCCTCCGCCCGCGCCGTCCTCGACCGCGCCACCGTGCTCGACCCACTGAACCAGGCTGCCCTCGCCGAACTCGTCCGCCTCGACGCCGAATCCGGCGACCGTATCAAACTCGCCGAGACGCTCCCGAAACTCCTCCGCGTGCGCAAACCCTCGCGCGCCGTCCTCGAGGAAACCCTCCTCCGCCTCGACCAACCCGCCGACGCCCCCCTCCGCGACCAGATCCGCCTAGCCCTCACCCGCACGAGCGCCACCCCCGCCCCCTAAAAAACCGTTCCCCGTTCTCCTCCAAAATCTTTCTCTTTCCTCTTTCTCTTACTCTTTCTCCCGCCTGGTGGACCCGAAAAAGCGAAAGTGAACGATCCGCAAACGAGCCCCACACCGACCCTGCGCCCTCTGCCCTCACCCCTTGGTCCTTGAGCCTTGTCCCTTGGTCCTTGTCCCTTGGTCCTTGTCCCTTGGTCCTTGAGCCTTGGACCTTGGTCCTTCCCTCCCTATTTCCCCGTCACCTTGACAAACCGCACCGCCGCCTGCGTCCGTGACCGCACGCGCCACTTGTCGTAAATGGACGTAAGGTGATTCTTCACCGTCGAGCGCGTCACCCCAAGCTTCTCGCAAATTTCTTTGTCCGCGTCGCCGGCTGCCACGCGCGCCAGCACCTCGCGCTCCCGCTCCGTCAACTGCGCCAGCTCCCGCGCCCCACCGCCCGCACTCACGTCTCGCGCAGCGTCGTCCGCTCCGCGCGCACCGTCCTTCAGCAATGTCAGCACGCGCTTCGCAATCGACGGTGACATCGGCGCCCCGCCCGCCACGGCATCGTCGAGAGCTTCGATAATTTCCGCCGACCCCGCTCCTTTCAGCAAATACCCCACCGCGCCCGCGCGGATCGACTCCAGCAACGGCTCGTCTGCATCGCGCCCCGTGAGCATCACAATTTTCAGCCCCGGCCGCGCCGCGAGCAACCGCCCCACCGCCGCCGGCCCCTGCACGCCCGGCATCGCCACATCGAGGAGCAACAGCGCCGGCTGCACCTTCACCGTCCACGCCGCCGCCTCTTCGACACTCCCCGCCTGCGCGACCAACGCATAGCGCCCGCTCGCCTCGATCAACGCCGTCACATAAGCGCGATACGGCGCATCGTCATCAATCAGCGCGACCGAAATTTTGGAAACCGTGCCCATGGGATTTACGCTCCCCACTGTTCAGCACTCCCCATCCGTGTCCATCCGGGGATCAAAAAATCTCTTCCGGAAAATCTTTCTCTTTCCTCTTTCTCTTAATTTTCTCCCCGCTTCGCACCTCCCTCTCCCCGTCCACCATCCCCCTGAAGAAAGAGAAGTTTTAAGAGGAAGGGGAAGCTCACCTCGGCCTCCGCCTTTCCGTGTGTTCCGTGTATTCCGTGGGCCGTCGGTCTTGCTCCGGCTTTCGTGTATTTCGCGTGTTTCGTGGGCACCCGCAGTTCCCTTTGTTCAGCACTCAAGTTCCGTGTCCATCCGTATTCATCCGTGGTTAAGAAAAATCCGCTCCACCGCGCTGCGTCGTTCGCTCAACTCTCAGCCCTCAACTCTCAGCTTTGCCTTCCCCCGCCAGCGCCACCTCCACCCAAAACATCGCACCCGTCCCGCGCTCGTTTGCCGGCGACTCGCAGCCCACCGCTCCGCCCATCGCTTCCGCCAGCCGCTTCGCCACGGCGAGCCCGAGCCCCGTGCTCGCCTCGCCCGCCGTCGCCCGCGCGCTGCCTTTGCCAAATTTGGTAAACAACCGCCCCTGCTCCTCCACCGCGATCCCCGGCCCCTCGTCCGTCACCGTGAGTCGCGCCACGCCGCCTCCGCCCTCCGCTTCCGCGACCAACAACTCCACCCGCACCGCCGCGCCCGTCGCCGAAAACTTCAGCGCATTCGTCACAAAATTATCCGCCACCTGCGCCAGCATGCCCGCGTCCGCCGTCACCCACACTTTGCCTGCCGGCGCATCCACCTCGATGCGTTGCCCTTTCTTTTCCGCCGCTCCCGCGTGACGCGCCGCCACCGCCTGCGCCGCCAAGCCCAAATCCAGCCGCTCCCACCGCACCGGCACCGTGCCGCTCTCCAGCGCGTGCGCCCCGAGGTAGTCGTTCACCAGCGTGTGCATCCGCTGCGCCTCCCCGAGCGCCTGCCGCACCGCCTCCGCCCGCTTTTCCTCCGTAGGGACTTTTCCGTCACGCACGAGCTCAAGCAGCCCGCGCACCACCCCGAGCGGCGCGCGCAAATCGTGCGCCGCCACCGCCATGAATTCGTTTTTCTCCGCGTTCAGCCGCGCCAGCTCTCCGTTGGTTTTTTCCAGCTCCGCATTGAGCGCCCGCCCATATTCACGCTGCACATAAAGCATCCGCTCCCCTCGCTCGCGCCACGCCGCCAGCACTAAAGTCGCCACCGCCGCGAAACCGAGATTCGTCACCAGCGACCCGAACTCCCGCGCCAGGCTGCTCGGCATCGCCACCGCCAAAAACCCCAGCGCCCCCGCCGCGCTGCCCACGGACAACCCCGCCTGCCACCGCACCCGCAGCGGCAACGTGAAAGTCGAGAGCACGAGCACCTCGATAAAATCGAGCGTGATCGCGCTCACGGGTGCATTCGCTCCCGGGGGCACTTGCAGCAGCCGCAGCCAGTTCATCACCATCAACCCCCAGATCGCGACAAGCGTCGCCCCTACATACACCCACTCGGCCCGCCGGGCATGTCTCGGTAACATCGTCGAGACCAACGCCAGCAGCCACGCCGGCGCCGCCACAAAGAACCGGTAGTGCAACTGGTCCTCCAACTGCCAGCGCTGCCCCGGCGGAAACACCAACGCCATCCGCAGCCCGATCGAGGTCACGAACAGGATCGCCAGCCCAAGCATCACGCGCACTCGCATCTGTCCGTCCCGTTGCCGCTCTTCGTGAAACTGCTGTTCCATCCCTCGATCCGCAAAACGCAACCACCGCGCTTGCTTGAGGAGATCGTCGAGTGGGGTCACGCGCCGCCCGACACTGCAAATTTTCCCCGCCGCAGGAAGCCCCGATTCGCGGTAGGGCAGGGTCTCCGACCCGCCCCTTCCCGTTCACTCGTCCTTTCCCCCTCCTCCTCACTCTCACTTTCACTCTCACTCTCACTTTCACTACTAGGACATTTGCCCCCCCCCATTTGGGTTTTT
>CALRZR010000322.1:0-7778 GCA_943372705.1 Opitutus sp. GAS368 | reverse complement strand
AAATTCGGAGTTGAGAATCGCGTAGCGGCAAGCAGTGCCGGCGCGGGCGAGCGCGAGGTTGTGTTTGAAACGCGACTGCGGGTGCGTGCTCGTGAACCAGTTGCTCACCTCGAAATCGACGGCGGGGACTTCGTCGGGGAGAAATTGGTAAACGTCGGCCCACGTGTCCTCGTGGAGCGTTTGATGGACGATCAGGCGGTCGCGCTGCACGAGGCGGCGGGGCTCGATCGAGCCGAGTTGGACACGGTCGAATTCGAACGCGAGCGGCGTGATCAGCGAGCGGCTGCCGAAACCGACGTCGGCAAGAAAGGCGCCCTCGGGGAGGTCGACGCGAAGCGTCATGTGACTGAGCGTCGTGGTGACATCGGCGGGGATTTGCCAGCGGACGCGGGCGATGAGCGCGGAGACGCGGAAGCCGAGGGCGCGGAGGACGTCGCGCAGGAGGGAGTTTTGCTCGAAGCAGTAACCACCGCGGCGCGCGTGGACGAGTTTTTGGGCGATCGCGGCGGGATCGAGGCTGATGGGGCGGCCGAGGAGAACGTCGAGGTATTCGTAGGGGATGGCGCGCGCGTGGTGACCGTGGATCGCGGTGAGCGTGGCGAGAGTGGGGTCGCGTGGGCCGGTGTAGCCGATGCGGGCGAAATAGGCGTCGAGGTAGGGGAGCGGCTCGGGCATGGCGTGGAACGTTCGGAGGTGCGCACTGAAATGCAAGACGGCGACTGGCGGCGGGGGAGCGTTTTGGGGCGAAAGTGAGATTTTTTGTAATAGTTGGACGTGGATTCGTTTTCACCGGGTAGCATGGCTCACTCTGTCCAACCTTCGCGCAGTGGCTTCACGCTCGTGGAAATCATGGTGGTGGTCGTGATCATTGGCCTGCTCGCGGCGATGGCGCTGCCGGCGTTTCAACGCGTGAAGCAGAGTGCGGTGAGCAAACGCTACCTGAACGATGCGCGGCAGGTGCGTGACGGTGCGGAAAGGTATGCGTTGGAGAACGGGAGCTTTCCGCCGAATGGCATCGGCGGGCTCCATGCGAGTTTGCGGGGCTATATTCCGGACAGCATTTTCAACGCGACCACCACGCCGCTCGGCGGAGTGTGGGACTGGGACTTTCAACAGGACGGCTTCACGGCGTCGATTTCGGTCTACCAATACACGGTGTCGGACGCGCAGTTGCGCGACATCGATCGCACGATCGACGACGGCGATCTGACGACGGGGCTGTTTCGGAAGATGGGGAGCAAAGCGATTTTCATCATCCAGCCGTGAGCGGAAATATTCTGGGAACGCGCGTGTAATAATTTTCGGCGGTTTCGTTTTTGTAGGACGGAATGTGCCAGCCCCGCTCCAATTCGAAGACTGCCGACGCCCCGCGCGAACACCGTGACGGCGTGTCGGCCAATGTTTGCCCACCGGAACAACCGGGACGCCGGTGCGCGGGGCTGTGTGAGCGGGCGCTCATCGGGGCGTGCCGCTACGCGCGAGCGCAACCGAGCAAAAATTTTTCCCTGAAACTTCAACACGACATGCCCGCTTCCCCCTTATGATCAAACGACTCCTCGCCTTCGCCATTTTGGCGCTCTCGCTCTGCGCGACCCGCGCACAGAACATCACTGTCTACAGCAGCGGCAACGTCGCCCGCGGCGGCGCACGGCAACTCTCGGCCTATGTGCCGCTGAGCCCCAATACGGTCACGTGGTCCGTCAACGGTGTCGTTGGCGGCGATGCGACGTTCGGCACCGTGTCGAGCACGGGGCTCTATAAGGCGCCGGCGGTTATTCCGGCCGGCAACGTCGTGGCGGTGCGGGCCACGAGCACGGCCTATCCGGCGCAGTATGCCGAAGTGGCGCTTACGATCACGCAGCCGCAGGTCCAACTGTGGAGTGTGTCGCCCAGCTCGGTGCCGGCCGGGAATTTTACGATTTCACTGAACGGCTCGAATTTCACGGCGGGTTCTGTGGTGCAGGTCGGCGGTGTGGCCGTGCCCACGACATTTGTGTCGTCGACGCGGTTGAGTGCGACCGGGGTTACGAATGCCGCGCAGGCGGGGAGCAGCGTGAGTATCAAGGTGGTGAACACTGGCATCGGCGCGACGACGAGTTCGGGAGTGAACCTCGCGATCACGGCGCCCGTGGTGGCGCCGCCCCCGCCTCCGCCGGTCGTCGCCGTAACGCCCGGCTCGGCCTCGGTCGAAACCGGCAAGACACAGCAGTTTCTGGCCAGCGTGACCGGCGCCGCCAACACGGCGGTGGTGTGGAGCGTCAACACGATCGCCGGCGGGAACTCGTCCGTGGGCACCATCACCGCGGGAGGGCTCTACACGGCGCCGATGGCGGTCCCGAGTCCCGCTGGAGTGACCGTGCGCGCCACCAGTGTCGTGAACGCGACGGCGAGTGCGGCCGTGAGCGTGACCATAGCGCCGTCGCCGGGCGGCGGCGTGAGCCAAGGGACGCCCAACCTCGCCGCGGGGAGATTTCTTGAACAGGCGGCGTTTGGACCCACGCCGGCGGAGTTGGCGCACGTGAAATCCGTCGGGATCGAAGCGTGGCTCGCCGAGCAGTTTGCGCTGCCCGAGACGGCAATCGCGAGTCCCGGCGGCATGAACATCGGCGCGGTGCAAGCCCAACACCTGCACCGGCTCGCCACCGCGCCCGACCAACTGCGCCAACGCATGATCACAGCGCTGGGCGGGATCATCGTGATCTCGGCGAACAAGAACATCTATCCGGAGGAGATCGTGCCCTATCTCCAGATCCTGAGCAAAAACGCGTTTGGGAACTACCGCACGCTCCTCGAGGAAATCGCGCGCAGTCCGCAAATGGGGAAATATCTCGACCACGCGAACAGCAACAAACCCACGCCCGGTAGCGCCGCCAACGAGAACTTCGGCCGCGAGCTGATGCAGCTCTTTACGATCGGGCTCTATGCGCTGAAGCCCGATGGCGAACGCCTCACCGACACAAATGGCAATCCGATCAGGGCCTATGATCAGAGCACGGTGCAGCAGGTTGCCCTTGCGCTCACCGGTTGGACGTATGCGGGACCAGCCAACAACAATTGGGAGAATTTTTCCGGACCCCTGCAGTCGCGCGCGGTGAATCACGACACGGGGGCCAAGACCCTCGCCGGCGCGGCGTTGCCGGCGGGACAAACTCCGGAGGCCGATCTCACGGGCACGCTCGACTGGCTCTTTAACCATCCGAACATCGCGCCGTTTGTTTCCGTGCGGTTGATCCGTGCATTCGTGAAAAGTAATCCGTCGGCCGAGTATATTGGCCGCGTCTCCGCGGTGTTTGCGGGCACGCCGAACAACGCCCGCGGCGACCTGCAGGCGGTGGTGCGGGCGATCCTCACCGACCCGGAAGCCCGCGACGACGTGGCCGCGGCGAATTCCGGCCGCCTGAAAGATCCGATCTTCAATATCGTGGCTTTCGTGCGCGCGCTCGGCGGGTCAATCTCGCCGACCAACCAGCAGGCGTGGCCGCTGAGTCGGATGAGTCAGACGCCGCTGGCGCCGTCGTCGGTGTTCGGCTTTTACTCGCCGCTCTTCCGGATACCGCGTTCGAGCCTGATCGGGCCCGAGTTCCAGATCTACGGTCCGACCGAATCGGTGCTGCGCGGAAATATGTTTTGGCAGATCATCGCGAATCCCGGCTCGGATTTTCCGGTGAGCATCGCGCCGTATGTGAATGTGGCCGGCAACACGGTCGCGCTCATCGATGCGGTCGACCAGGCGCTGCTCTACGGGCGGATGCCGACGGCGATGCGCCAGAGCCTCGCCAACGCGATCAACGCGCAAGGCGACGCGACCAACCGCGCGCAGACCGCGCTCTACCTCACGGCGCTCTCCGGCTTCTACGCCGTGCAATTCTGAAATCCAAACTCCCAACGTTTCCTTTCCCACTCCCATGCAACACCGCTCTTTCATCTCCCGCCGCAACTTCCTACAGAAAACCACGCTGCTCGCCGCGGCGACCGGACTCGGTCGCATCGGCCTGCTCAATGCCCGCGCGCAGTCCGTGCCGTCGGGCGCCGCCGACTACAAGGCGCTCGTGTGCGTCTTCATGCTCGGTGGCAACGACGGCCACAACATGCTCGTGCCGCTCTCGGGTCAGGCCCTCGCCGCCTACCAAGCTGCACGCGGGAATCTCGCTTTGCCCGACGGCAACACGACGGTGCTCCCGATCTCCGCGAAGAACGGCACGCCCTACGGACTCAACAGCGGACTCGCGGCGCTGCATCCGCTCTGGGCGCAAGGGAAACTCGCGGCAGTGGCGAACATGGGCATGCTCGCGGCTCCCACGACGAGACAACAATACCTCGACGCGAGCGTCGGCTTGCCGACGAATTTGTTTTCCCATTCGGACCAAACGCAGGCCATGCAGGCGGGCGATCCGAACGGCTCCGGCGGCACGGGTTGGGCGGGCCGCATCGCGGATGCGACGCGTTCGCTGAACGCCGCGTCGACGTTTCCACCGGCGATCTCGTTTGCCGGCTCGTCGCTGTTTTGCGCGGGCGGCATCGTGCAGTCCACGAGCTTGATTCCCGGATACAACCTGAGCGCCGACGGCCTCGGCGGCTGGCCGGCAAGTGCGGCGGCGGCGAAGGCGCAGGCCCTGCAGGAAATCGTCTCGTTCAACAGCGGCCTCTCGCTCGTGCAGGCGGCGAATGACGTGCGCGCCGACGGCATCGAACTCAACGGCATGCTCACGGGACTCAACGGCGCGGGGTTCACGACCGCGTTTCCCGGCACCGGGATCGGGCAACAGCTGCGGCAGGTGGCGCAGATCATCGCGCTGCGCGGAGCGACGGGCATGAAACGCCAGGTGTTTTTCTGTGCACTCGGCGGATTCGACACCCATTCGATCCAGAGCTGGACCCAGTGGGATCTGCTGCGCCAACTCGCCGAAGGCATGGCGGCGTTCTACACGGCGACGGCGGAGTTGGGTGTGGCCGAGCAGGTGACGACGTTCACGGCGAGCGAGTTTGGCCGGAGTCTGCAACCGAGCGGCTCGGGCAGCGATCACGGCTGGGGTAACCACCAGTTGATCATGGGCGGGGCGGTCAAAGGCGGCGATCTCTACGGGACGTTTCCCGACCTCGCGCTCGGCGGGCCGGACGACACGGGCAACCGCGGTGTGCTTATCCCGACGACCTCGCTCGACCAGTTCGGCGGCACGTGTGCGAAATGGTTCGGGGTGCCGGCGGCGGACATGGCGGCGGTGTTTCCGAATCTGGGGAAATTTGGGACGCCGGATCTGGGGTTTATCGTGTGATAGTCGGACCGCGTCGTAACCGACGCGGCTACCTAGCGAGACGCGTCGCAGTTGCTACGGTTCGGCGACGTGTTTCTCTCGGCCCGCTGCATGGAAAATTCCCCCGCCACCCCCGCCGGTTCACCCGCGCAGTTTCAGACGACGCGCTGGAGTCTGATCGTGCGTGCGCGCGGCGAAGGCGCGGTGGCGCGGGCGGCGCTGGAGGCGCTGTGCCGCGCGTATTGGTTTCCCCTGTATGCGTTCGCGCGGCGCAACGGGGCGTCGCGGCACGACGCGGAAGATCTCACGCAGGCGTTTTTCTCGCACGTGCTGGCGAGCGATTTCATCGCGCGGGCGGAGCCGGAGAAAGGTCGGTTCCGCTCGTTCCTGCTGGCGTCGCTGCGGAATTTCATGGCGAAGGAACATGCGCGGGAGTCCGCGCAGAAACGCGGCGGCGGGCTGCGGCCCGTGGACTTCGACGAGAATGCCGCGGAGGCGCGTTTCGGGTTGGCGACGGCGCGTGCGGAGCTGTCGCCGAGCGACAATTTTGAACGCGACTGGGCGCTCGCGCTGCTGGAGCAGGCGCTGGACCGGCTCGGGGCGGAGCAGCGCGCGATGGGCAAGGCGGAGCTGTTTGCGCGGTTGCGTCCGCTACTGCGCGCGGGGCCGGAGCGCGGAGATTACGAGACGCTGTCGGTGGAACTCGGCATCGCGAAGGGCACGCTCACGGTGACAGTGCACCGGTTGCAGCAACGTTACCGCGAACTCGTGCGGGCGGAGATTTTGCAGACGATCGCCAACGCGGACGATCTCGACGACGAGTTGCGGCACTTGCTTTCGATTTTGCGGAGCTGAAACGGCACAGAAGAATTTAACCACGGATGCACACGGAAAAACACGGATGGCACGGGAAAAATGGAAAGGGGCGGCGCAACCATGCCTGACAGCTCCCGGATTTGCCCCACGTGTCAGGCTGCGCTCGATCTGCGCGTGCTCGGCGGGCTGTGTCCGCGGTGCGTCTCGGACTGGATGCTGGCGGATTCGCCGCCGGCGCCGTTGCGGGACGGAGTAACGACCTCGGGGCTGCCGGTGAGCCGACTCGGCGACTACGAATTGCTCGGGGAGCTGGGCCGCGGTGGCATGGGCATCGTGTATCGGGCGCGGCAGACGAGCCTCGATCGGGTGGTGGCGTTGAAACTGATGCACCGCGGACTGAGCGCGGACGGCGAACACGCGGCGCGGTTTTTGCGCGAGGCGCGCGTGGCGGCGAGTCTGCGGCATCCCGGCATTGTCGCGATTTACGATCTCGGGCGACTGGACGGCGTGCCGTTTTTCACGATGGAGCTCGTGGACGGATCGAGTCTCGAAGGTTTGTTGGCGGACGGGCCGGTGGCTCCGGCGAGGGCGGCGGAGCTGGTGATGATTGTGGCGCAGAGTATCGCGCACGCGCACGAGCGCGGGGTGGTGCACCGGGATCTCAAGCCGTCAAACGTGCTGCTCGATCTCGACGGCCGGCCGAAGCTGGCGGATTTCGGTCTGGCGAAAGATCTGTCGACGCACGCGCCGCGCGGGGCCACGCAGCCGGGATTTCTGATCGGCACCCCGGCGCACATGGCGCCGGAGCAGGCGGCGGGCGATACGAGCGGTCAACCGGCGGTAGATATCTACGGACTCGGCGCATTGCTCTATCATTTGCTCACGGGCTGCGTGCCGCATACGGCGACGACGCTGGAGGCGATCATGCGGCAGATCATCGAGGAGACGCCGCTGGCGCCCGGGGTGCTGGTGGCGGATTTGCCTGCGCCGATCGAGGCCATTGTGATGCGATGTCTCGCGAAACGTCCGGCGGACCGCTACGCCTCGGCGCGCGAGGTGGCGGCGGAGCTGGAGCGGTTTCTCAGCGGGCAACCGGTGCATGCGATGGGGGAAGCGGCGGGGCGCACGGCGTTTATTTTGGAAGCGGCGAGTCCGCGGTTGCGGGCCTACGATTTGTTTTTGCAGGCGCAACGGCAGCACGACGACCGCGGGTTGGTCGTGGATTCGCTGGTGGAGGTGGAGGCGCAACTGAACGATGCGCTGCGGCTCGATCCGCGGCTGGCGCGGGCGCATCTGCTGCTCTGCGAGATTCATCTGGCGAACTATTTCGTCGGCTACGATCCCGCGCCGGTGCGGTTGCGGGCGGCGGAGTCCGAACTGGCGGCGGCGGAGTCACTCGGGGCGGAGGCGACGGAGCTGATGCGGATGCGGGGCTTTTTCCTGTATTGGGGCCGGCGGGACAACGCGGCGGCGGCGCGAGCGTTCGAACACGCCGTCCGGGCGATGCCGAACAGTGCGGACGCAATCTACAATCTCGCGCTGGTGCACCGGCGGGCAGGTCGCTGGACGCGGGCGCTCGCCGGGCTGGCCCGCGCGCAGGAACTCGATGCGCGCAATCCGCGGATAGCGCGGGAATCGGCGTATACCTTGGAGATGATCCGGGACTACGCGGGCGCGCTGAAGGTGTTTCACCGCCAACAGGTGCTCACG
>CALRZR010000321.1:0-7827 GCA_943372705.1 Opitutus sp. GAS368 | reverse complement strand
CAGCCCGCCCAGCCCGCCCAGCCCGCCCAGCCCGCCCAGCCCGCCCAGCCCGCCCAGCCCGCCCAGCCCGCCCAGCCCGCCGCCCCCATGGACGAAAAAATCATCTACGATTTCACCTTCGAAGACGGCCTCACCTTTCACTTTGAAGTCCCGCTGCAAGGCTGGTCCGAGCAGGCCGCCCCACCCGACCCCGCGTTGCCGGACTGGACCTTGCTGACCCAAGATCGCTGCCCCAACTGCCCGCTCGATCCCGCCCAGCACCGCTACTGCCCCACGGCCGTCGATCTCCACGCCGCCGCGAAAAAATTCAGCGCGATCGCCTCCTACCGCAGCGCGCAGGTCACCGTCCTCGTCGGCCGGCGCACCTACCAATCGACCTGCGACATGAACACCGGCCTGCGCTCGCTGTTCGGCCTCTACATGGCGCTCGGCGAATGCCCCGTCACCGCCCGCCTGCGCCCCATGGCCCTGCGCCACCTGCCCTTTGCCACCCTCGAAGAAACGCTCGGCCGCGTCGTCCAACACTACCTGCTGAAGCAATACTACGTCTTCAAGGACGGCGGCACGCCCGACTGGGAACTCCGCGGACTCCTCGGCCTCTATGACGAACTTGAGGAGGTCAACCGCGCCTTCCTCGCCCGCCTCAAACACGCCTCCGAGCGCGATTCGAATCTCAACGCCATCTGCGGCTTCGCCACTTTCGGTCGCCTCTACGCGATGGCGCTCGACGATCTGCTGAGCGCCGACAAAGCCGTTTTTCTGAAAGGCTTCTGACCGCAACCCCGCGCAGGACCGGGGATTTTCCGAGGGTAGGGCCCGACCTCCGCGGCGGGCCGTTCCGGACGTTCGCCCGCTCGCGGCCCGCCCGCCCCGCCGGCGCGCCCGTATACGCAGGTCCGCGTATCCCCGGCGCGCCGCCGATCTGTTACGCTCCGGCCTCCCCAAAAACACTATGAGCATCACCCTTCAAAACTGGATGAGCTGGGAAGCCGGCGTCGACCTCGTGGCCTGCACCCAAGCCGGCCTCCCCATACCCAACGTCATCGTTCACCTCGCCCGCCTCGTGCACACGCCCGTCGGCAGCGCCGCCTCCGGCATGATTTTTTTCCAACCCGACCCCGCCGCGGCCCCCCTCGTCATGGGCTTCGTCTCACACAACCCCGAGGTCGGCCGCTACTTCGGCCCGAAGATTTTCGCCGGCACTCCCTTTGAACAAGCGCCCGTCCTCGACGCGCAAATTGAAGTCGAAGTCGCCGCCACCCACGTCGGCGCCACGATCACCGCCGGCGGCCACGTCCTCCGCACCCGCCTTGAAGGCCTCGGCGCCCTCGGCCTCGTGCAACGCGCCCCGGGCGGCATGACGCCGTTTCACCAGCAAGGCCTCGAAGCCGTCGCCACCGGCGCGCGGCTTTGGGTCGATGGCAAAGAGATCTCTATCATCGTGCCGCCCGTCGGCATCTCCGGCGGCCCCGCCGCGGTGTTTGCGCCCACGGGCCTCTACGCGCGCTGAGCCGCGCCCGCACCCATGGCCGAGCCACTCTGGCAACCTCGCAGCGACCGCGCCGCGCGCCTCCTCGGCGCCGGCTTCTTCACGTTCGGCGCCGGCCTGCTCGGCTTCCAAATCAAAGTCATCCTCGACGCCGCGGCCGCCCACGCCGAGCGCGTCAGCTATTTTTCCGCCGCCTTCGCCCTCGGCGAAATGGCCGTGATCCTCGGTCTCTACTGGCTCGTCCGCGGCCTCGCCGGCTACACCGCGGTCCGCGCCATGCAGACCAACCCGCGCGCGATGCGCGGTCTGATGATCGTCTCCGCCGTCATCATTCTCGCCACACTCGTCGCGCTGCAAAGCTGGCTCGGCTCACTGGGCTACAACGAGTGAACGCACTCCGTCCGCTCCGCCTCGCGTTCGCTATCGCCGCGCTCTCCGCTCTCGCGTGCGGCGCCGAGCCCGATTTCGCCGGTCTCGCCAGCGCCGCCCTCGCACGCGTCGCCGCCGCGCAGACGGAACTCGCCGCGGCCACCCGCCCCACCCCCGACCACGCTCCGCCCGACGAGCGCCTCTTTCTCGCCCGGCTCGTCGCCCGCGGCCTCGCCGCCACCGAACTCGCTGCGCTGCACGAACGCCGCGGCACCGCCGCCGTCGCCGACCCCGCGCACCTCACGGCGCCCGAGCGCCGCCTCGTGCTCGCCTGCCTCCGCCTCGATTTCGACTACGCCCAACGCCTCGGCCACCTCGCGCTCGCGGAACGCGAACTCGCCCGCCTCCGCCCGTGGATCTACGCCGAGGAACCCGCCGCGTGGCCCGCCCTCGTCGAACGCGTCGCCGCGATGGACTACCACGGCGAGCCCGAGGTGCCCGAGGGCGAAGACATCCTCGCGCGCGCCTCAAACGACCCGCCCTCCGCCGCGCTGTTCGCGTCCGTCGAGGCGCTCGCCCAAGCGCACCCGGATTTTTTGCGCGCACATTTCCCTCGCCTGATCCTCTACCGCCGCGCCGGCCGCGAAGCCGACCTCGACCGCGCCGCCGCCGATCTCCTCCGCCTCGCCCCGCGCAACCGTTCGCTGCGCAACCTCGCCGCCGACATCCGCGCCGGCTTCGCCCCGGTCACACCGGCCGTTTCCCGCGTCGTCCCGCCCGCCCCGTAGTGGCATGCCCATGACGCCCCTGCCGTTTCAAATCGTCCTCGGTTCGCACGACGTCACACCCATACCCACCGCCGCGCGCGCCCACGCGCTGCCGCACCGCTTCGCCCTCGTGCAATCGACGTTTCTCTCGGAGGCGGGCGAGATGGTCGAAGATACGACGGCACTCGACATCGTGCGCCGTGCCCTGGACCGCCACTGCGGCACGCCGGCCACCCCGGGCGAATGGCGCCGCGGCGCCGAACTCGCCGTGCTGCTCCACATCGAAGAATGGTGCGCCATCGGCGGACCTGAGCCGTATCACGATTCACTGACTTACTCGTTCTACAGCGACACCGATCTCAGCGAACTCCTCCTCGGTGCGTTGCGCGCCGCCGGCCGCGAACCCACGGCGATCATCTCCGCCACCAATGACCTGCCCCGTCCCTTGCCGGGCGGCCCGTGGGCACTGCGCGCGCACTTCGCCGCGCTGGGCGTGCTGCTCGTCGTCGCCGTCGCCGAATTGGGCTGCGCGCTGGTCGCCTGCGAGCCGCGGCTCGACGGTTTCACGGAGCGCGCGGGCGCATGGTATGGCGTGCCGATGATCATCAGCGCCGTCTACGCGCCGATCTACGCGTTCCTGCTGTATCGGAGTAAACGCGCATGACTCCGCCCCGCTTCGCCTTTTACGAACAAGTCCGCGTCGCCCGACCGCGCCCGGAAAATTTCGAATTCGCGGGCGAGCTCGGCACGGTGTTCGGCCTCGGCACCGAGCCCGGCGAACCGGTGAGCGTCGGCGTCTTTCTCGAAAAATCGGAACGGGTCGTGTGCTTCGCCGAGGATGAACTCATCGCCACCGGTCGCCAGTTTTGCCGCGAAGATTTTCACGACGCCCGCCGCGCCGTGCGCGTGCGCGTCGACGCACAGGGCCACGGCCACGTCGTCTGAACCCGTCTTTCCCATGAAATCGCTCGTCCTGTTTTTTCTTGCCGCCGCCATCGTGCACGCCGCCCCGCGTATCGAGAACCACACGCTCCTGCTCGACTCCGCGTTTACATTTGTCGGCAACACGGCCGAACTCGCGCCCGCGTCTGACGCTGCCGCGCAACAACTCGCCGGCTACCTCCGCGAGAAAACCACCTTCACGCGCGTGCGGATCGAGGGCCACGTCGCCGGCCCGCACACGGCCGCCCGTCAGGACCTTTCCGAAGCCCGCGCCCGCGCCGTCGTCGCCAAACTCATCGCGCTCGGCGTCGAATGCGCGCGGTTGCTGCCCGTGGGTTTCGGCTCGACGAAGCCGACGGCCACTCCGATCGGCGCGGCGGCCAACACGCGCATCGAAATCAAACCCGCCGCCCTGCGCGGCCGCGCCATCGGCGGTCTGCCCGAAGACGGCGGCGGAGTCGTCGCCGGCAATCCCTGCGCACCGTAAGCGCGCGCGCTACATCGCCCACCGGCCAAACGCCTCGCGGCGCAGGCCGATCCGCTCAAAAGCCTCACCGAAATTCGCCGGCCAGCCGGCGCGCGAGCCGCCGTGCTCCCAGCGCCACAGCAACCGGTCGCGCTCCGCGTGGCGGTAGCGCTCGCTCGCGCCGCGTCCGCGCAGCGCCGAACCGGCGTTGCGGAAAAACGACCACCACTCCCACGCTGAGCCGCGCCCGTCGGTGAGACGGTGTTGCGCCGTCGGCTGCCACGCGACGCCGGCCAACGGTTCACCGAGGTGGATGCGCTGCACACGCTGCCAGCGAAGAAAGTTGGCAAGGCCCGTCGCGTTGCCGGCGCGCACGCAGGTGATCGCATGCTCGACGGGGTCGCCGGCGAGCATGGCATCATTGCCGCCTTCGCGCTCCTGCCACCAGCCGCACACGAAGCCGGGCGCAGCCTCCACTTGCGCGAGCAACGCCGCGGGCGACGTGGCGCCATCGTCGCGATAGCGGAGATTCACCGCCTGCCACGTGGCCGACTCGTGCCAGCGGAAATCCGCGATCCAGCGTGCATCCGCGTAAGCGCGTTTTTCTTCGTCGGCGAAACACGCGATCACCTCGCCCTCGACGTGCGGCTCCGCCGCGGCGGCACCTTTCGGCGCGACCGCCTCATAGGCGGAAATCACCGTGATTCCGGCGGGCGCGAGCGCCGCCTGCACGCGCGCCGTCCACCGTGCGACGTCGTCGACAAATTGCACCTCCTCATCGGGCAAAAATCCCGGACCCGCACCGGGATTGTCGGCATCGAAGCTCGCATCGTAGCGCGCCATCAGCGCAGCGGCTTCGGCGGACAATGCGACGCTCAGCCCCGCTTGCTCGGCGGTGACGGCCGAGGTCCATTTGGCCCGCGCCTCCGCATCGTCGGCCCACAGGCAGACGCCGCCGCGCCATTCGAAATTTACGCGCAATTGCATCGGGAGATTCACCCGAGCAAGAGCGGAGCGCGCGATGTCGTAAAGGACGTTGCGCGTCGACGGCGCGCCAGCGCAGGCTCGCGGCGTGAATCTGCGCGCGCTCGAACTCAAACTCCCGCCGCTGCTGCAGCTCGCGCTCGCCGCGCTCGCGATGTGGGGCGTGGCGCGCGCCGGCTGGGCGGCCGATTTCCGCCTGCCATCGCTGCGCGGCGTGGCCGTGGCCGCGGCCCTGACGGGCATCGCGGCCGAGGCGGCCGCGATCGTGTCGTTTCGCCGCGCGCAAACCACGATGAACCCGCTCACTCCGGGCAAAGCGACGCGCCTCGTGGTGACGGGCATCTACCGTTGGACGCGCAATCCGATGTATGTCGGCTTGCTGATGTGGCTCGTGGCGTGGGCGCTCTGGTTGGGCCACGCCCTCGCGTGGGGCGGGCTGCCGCTCTTCATCCTCACGATGAATCGCCTGCAAATCGCTCCCGAGGAGCGCGCGATGAAGGCACTGTTCGGCGCGGAATATGCCGCCTACTGCTCGCGCGTGCGGCGCTGGGTTTGAACGACACGCAGCCCGCTACACATTCACCGCCATGCTGAACGCGCGGGAGAATTTTTCGGAAATCGGGTGGCGCAGGCCGAGGTGGCGGAAGAGCGCGAGGCCGAGAGCTTTGGCCTGACCCGCATCGTAGGCGGGTTTTTCTTCGAGCACGCCGATCAGTTCCGTGAGGCCGGCGTCGAACGATTCGCGGCGGAGTTGCGCGAGCGCGGCAAGGTAGCGCGCGCGCAAGGGCGTGTCGGGCAGGCGCTCGGGAACGGCAATGGACTGAAAGCCGGCGGCGAGGGTTTGCACGACTGCGGCGCCATCGGTCCACGGAGAGGCGGGCGGCAGCGGGGCGATGAGCGCGAGCGCGGCGGCGGGGTCGGAAAACACCAAGGCGCGGGCAGCGAGCACGGCGAGCTCGTGGTCGGCGGGTTCGGCCGCGGCGAGCGGGCGCAGGAGTTCGGCGGCGGCGCTGGCATGGCCGGAGTGGAGCAACTCACGGGCGCGCGCCATACGCTCGCGTTTCGGAGTCGGCAAATGCTCGGCGAGCCACGCGCGGAGTTGCGGCTCGGGGAGCGCGCCGGCGAGTTCTGCGATCACGACGCCGCGGTGGAAGAGTTTGCAGTTGGGAATGCCGCGGATCTGGAACTGCACGGCAAGGTCTTGATGTAGCTCGGTGTCGATCTTCACGAGCGCCCAACGGCCGGCGGCTTCGCCAGCGAGTTTTTCGAGAATGGGGCCGAGCATCTTGCACGGTCCGCACCACGCGGCCCAGAAATCGACGAGCACGGGCGTGAGTTCGCTGCGGTCGAGGACGTCGGCTTGGAAATCGGAGAGTTCGTAGGACATGATGGAAAAAGTTAGGCGGCGTGGGCGCGGAGGAGACCGTCTTCCATTTCGAAGACGCGGTCAAAAACGTCGAGCGCGCGGTGGTCGTGCGTGACGACGATGATGCCGGCGCGCTGCTCGTGGGCGACACGGCGGAAGAGGTCCATCACCTGGCGGCCGAGGCGGCCGTCGAGGGCCGCGGTGGGTTCGTCGGCGAGGACGAGACCGGGGCGGTTGGCGAGCGCGCGGGCAATGGCGACGCGCTGTTGTTGTCCGCCGGAGAGCATGTAGGGGAGGTTTTCGAGGCGGTCGCCGAGGCCGAGGTAGGCGAGCAATTCGTCGGCGCGCGTGCGGGCTTCGCGGGGCGCGACGTCGTTGATCTCGAGGGCGACCTGGACGTTTTGGCGCGCAGTGAGAAACGGGATGAGGTTCGCTTTTTGGAAAACGAAACCGAGATGGTGGCGGCGAAAGGCGCGGAGATCCACGAGCGCACGGGGGCCGTCCATCACCGGTTGGCCGGCGATGGCGATGCGGCCGGAGGTGGCGGGGTTGATGAGGCCGACGGCGGTGAGCAGCGTGGATTTTCCGGAGCCGCTGGGGCCGAGGAGCGCGACGACTTCGCCGCGGGCGACGGTGAAGCTCGCGTTTTTCACGGCGACGACCTCGGTGTTGCCGCTGCCGTAAATCTTCGTGAGGTCGTCGACGCGCGCGGCGAGGTCGGCATCGGGAGCGGTGGGAGCGGCGGAGTTCACGAGAGGACGATGTTGGGCTGGATGCGTAGAGCTTTCCAGATACCGAGGCCGCTCGCGGCGACGGAGATAAAGAGGACGATGCCGGCGAGGAGCAGGCGGTCGGAGCTCGTGACGAGCACGAGGCGCGGGAAGACCGGGAAAATCCATTGGCCGAGCACCGACGCGATGCCGTAGCCGACGGCGCCGAGGACGAGGGCTTGCTGGAGGATGAGGCCGACGATGACGCGATTGCGGGCGCCGATGAGCTTGAGCATGGCGATGTCGTGGGCCTTGTCCAAAGTGAGCGTATAGATGATCAGCGCCATGATGATGGCGGAGACGAAGACGAGGATGGCGCGGAAGAGGCCGAGCTGGCGGCGGGCGCGGTCGACGTTGCCGAGCAGGAGCAAGTCGCGCTGCTCGCCGCGCGTGTAGACGGAAACATCGGGCCAGCCGCCGATGGTCTGCGCGAGGGCGCCGACATCGGTGCCGGGTGCGACGGTGATGAGCACCGCACTCACGGTCGGCGGACCGAGCACGGGCAGCGCGGCGGAAGGACTGCCGGCGCGCTCGAGGAGCGCGGGTTGCTGGCGGCCGAGATCGACGGCGGCGGTGCGGGCTTGGCGGGCGGCGCGTTCGAGGCGGAGGGCTTCGCCGGGCAGATCGAACTGCACGGCCTGCGCATCCCGGAGCGTGAAGAACGTCATGGGATC
>CALRZR010000320.1:0-7852 GCA_943372705.1 Opitutus sp. GAS368 | reverse complement strand
TCGGCTCGCTGGCGCTCGCCGCTACGGGGGCGGCGGAGGCGGCGAGCATGTCGCCTTTGGTGACGCGGCCGGCTTTGCCGGTGCCGGTGACGGTGGCGGGGTCGATGCCGGTGTCGGCGGCGAGGCGGCGGACGGCGGGTGAGGCGGTGGCCAGATTTTCGATTTTCGATTTTGGATTTTCGACTGCCGGAGCGGCGGCGGTGGCGGCGGGGTCGATGGTGGCGACGGTTTGGCCGATCTTCACTTCGTCGCCGGCGGCGGCGGTGAGCGTGATAACGCCGGCGGCTTCGGCGGTGCCTTCGCTCGTGATTTTGTCGGTCTCGAGCTCGAACAGCGGTTGGTCTTTTTTGACGAGGTCGCCGTTCTTAACGTGCCACTTGGCGAGGATGCCGGAGGCGATGGATTCGCCCATGGGTGGAATTTTGACAGAGATTGAGGCCATAGGAGGAAGAATTTTTTTAACCACTAATGGACACTAATGGTCACTAATGTTTCGGACTGGAGAGGATGAGGAAAGGAGGACGCGGGAGGAATCGCCTGCAAGCAGGCTCCTACAAGAAGGCGTGGAGCGGACGGGCGTCGGCAAGCGACGCCCCTGCGCGGTAGGAATGAATCAGAGGGTGAAGGCGTCTTGGAGGAGGGCGGTGTGTTCGAAGCGGTGCAGCGCGAGGGCGCCGACGGCGGGGGAGGCGGCGGCATCGCGGCCAGCGTAGATCGGAGTGAAGCCGAAGATCGAGGCGAGTTCGGGGGCGATGTAGCCCCAGGCACCCATGTTCTGCGGTTCTTCCTGGGCCCAGATGACGCGCGCGCCTTTGTAGTGGTCGGCGAGTTTGGCGATGGCGTTTTTGTGGAGCGGGTAGAGCTGCTCGATCCGCACGATGGCGGTATCGGTGGTTTTGTGCTTCGTGCGATAGTCGCAGAGATCGTAGTAGACTTTGCCGGAGCAGAGAATCAGGCGGGCGGGTTTGGTCGGCTCGCTGGCGCTCGCCGCTACGCTGAAGAGGGGATCGTCGATGATTTCCTGGAAGCCGCCGGTGGTGAACTCGGTGAGTTTGGAGACGGCGGCGGGATGGCGGAGGAGGGATTTCGGCGACATCACGACGAGGGGTTTCTTCACGTCGCGCACGACTTGGCGGCGGAGGGCGTGGAAGAAATTCGCGGGCGTGGTGATGTTGGCGACCTGGATGTTGTCCTCGGCGCAGAGTTGGAGGAAGCGTTCGAGGCGGGCGGAGGAGTGCTCGGGGCCCTGGCCTTCGTAGCCGTGGGGGAGGAGAAGGACGAGGCCGCTGGTGCGGTGCCACTTGGATTCACCGGCGGCGAGGAACTGGTCGATGACGACTTGGGCGCCGTTGGCGAAGTCGCCGAACTGGGCTTCCCAGATGCAGAGCATGTCGGGGTAATCGAGCGAGTAGCCGTAGTCGAAACCCAGGACGGCGGCTTCGGAGAGGAGGGAGTTGTAGACGCAGAAGCGGGCCTGTTTCGGGTCGAGATTCTTCAGCGGGGCGTAGGTGGCGTTGGTCTCCATGTCGTGGAGCACGGCGTGGCGGTGGCTGAAGGTGCCGCGCTCGCAATCTTGGCCGGAGAGGCGGATGGGTTTGCCCTCGAGGACGAGGGTGCCGAAGGCGAGGGCCTCGGCGAAACCCCAGTCGATCGGGCCGCCGGTTTGGTGGGCCGCGACGCGGGCGTCGAGGAAGCGCTTGATCTTGGGATTGGGCTTGAAGCCCTCGGGCAGCGTGGCGAGACCGCGGACGACGCGGTCGATGAGCTCGGTCGAGACGCCGGTGGCGACCTTCTTGAAATGGAAGTCGGGCTGGAAGACGGCGGTCGAGCCGGCGAATTTTTTCGCTTCGGCCGCGGCGGCGCGCTTGGCGGACTTGGTGGTTTCGGAGGCTTTGGCTTTCTCGAGGTTTTTTTCGAGGGCTTCGGAGTATTCGGCTTTGATGGCCTCGGCTTTGGCCTCGGTGATGGTGCCGTCGGCGACGAGTTTTTGAGTGAGAACGGCGGAGATCGGCGGGTGGGTGGCGATCTTTTTGTAGAGGAGCGGCTGCGTGAAGGCGGGTTCGTCGGTCTCGTTGTGGCCATGTTTGCGGTAGCAATACATGTCGATGACGACGTCGCGCTCGAACTTGACGCGGAACTCGAGGGCGAGGCGGGCGATGTGGCAGACGGCCTCGGGGTCGTCGCCGTTTACGTGGAAGATCGGGGCCTCGATCATCTTGGCGACGTCGGTGCAGTAGCGCGTGGAGCGCGAGTCGCGGGGCTCGGTGGTGAAGCCGATTTGGTTGTTGATGACGATATGGAGCGTGCCGCCGGTGCGGTAGCCGGGGAGCTGGGAGAACTGGAGCGTCTCGGCGACAATGCCCTGGCCGGCGAACGCGGCGTCACCGTGGATGAGGAGCGGGAGCACGCGCCAGCGCTCGTCGATGGCGCCGCGGATGCGTTGGCGCGCGCGGGCTTTGCCCTCGACGACGGGGTTGACGATTTCGAGGTGGGACGGGTTGGCGGCGAGGCGGACCTCGACCTTTTTGCCGGAGGCGGTGTCGAGGACGGCTTCGTAGCCGAGGTGGTATTTCACGTCGCCGTCACCGCCAACGGTTTCGGGAATGTAGTTTTCGGAAAACTGTTCGAAGAGCACATCGAAGTTTTTCCGCATGACGCTCGTGAGAATGTTGAGACGGCCGCGGTGGGCCATGCCCATGACGACTTCTTCGACGCCGACGCTCGGGCAGTGCTCGATGATGGAATCAACGGCGGCGATCATCGTCTCGCCACCTTCGAGCGAGAAGCGTTTCTGGCCGACGTATTTGGTGTGGAGGAAGCGTTCGAAGAGCTCAGCCTTGTGGACGCGGCGGAGGATGCGGACTTTTTCGGACGAGGAGAAATCAGGCTGGTTGCGCGATGACTCCATGCGCTCCTGGAGCCACTGGCGGACCTCGACGTCCTGAATGTGGGTGTATTCGACGCCGATGCGGTCGCTGTAGGTGGAGCGGAGGTTGGCGATGATATCGCGGAGCTTCATCTGG
Source organism: Opitutus sp. GAS368 (assembly GCA_943372705.1). Classification (GTDB taxonomy): domain Bacteria; phylum Verrucomicrobiota; class Verrucomicrobiia; order Opitutales; family Opitutaceae; genus GAS368. The sequence goes on along the minus strand of CALRZR010000320.1, from coordinate 4,829 downwards.
CCGCCGCCGAGGTAGGTGCCGAGGTCGAAGGAGGTATCGAGGTCGGACTCGGAAAGGTTGAAGTGATCGAGAGAGAGTTTCGGGTGGGCGGCGGGACGGTCGCCGAGGGGGTCGAGGTGGGCTTCGACGTGGCCGATGGCGCGGTAGGTGTTGATGAGGTGGTGGACGCGCGACTGCTTGAGGCTGTCGATGATCGGGGTGGTCGCCGCAGGAGATGCAGAGGACGTGGGGGCGAGGGCGGCGACGAGCGCGGCGGCAGGGGAGGAGCCGTTGCTACCGAGGGTGAAACCTTGGAAGAAGGCGCGCCACGTCGGGTCGACGGAGTCGGGATCTTGGAGCCACGATTCATAGGCAGCCTCGATGAAGGCCGCATTGGCAGCGGAAGGAAGGGAGGAGGAAGGAGCGGAGGACATGGTGTGAGCCGCGGTTGAGCGCGGCAGTTTCGGAAAATAAGGAAGGGCCAACGAAACACGGGGGTGGGGAGAACTCAAGCATTCGGCCGGAGGTGCACCGGCCGGGAGAGTGTTTGCAAAGGGGCTTAAGGTCGGTCACTGCGGGATTAGTTTTCGCTGTAAACAACCTATGGAAATCGAAATCAAAGCCTCCCTCGTCGCGCTGCTCGCGAGCATTAAAAACGGTGACGGTCGGGTGATCGTGGACGAAATGGCCAAGCTCGACGGGTATCTGGGCCGCGGGCGGGAGGCGGGCGTGCTCCATCCGCAATTGGTGCATTTTCTGGAAAACCGGAGCTACGCGAAGGCCATGATGTTCCTCGGTGGTGAAACGGACATTCCGGTGGGCGTGTGCGGCGGCCGGGCCGGGAAAGCGGACGCGAAGGGGTGATTTATGGCGAACGGTGACAAAATCTCGACCAGCGGAGGCCAAGGGCTGGGGCAAAACCCATTTGGAGCGTTGAGTGGAGCGGGTTTGCCGGTGGCGCCGAAAGTGGTGCTGGAGCAGGCGGCCGCGGCGCTCGCAGCGCAGAAAACCGGTGGAGCCGGCGCGGCGAAAGCGGCTCCGGAGAAGAATCGCGGCCGGGTCGAGATTCGGCGCGAGACCGGTGGACGGGGAGGAAAGACCGTGACGACCGTCAGCGGCTTTGTGGGGATCGGTTTGCCGGAAAAGGAGCAGCTCGCGAAGAAAATGCGCGGAGCATGCGGCTGCGGCGGAACGGTCAAAGACGGCGTGATCGAAATTCAGGGCGACCAGCGCGAGACGATTGCGAAAATTTTGAGCGAGGCGGGGTTTCGGCCGGTGATGGCGGGAGGGTGAAGCTGCAGGGGAATTTGCCGGACGGCCGGTGGCGACGCAGAGCTTGTCTCAATGGCCGATTCGCTCACAGTCAGAAAATGGACTTCCGGAAAATTATCACGATTGAAGCCGGTAAACGCGGTGGCAAGCCGTGCATACGCGGACTGCGCGTGACGGTTTACGATGTGCTCGACTATTTGGCGGCCGGGATGAGCCATGGACAGATCCTGGAAGAGTTTCCTTACCTGACGGAGGAGGACATCCGCGCGTGCTTGGCCTACGCAGCTGATCGTGAACGACGGCTGATTGTCGCGGTAGGATGAAGCTGCTGTTTGATGAAAACCTGCCGCCTGCGCTGGTAAAGGCCTCCCAAGCCACGTTTCCGGGGTCAGCTCATGTGCATGAGTGTGGATTGGGCGCAGTGGATGATTTGAGAGTTTGGGACTATGCCAAAAGGGCCGAGTTTGTGATTGTGACGAAGGACTCGGATTACGAGGAGCGGAGTGTAATGTTGGGCTCGCCGCCAAAGGTAATTTGGTTGCGGACGGGTAACTGCACTACGGCCCACTTGGTCTCACTGTTGGCGTTGCACGAGGCGACCATCCACGCGTTTGGAGGCGATGACTCCGCCGCGGTGTTGGAAATTTCCTAGCAAAGCAGCCCGGCAAATGGGCAAAGAAAACCTACGCCGCCAGCCCGGCAGTGAGGGCGAGGGCACCTTTGGCGCGGTTCAGGATGTAGAGATGGTAGCCGGGGGCGTCGTGGGCGAGGAGGTCGCGGATTTGGGTGAGGGCCCAGTCGATGCCGATGGTTTCGACGACGTCGGTGTTTTCGGCGGCGACTTCGAGGCGGGTGATGAGTTTCGCGGGGAGCGCGGTGCCGCACATCGCGGTGAAACGTTGGATCTGTTTCAACGAGAGCACGGGCATGATGCCGGGGACGATCGGGACGGTGATGCCGGCGCGGCGGCATTTCTCGACGAAGCGGTAATAGACGGCGTTGTCGAAGAAGAGCTGGGTCGTGATGAAGTCGGCGCCGGCGTCGATTTTGGTTTTGAGCGCGGCGAGGTCGGCTTCGGCGGACGGAGCTTCGGGGTGTTTCTCGGGATAGCCGCCGACGCCGAGGCAAAAGTCGGGGTGGCGGGATTTGAGGAGGGTGACGAGGTCGCTGGCGTAGCGGAGGCCGTCTTTGTAGGGAGTGAAGGTGGTCTCACCCTTGGGCGGGTCGCCGCGCAGGGTCATGATGTTGCGGAAACCGCCGGCGTGGATGCGGTCGGCGACGTCGGAGAGTTCGGCGCGGGTGTGGCCGACGCACGTGAGGTGCGGCATGACGGTGAAACCGAAGTCGCGTTTGAGGAAGTCGCAGACCTGCGCGGTGCGGTCGCGGGTGGTGCCGCCGGCGCCGTAAGTGACGGACACGAAGTCGGGGTTCATGCGCTTGAGCGCGGTCGCGGTGGCGCGGAGGGCTTCGACGCCGGCATCGTCCTTGGGTGGGAAAAACTCGAGCGAGCGGAGCGGGCGGTGTTGCGCGAAGAGTTCGGAGATGGGCCGGTCGTGTTGCATAACGTATCAACGGATATGTGAACGTTGATATGTGTAAAGCGCGGTCTTTTCCGAGATCAGCGCGCGGCGGGCGGCTCGGCGATGATTTCGAGGATCACGTAGGCGTCGGATTGCCAAACGGGAATGAGCGCGAATTGCGGGGCGGGCCAGCGGGCGTGGCGTCGGAGAAAATCGAGGAAACGCGGGGCGGGGGACGTGACGACGTAGCGGAGGCCGGAGGCGCGCCAGCGGCGGAGAGCTTCGTCGGTGGACGTGTTGGCGTCGAAGAGCCAAGCGACTTCGGGGCTCCAAAACGGAACGACGGTGAGGCCGGTGCCGACGAGGGCGTGGGGCAGGCCGGCGTAGTCGGAGAGGAGGCGAGGATGCGCTTGGGGGGCGTGGAGGCCGGGCAAGGCGCGGAGCGCGGCGAGGAGTTCGGCCGAGGTCTGGTTGCCGATGGTTTCGAAACGGCGGGCGGCGTCGGGCCAGGCGCGCGAAGGGAGGCGGTAGGCGTTTTCGGGCAACGTGAGGGTGAACGGGAGTGTGGCGAGGAGTGCGAGCGCGAGGGCGACGTCGGCGGCGCGGCGGGCGGGGGTGTCGGCGGCCATGATCGCGTAACCGGCGAAGGCGGCGGCGAGGGCGAAGGCGGGACTCAGAACGCGGAGCGAGTAAAACAGGCCGCCGGCGGTGAACGGAACGGAGGCAATCCAGAGCGCGAGACACGTGGCGGCGCAGAGGGCGCACCAACGGGCTTCGCGGAGTCCGCGGCGCGCGTGAAGGACGAGGGCCAGGGTGCCGAAGAGGGCGGCGGGCGCGAAAAGGATGAGGTAGCGGGCGATCTGGCTCCACGCGTCGCGCGTGAGCAGGGCGCCGCGGGCCTCGGTATGGAAGTGGGCGGACCACGTGGCGAAGAGCGGGTTGAAGGGGAAGAGGCCCGCGAGATTGAGGGAGAAGAGGGGATTGCCGGTGAGCGCCCACGTGCGGAGCGGCCAGAGTGCGGCGAGCGGGAGAGAGATGGCGGCGAAGAGGAGGAGCGCGCGGCGCGGGGCGCGCATGAGGGCGAGCACGCCAAGGCCGAGGAGCGGAAAGGCGGGGCCGTATTCGCGGGCGAAGGCGCCGGTGACGGACGCGAGGGCGGCGAAGGCGAGCCACGCGGGCGCGTGGGTTTTGTGCCAACGCAGAAGGCCGAAAAGGAGGCCGCAGACGGAGAGCGAGGTGAGGGCGGTTTCCTGGCCGATCAACGACGCCCACGTGAGGAGCGGAGTCGCGGCAGCGAGCAGGACGGCGCGACGGGCGGCGGGTTCACCGCCCCACGAAAAGGCGAGGCGCCAGATGAGTTCGTGGAGGGAAAGGAGCTGGAGAAGAACGGCGGGCGAGGTCCAGAGGGCGCGGGTCGTGCCGCCGCAGAGGTAGGACCACGCGTGCAGGCTCGCGATGCCCGGCGGGAGACTCTCGGGCCACGGATACGCCGAGTAGCCGGCGGCGGTGCGCGGCGGATAAAAGTCGAGCGAGCCGAGGCGGACGATCTGTTCGGCGAGCCAGCTCCAGCGGAAATGCACGTCGGCGCCGGTGAGCGGTTGCGTGCCGAGCCGCCAGAGGACGATGAGCCAAAACGCGACGTAGAGGGGTGTCCACCCGCCGAGGGAGGTGAAGGCGGCGAAGGAGTGGGTGTCTTCGGGCGGCGCGGGTGGGGATTTTTTTGGATCGCGACGCGAGGCGATGAGCAGGGCGGCGGCGGTGAGCGCGGCGAGCAGGGCGGAGAGCGTGAGGAGCGTGACGGGGAGGCGGAAAAGGGCGAAGCCGACGACGCCGGTGATGAGGACAACGGCGGAGAGCAGAAAACTGCCGGCGAACGTAAAGGGCAGACGCAGGGCGCGGAGGAGCGCGGCGCCGGGAGCGAGGAGGCCGGCGAGGAGCAGGCCGAGCCGGGCGATAGTCAGAAAAAAATCGAGCGCACCCATCAGGTGCGCTCGGTGTTAGCGGAGGGTGCGGCGTTTGCAACGCCGCGGAGTTACGGGACTTTTTTCTCGTCGGGCT
>CALRZR010000319.1:0-7860 GCA_943372705.1 Opitutus sp. GAS368 | reverse complement strand
CCACTACAAAGCCGGCCACGGTATCCAACTCAGCCCTGCGGCTCGCGCCTTCGTCGGCATCGCCACCGCCGACTTCGCCACGCGCCTTCCGACCGCCGCCGTGCTCCGCACCGTGAAGGGCGACTTCGTCTACGTCGCCAACGGCCCATGGTTCCTCCGCACGCCCGTCATGCTCGGCGCCGCCGACTCTCCATCCGCCCCCACCTCCTTCGCGTTAAAAGAGGGCCTCTACGAGGGCGACACCTTCGTCACGCACGGCGTGCGCGCCCTCTGGCTCGCTGAACTTCAGGCTACCAATGGAGGAGTCGGGTGCGCCGACGGACACTGATGCTCAACCGTCTCATCGATTTTTCCCTGCGCCGCCGCGCGCTCGTCGTCTGCCTCTCCCTGCTCCTCGTCGCCGTCGGTCTCTGGTCCGCCACGCGCGTCGCCATCGACGCCGTGCCCGACATCACGAGCCCGCAGGTGCAGGTCAACACCCCCGTCTCCGCCCTCGCCCCCGAGGAAATTGAGACACTCGTCACCGTCCCCATCGAGGTCGAGATGTCCGGTCTCCCCGGCATGACCGAGCTGCGCTCCCTCTCGAAATTCGGTCTCTCGCAGATCACGATGACGTTTCGCGACGACACCGATATCTACCGCGCGCGCCAGCTCGTCACCGAGCGCCTCGCTCACGCGAAAGAGCGCCTCCCCACCGGTGTCGCGCCCTCCCTCGCCCCCATCAGCACCGGCCTCGGTGAAATCGTCTATTACACCGTGCGCTACCGGCCCGACGCCCCGAATCGTCCTGCCGATCGCGCCGACCAGCTCCGCGCCCTCCGCCAACTCCACGATTTCACCATCAAGCCCCTGCTCCGCGCCACCCCCGGTCTCGCGGAGGTCAACGCCATCGGTGGCTACGAAAAACAAATCGTCGTCGAACCCGACCCGCGCAAACTCACCGACGCTGGCGTCAGCTTCGACCAACTCGCCGAGGTCATCGCCCGCAGCACCGAAAACGCCGGCGGCGGCCTCCTCGAACTCGGCGGCGAAGCCATCGTCGTCCGCGCCGACACCCGTCTCCGCACCCTCGACGAGATCGCCGGTCTCCCCGTCAAATTCGCCGGCTCCGCGACTCCGCTCCTCGTGCGCGACCTCGCCACCGTCGCCATCGGCTCCGCCGTGCGCACCGGTGCCTCCACCGAAGACGGCGAGGAAACCGTCACCGGCTCCGCCGTCATGCTCGCCGGAGAAAACAGCCGCCTCGTCGCCCGCGCCGCCGTCGCCCGCCTCTCCGCGATCCAGGAAAAACTCCCGCCCGGCATCGAGATCCGCGTCGTCTACGATCGCTCCGATCTCGTCCACACCACGATCCGCACCGTCCGCACCAATCTCCTCGAGGGCGCCGCGCTCGTCGCCGCGATTCTCTTCGCCCTCCTCGGCCAATGGCGCGCCGCCGCCATCGTCGTCCTCGCGATCCCGCTCTCGTTTCTCTTCATGCTCACCGGCATGGCGCAGGGCCGCCTCAGCGCGAACCTCATGAGCCTCGGCGCGATTGACTTCGGCCTCATCGTCGACGGCTCGATCGTCATGGTGGAGCACATCCTCCGCCGTCTCGCCGACCGCCAGCACGCGCTCGCGCGCAACCTCTCCGTCGCCGAGCGCCTCGCCGAAGTCCGCACCGCCGCCCACGAGGTCGCCCGCCCGATGTTCTTCGGCGTGCTCATCATTCTCCTCGTCTACGTGCCCGTCCTCGCGCTCACCGGCGTCGAGGGGAAAATGTTCCGCCCGATGGCCCTCGCCGTGATGCTCGCCCTCGGCGGCGCCCTCGCCCTCGCGCTCACGTTGATGCCCGTGCTCTGCGCGCAATTCCTCTCCGGCCGCCTCAGCGAACGCGAGAGCTGGTTCATCCGCGCCGCCAAATCGTTCTACGCACCCCTCCTCCATCGCGCCCTCCGCGCCCGCTGGTTCGTCGCCGCCGCGTCACTCGCCCTCGTCGCCGCCGCCGGCTGGCAGTTCACCCGCCTCGGCGCCGAGTTCATTCCGCAACTCGACGAGGGCGCCATCGCCCTCCAGTTCATCCGCGGCAATAGCGTCGGTCTCGAAGCCTCCGTCGATCTGCAAAAACGCTCCGAAAAACTCCTCCGCGAAAAATTTCCCGAGATCCGCCATCTCTTCGCCCGCCTCGGCACCGCCGAGATCGCCATGGACCCGATGGGCCCCAACACTTCCGACACCTACGTCTTCTTCCACCCGCCCGAGACGTGGCGCCAGGTCGACGGCCGCCCCGTCACCAAGCCCCAGCTCGTCGAGCTCATCCGCGCCGAACTCACCGCGACGATTCCCGGTCAGACCTATCTCTTCACTCAACCCGTCCAACTTCGCTTCAACGAAATCATGGCCGGCGCCCGCGCCGATCTCTCGTTGAAAATCTACGGCGACGACTTCGCCGAGCTCGAGCGTCTCGCCGCCGCCGCCCGCGATGTCCTCCGCCGCGTGCCCGGCGGTGGCGACGTCGAGTTCGACGCCCTCGGCCGCGTGCCCGTGCTCGAGATCACCGCCAAACGCACGCCCCTCCAACGCCTCAATCTCCACACCGACGAGATCAACCGCGTCGTCGCCACCGCCCTCGCCGGTCGCGAAGCCGGCGCCCTCGTCGAGGGAAGCCGCCGCATCCCCATCGTCGTGCGCCTCCCCGAATCGCACCGCCTCGATCTCGCCGCCCTCCGCGACCTGCCCGTCCGCACCGATGAAAACGACGGTATCCAGGTTCCACTCTCGCGTCTCGCCGACCTCACCGTCGCCGACCGCGTCGGCACCATCACGCGCGAAGACACCCAGCGCCGCGTCTCCATTCTCATCAACGTCCGCGGTCGCGACACCGAGAGCTTCGTCCAGGAGGCCGCCGCTTCACTTCGCCGCGATCTCAAGCTGCCGCCCGGCTACACCTTCGAATTCGGCGGCCAGTTCGAAAACCTTCAGGCCGCCCGCGCCCGCCTCACTCTCATCGTGCCCGCCGCCCTCGCTCTCATCTTCGCCCTCATCTACGCGACCTTCGGCAGCGCCCGCCAGGCCGCCATGATCTTCGTCTGCGTCCCGCTCGCCGCCGTCGGTGGCGTCGCCGCTCTTTGGTTACGCGGACTCCCCTTCACCATCCCCGCCGCCGTCGGTTTCGTCGCCCTCTCCGGCATTGCCGTCCTCAACGGCATCATGCTGCTCAGCTTCATGAACCTCCTCCGCGCCCAAGGCCACGCCCTGCGCGACGCCGTCGTCGAGGGCACGCTCACGCGCCTCCGTCCGCTCCTCATGACCGCCCTCGTCGCCTCACTCGGCTTCGTGCCCATGGCATTCTCCACCGGTCCCGGCGCCGAGGTCCAGCGCCCCCTCGCGACCGTCGTCATCGGCGGCATCGTCACCTCCACCCTCCTCACCCTCCTCGTCCTCCCCGTGCTCTACGACTGGATCGAGTCCCGCCGCCGCCCCGCCCTTTCCTCCTGAATCCAACAATGAAAACCATCCGCCTCCTCCCCCTGCTCCTCCTCGCCACGTTCGCCTCCGCCGCGAACTCCGACAAAGTCGTCCCCGGCCCCAAGGGCGGTCGTCTCCTCGAAGCGACCCCGCAACGCGCCGAGTTCTTCGTCACCAAAGACCGCCTCGTCGAAGTCATCTTCTACGACGCCGCGCTCAAACCCACCGCACCCGGCACTAAAACCGTCGCCATCACCGCCGAGCCCAAATCCGGCCGCACCCCCGTCACCCTCGAAAAAAACGCCACTGGCTACATCTCGAAGTCCGCCCTGCCCGCCTCAACCGAACCCTACCGCGTCGTCGTCCAGCTCCGTGCGACTCCCGACGCCAAACCCCAAAATTTCCGCATCGACCTCAACCTAGACACCTGCGGCGAGTGTAAGCGCGCCGAATACGCCTGCACCTGCTCGCACTGACTCCAAGTAGGGCAGGGTCTCCGACCCGCCCTCGTCATTGACGCAATCCAACCCACCCCACCCCGCGCGTTTCGCGCCCCCGATTCCTCCATCCGCTTCCCGCGCCACCCTCGCGCGCCCCACCTCACCCACCGCCCTCTTTCCCTCCGTCCGTTTCTCCGCCTCAGTTCTTCCGTGTATTCCGTGTCTTCCGTGGGCACCCTTCCGTTTTCGTGTCTTAAGTGTGTTTCGTGGGCGACCCATTCCCTTCCCTCCTAACTTCCCCCCATGCTCATCCGTGAAAGCGGCATGCCCGCCCAAGCTTACTGGGAAACCCTCTTCGACGTCCCGCTCATCCTCGACGCCTTCGGCTTCACGTCCGCCACCACCGGCGACATCGCCGAACTCGGCTGCGGCTACGGCACTTTCACGCTCCCGCTCGCCGCGCGCATCCGCGGCACCGTCCACACCTTCGACATCGACCCCGCGATGGTTGCCACCACCACCGCCCGCGCCACCGCCGCCGGCCTCACCAACCTCCGCTCCTCGGTCCGCGACGTCTTCACCACCGGCTACGGCCTCCCGCCCGCCGGGTGCTCCGCCGCGCTCCTCTTCAACATCCTCCACGCCGAAGACCCCGTCGCCCTCCTCCGCACCGCGCGCGACAACGTGCGCCCCGGTGGTCAAATCGCCGTGATCCACTGGCGCAGCGATCTCCCCACTCCTCGCGGTCCCTCCCTCGCGATCCGCCCCACGCCCGCGCAAATCCTCACCTGGGCCACCACCGCCACCGGCCTCATTCTGCCCGCCGCCCCACTCGATCTCCCGCCCTGGCACTACGGCCTCGCCCTCCGTCGCACCTGACTCACCCATTTCCCTCCGGAAAATTTTCCTACCCACAAAATCTTCCTACCCCAAAGTCTGTCGCCCCGCACCCGCAGCGCACTACTCGCCCCACCCGCCCCTCGCTAATACCCGCCGCCCTCCCACCCTCCACACCGCCTGCTCTCTGGTCCCCGGCCCGCAGTTTCGCCAACCTCCGCCTCATGCTTCCGCGCCCGCTCTCCACCTTTCCCCTCGCATCACTCCATCACGCCCTCCGCGCCCCCCATCTCCTCCGCCTCGCGCTCCTCCTCACCACGCTCGCCACGCCCCTCCTCTCCCGCGCCGCCACACCCGCGCTCCCCGCCCCCACCGTCCTCAAAACCAACGGCGGCTGGTGCTGGTTCCAGGACGAACGCGCCATCGTCGTCCGCGATACGCTCGTCTTCGGCTCCGTCGCCGGCACCACGCGCGCCGGCGGCGACGCCGGCGATGTCGACGTCACCAGTGTAGACCTACGCTCCGGCCGCGCCCGCTCCACCACGCTCCACCCGAAATTCCAGAGCGACGATCACGACACCCCCGCTTTCCTCGCCCTCCCCGACGGCCGTGTCCTCGCCACCTACCAATCCCACGGCAGCGGAAAAGGGGTGAACGGCCTCGACCTCATGCGCTGGCGTCGCACCGCCCGCCCCTACGACTTCACCGAGTGGACGCCCGAACAAACCCTCCCCGTCGGCGCCGGCGTCAGTTACAGCAACCTCTTCCGCCTCGGGGCCGAAGGCGGCCGCATCTACAACTTTCACCGCGGCGTCGGCTTCAACCCCAACTACCTCGTCTCCACCGACGACGGCGCCACCTTCACCTACGGCGGTCGCCTGCTCCGCTGGCCCCGCCCCGTCGGCGAACCCTTCGCCACCGGCATCGACGGCGGCCGCCCCTACATGAAATACGCTCAGGCCGGCGCCGACACCGTTCACATCGTCGCCACCGACGATCACCCCCGCGCCTACGACAACAGCATCTACCACGCCTTCCTCCGCGGCGGAAAACTCCACCACAGCGACGGCCGCGTCATCGCCCCCCTCAGCACCACCCAGGAAACCACTCTCGCCCCGCGCAACCTCACCACCGTTTTCCAAGCCGATGCCGACCACGTCGCTTGGATGTGCGATGTCCACATCGACCTCGCCGGCCACCCCCGCATCGTCTTCTCCGTCCAACGCGACGGCGCGAAAGGCCGCGGCGTGCGCGACGTGAAGATCGACGGCCAGGACCACCGCTACTACCACGCCCGCTGGGACGGCGCGAAGTGGCGCGTCAACGAAATCGCCTACGCCGGCACCCGCCTCTACGCCGGCGAAGACGACTACACTGGCCTCGCCGCCATCGATCCGCAGCACCCGTCCACCGTCTACATCTCCACCAACGCCGACCCGAAAACCGGCGCGCCCCTCGTCAGCACCGCCGACCAAAAACGCCACTGGGAAATCTACCGCGGCACCACCACCGACGACGGCGCCACCTTCACGTGGATCCCCGTTACCCAAAACTCCACCACCGACAACCTCCGCCCCATCGTCCCCATTTGGACCGCCGCCCGCGACCGCACGATCCTCCTCTGGCTCCGCGGCATCTACCGCCGCTACCAAGACTACGACCTCGACGTCGTCGCCCTCCTCCCCGGCCAGTAACCCGCCTGTCATTGCGAGGAGCGCAGCGACGCGGCCATCCATCTGCTCCCTCCCCGCGCGCGTCGCGCCCCACCGTCTCCACCACCCCACCCGCCGCCGAGTCCGTGCAATCCCAAACGCCGAGGAAGCGGGCTTGAGGTAGCCGCTCGTGTTAACGAGCGGTGGCTGCGCCTGCCTGCTCAGGTCTGCCCCGCCCACAATCGTTCGCAAACCTACGCGTCGTGTAACCTATTGGGTTACACCGCCGTTTTTCCCGCTCCGATTTCGTCGGTCTTCCGCGCCTCTTTTCGCCCCCTCTCCTATTTCCCCGCCCCTACTTCCGTGTATTCCGTGTGTTCCGTGGGCCCCTCGTTCATTTTCGTGTAGTTCGTGTGTTTCGTGGGCCCTCCTCCGAAAATTGCCGCCGATCCCCCAGTCACCCCACCCACGCCCACACCACCCCCAACACCCCGCTCGCCAGCACCACCGTCACGACACTCACCTTCCAGCGCTGCATCGCCACAAACGCCCCGCACCCCACCGCCACCGCAAACCAGTCCGTCCCCGCGCTCCACCCGCCCGTCCAGCCCGTCGGCCGCACCACGTGCCAGCCGAACCACACCGCGAGATTGAGCACCACGCCGACGACTGCCGCCGTCACCGCCGCCAGCGCCCCCGCAATCCGCCGATTTTCCCGCAACCGCTCCACATAGGGCGCGCCGAGAAAGATCCACAGAAAGCACGGCACAAACGTCACCCACGTCGTCATCGCCGCGCCCAACGTCGCCGCCACCAGCGGCGGCAGCCCTCCCGGTTGATTCCAACCGCCGAGAAACCCCACGAATTGCAGCACCATGATCAGCGGCCCCGGCGTCGTCTCTGCAAGCCCCAGCCCATCGAGCATCTGCGGCGCCGTCAGCCAGCCGTAGTTCTCCACCGCCTGCTGCCCCACGTAGGGGAGCACCGCATACGCGCCGCCAAACGTCACCATCGCCGCCTTGCTGAAAAAAATCCCCTCGCGCACGAGCACCCCGTCCCACCCTTGCCACAGTCCCGCCGCGATCACCGGCGCCCACCACAACAATCCTCCGACCGCCACCACACGCCCGGCCCGCACCCACGAGGGTAGCTCCGTCCTCTGCCCGGCTGCGTTCCGCACCTCGCTCTCAAATTTTGATTCCCCCAATTCCGATCTCCCCCTCCCAACCATCCACCCGACCACCGCCGCTCCCGCGACAATCGCCGGAAACGGCCACTTCCCCACAAAAATGCCCAAGAACGCCCCCGCCGCCACCGCCCACTTCCACGGCACATTCAACGCCTTTTTCCCAATCCGCCACACCGCTGCCACCACGATGGCGAGCACCGCCGCCTTGAGCCCGTGAAACACCGCCGCGATTTCCGCCAGCGCCCCAAACGTTACATAAATCCAACTCAGCCCCCACAAGATCAGCGCCGCCGGC
>CALRZR010000318.1:0-7908 GCA_943372705.1 Opitutus sp. GAS368 | reverse complement strand
CGCTCCCCCGCACCGGCACGCGCAATCTCCGCGTGCCGTCCCCGCCGGCATCGCCAGCCCGGTATCCGAGGTTCAACGTCAGCCAATCCGCCCCGCCGTCCGCTCCGTCGCGCCGACCCGGCTTGGGCACGACTTCAAAGAGCGCCGTGATCGTCTCGCCCGGCGCGAGTTCGCCGATCTCCAGCCGTTTCCGCCCGGCGTCTTCGGGCGGCAGAAAATGCTCGTCGTGACCCACCAGCCGGCTCGCCGCCATCCGCGTCGGCTCGCCCACGAGCGCTAATTCCACGGCGCGCACGTGCGTCGCGTTCCAGCCGTTCACCTCGGCCGCCATGCGTCGCTCGGCTTCGCGCCGTGAATTTACATTCCCGCTGCCGCCGCGCCCTTTCGCGGCGAGGGCTTCCAAGCGCGGATCGATCGCCCGCCCACGCCCAAAACCAAACACCCCGAGGCCGATCCCACCCTTCGCCTCCGTTTCAACCAGTGCGCCCAGCTCCGCCTCGCTCGTCACCCCCATGTTGAAATCGCCGTCCGTGCAGAGCACGACCCGGTTCACGCCGCCGACCACAAATGCCGTCCGCGCCACCTGATACGCCCGGCGCAGCCCCGCCGCACCGTTCGTCATCCCTTCCGCGAGCAACGCCGCGAGCACCGTGCGCACCTCCGCCGCCCGCGCCATCGGCGTCGGCGGCAGTGCCACGCGCGCCTCGCCCGCGTAGGTCACGATCGCCACCCGGTCTTCCGGTCGCAGATCGTGCAACAACCTCCGCACCGCCGCCTGCACCAGCGGCAATCGGTTCGGCGCGTCCATCGAGCGCGAGACATCGACGAGTAAAACCACATTCGCCGCCGCGGCCCGCGGCGTCTTCGGCGACGCCGCCCGCACGACCACGCGCACGAGTTTTCGCTCCGACGCCCACGGCGCCTCCGCCACTTCGACCGCCACCTCCACCTCCGCGTCGCTCGCCGTCGCCTTCGCCGATTCACCGGGAAAATAGTTCAACAGCGCCTGCGCACCGACCGCCGCCGGCTCCGGCCAACGCTTCGCCGCCACCGCCGCACGCAGCGTCGCCATCGCCGCCGTATCCGGGTCGGCCCCACGCGCCGCCGCGTCCGCCCGTGCCTGCGCCGAAGCTCCGCCGCCGTCTCCACCTCCCGCTGTCACCGCAGCCAGCGGCGTGTTCGGCCGCTGTCCGGCCGGACCTTTCGGCGCCGCCTGCACGGGCGGTCCGCCCGCGGCCCCCGGCACCACCGGCAAACTCGCCGTCTTCCTCCCGCCTGCCGCCGACCCCGTCACCCCGCTCGTCTGCTCTGCAGCGGGCTCCACCGAGGTCGTCGCACCAGGACTGCTCTTGCCCCTCCCCTCTGCGCCGTTCTTCTCCGCCGGCTGCGCCGCCAGCGCTGCCGCCGGCCCCGTCGCGCCCGCCGTCGCTCCGCTCCCCGACGCACCGATGCCCGCTGCGCCACCACCGCTCGGCCGCACGATCCGCGCCTCATCCTCCGCCGGCGTCACCGCCTTCTTTTCCTCGGCGACTTTGACTTTTTTCAAATGCCCCGGAATCGCCACAAACGGTTCCACCACTTTGATTTTTCCGATCGGTTCACCTCCACCAGCCTTCGCCTGATCCGCCACCGACGCCTCGCCCGCTCGCGATTGACCGAGCGCCCACGCGTCGGGCTTCATTCGAAATTCCTCCGTTCCCTCGCTCGCGATCGCCGCGGCGCGCCCCGCTCGTCCGAACCACCACCACGTGCCGCCACCCACGACGACCGCGCCGATGACTCCGGCGAGCACCACCAGTTGTTTCCGTTTTCCACCGCCCGTTTCTTCCGGCTTTTTCACTCGCCGTGGCTTCGTTTCCCCTGCGCTGAGGCTCGCGTTCAATTCGCCGGTGAGCGAACGCACTTCCACCACCGCCGTCTTCGCCGCGGCATCGTGGCCCCATGAGTCTTCAAACGCCCCGCGCTCGTCCTCTTTCATCTCGCCCAACACGTAGTCGGTCACCCGCGCGTCTTCGGCCGCCGCCACCTTCCCATCCGGCGCCGTCGCTTCGCGCAAATTGGTCAGCGCCGAGTGCAGCAAGAAACTCACATTGTGCAGCGACAGGCCCGCAATGCCCGAAATCGCCTCGTAACCAAACCCGTGCGAAAACTTCAGCCACACCGCTTCGCGCTGCTTCGGCGTCAACCGTTCGATGCGTTCCTCCAGCGTCGCCGCCGGGGTCTCGCCGTCGGCCGCCGCCGGGCGCTGCACGATGCCTTCCCTCCGCAGTCGCGCCAACACCCCGCGCCGCACCGCTGCAAACATCGCTCGCGTCACCTGTTCTTCCGTGCGCTCACCCGCCTCGCCCGGTGGCGCCGCTCCGTCGCGCAGCGCCCCATCGACCACCTCACCGGCCGCGGCCGACGCCACTTCGAGCAGCCGCTCCGCGTAACGCAGCAATGCGCCCCGCTGCTCCGCCGCCGCGAGCGGCCAGGCGGAGCCACCGGCAGGCGCAGCGCGCGCGGTGGGCGTTTCCGTTTCCATACAATGAGACTCATCGTCCTATACGGGTGCCCGCGCCGAAACTTGAGCGCGAAATCACGTCCCTCGGCCCGCGCCACCGAACCTCACTTTTCCAACGCGTCCAGCTGCCGCGCGAGCTCGACGAACTCCGCCCGATACCCGCCCGCATCCTCGGCCAGACCCGACTCGGCCCAATCGACTACCTGCGCCATCGTCGTCGTGCCTTTGTGCGGCGACTCCCGCAGGACCATGCCGAAGCCCGCCACCGCCGCCGCAAACTTGAAGTCGGGGCTCGCGTTTTCGAACTTCGCGCCGACGTCCGTCAGCGGCAAATCCTGCCGCCGGCTAAACAGCCCTTCCGGTTTTTTATAGCTCACGTTGACGGTCAAGAGATCCTTGCCACCCGGCTCGTTCCGGCTCGTGAGCGAGGTGCTGTCGGTCACGCCGGCGTAGAGTTGGTAGCGGCGGTCTTCGATCTCCGGATTTTTCCGCGCCGCCTTCGCGCCTTCGCGCGCCGGGATGATTTCGTAGAGCGCCGTCACCGTGTGGCCCGCGGCGATTTGCCCGCCGTCGGTTTTCCGATAGGTGAGATCAGTCTGCTGCCAGGCACTGTTCTCATATCCGAGCAGGCGGTAACTCGCGACATGTGCCGGGTTGAACTCGACGTGGATTTTTACGTCTTTGGCGATCGCCGGCGGCACCCCGTTCACCTGTCGCTCCAGAATTTTTTCCGCGTCCCGCCGCGATTCGATCGCGCCGTAGGAGCCGTGGCCGCGTTGCGCGATTTTTTCGAGCAGCCCGTCCTTGAGGTCGCCCGTGCCGTAGCCGAGCACCGTGAGCAACACCCCTGACTTCGACTGCTCCGTCACCAACGTCGTCAGGTCGCTCTCTGTCGTCGCCCCCGCTTTGAAATCGCCGTCGGTGCACACGATCACGCGGTTGATCCCGCCTTCCACACGGTTGGACTTCGCCACGTCGTAGGCGAGGTGCACCCCCAACGTGCCGTTCGTCGCGCCGCCCGCGGTCAGTCCCGCCAGCGCGTCCAAAATTTCCTGCGCCCGCGCCACCGGCGTCGAGGGCAACGCGAGCCCCGCCTGCTCCGCATACGTGACGATCGCCACGCGGTCATCCGGCCGCAGCGTCCGCAACAGCATCCGCAACGAGTCCTTCACGAGCGGCAACCGCCCCGGTCCGTTCATCGAACCCGATACGTCGACGAGAAACACCAGATTGGCCGCCGCGCGCACCGGCACCGCGACCTCGCGCGCCTTGAGCCCGATCCGCACCAACCGGTGCGTCGGCGCCCACGGCGCTTCCGTGACCTCAAACGCCGCCGCCAGCAGCGCGTCGCTCTTCGGCCCCGGCGGCGCGTAGCGATACGGAAAGTGATTCAACAACTCCTCGATGCGCACCGCCTCCCGCGGCGGACGCCGGCCGCTTTCCACGAAGCGCCGGACGCTCCCGAAACTCCCCGCGTCCGCCTCGGCGGACAGCATTGACCGCGGAAATTTCGCCGTGCTCACAAACTCGTTGTCCGCCCAAGCCCCGCCCGCCTCCGTGCCCAGTTGCGTGCGACTGCTCCGCGCCGGCGGCAATTCCCCCGGCAGTGGCGGCGGCGTGAACACCTCCGCTTTCGGCAAAATCGCCTGCGCCTCCGCCTTTTTCTTTTCCGCCAACGCCTGCGCCGCCGCCGCGGCCGCCGCCCGCGCCCGCAGGCGCTCGGCCGACATCGTGAACGGCGAGAGATACAGCGTCCCCGCTGACGACGCCGGGGACGGCGCCTTGGCCACCGCCGGCCCACTCATCCCCGGCGGAGCCGGCTCGCGCGGCGCGACTGTGTCGAAATCCGTGATCGGCGTCACGTCGCGCAAACTCGATCCCGCCAGCCCGCGGCTCTCGTTGAAAATCACGCCGTCCCGCCCGCTCATCGCGCTCCGGTGCGCCGCCGACAATGTGAGCATCCCTGTCGGCGTCGCCGCGGCCAGCGCGCCCTCCGCCTTCGTTTGCTCGAGCAGCCCGCGCGGCTGCACCGCCGCATCCACCGCTTCTCGCCGAATCTCCTCTGCGCCGACCAGCGCACTCATGTCGATGAGCACCGTTTCACCGGTTCCGCCGCCGCCCGGAGCCACCGCGACTGCCATCGGCCGCGGCCCCGCCGTCGGCGTCCGCCAAACCGCGATCACCGCGAAGCAAGCCGCCGCCAGGCCGCCGACCACGTAGTAAACATGCGGATATCGCAGCAGCTTCGAGCGCGTGGTCCGCGCATACGGATCAACCGGTGCCGGTTCCCGCACCACGCCCGGAAACTCCACGACATTGTCCTGCCCGGCATCGTCGGTCGTCGCCGCTTCGTGGGTGAGCGCTCCCTCGATCTGCGCCACCGTCGCCCGGATTTCCACCATCGTCCGGCGCAGCGTCGGATCGCGCCGCATCGCCGCCTCCACCACTTCGCGGTCGTCTGCGTCCAGTTCGCCCAACGCATACGCAGTGATGCGCGGATCGTCGGGCAACAGGTCGCTGGCAGGATTCGGTTTCATCGGCGCATGTCTCCTTACGGGCGCCGCGTGGCAAACTCCGTGCGCATCCGGGTCACCGCCGTGTGAATGAGAAAGCCCACATTGCTCACCGAGAGCGACGTGATGCTGGCAATTTCTTTGTAGCTGAAACCGTCTTGGAACTTCAGCCGCACGACCTCCTGCTGGTTCGGCGGCAGGTGCTCGATCAGGGTCAACAACGCCGCATGCAGTTCTTCCTGCTCCAGCGACCGCCCCGGCCGCGGGTCTCCGGTCGTCACCCGCTCGGCCTCGCCTTCGCCAAACCGTTTCATCCGTCCCTCCTTGCGCAACACATCGAGCGCGCGGTGCCGGCACACCGTGTAAAGCCACTCCGCCGTGTGCCCGTCGACCTCCGTCCGCGGCTGCGCCATGAGACGCACAAACGTATCTTGCACGACATCGCGCGCCCGGTCCGCGTCGCCGTGCAAGAGGCGCGTGGCATACCGGGTGAGCGGAACCTTTTGTTCCGCAAACGTCCGTTCAAGAAAACCGCCGTCTTCATGCGTCTGGGCCCGGGCATTCGGGGGTTCGTGTGCCATGGGGATCTCCTATAAAACGGGCCGCGCCATGCTTTCTTAGAAAAGAATTTTGCCCCGGCCGCGAGCCCACGCTTCGCTCCCCCTATGTCTTTCCCGCGCTTTCCGCTTTTCGTGCCTTTGGTGTGTTTCGTGGGCACTCTCAGCCTGCTCCTCCCCGCCTGCGCCAAACGCGAGACGCCCGTCGAGGAGGGCATCCGCACCAAGACCCTCCTCCTCGGCAACCAGAACGAGCCCGGCACCCTCGATCCCCACGTCATGGATTCCGCGACCGACATGAACGTCGTCGTCGCGCTCTTCGAGGGCCTCACCGTTTCCGATGAGAAAACCACCGCTCCGCTCCCCGGCGTCGCCGAGCGCTGGGACATCTCCGCCGACGGCCTCGACTACACGTTCCACCTCCGCCCCACCGCCAAATGGTCCAACGGCGACCGCGTCACCGCCCGCGACTTCGCCTACAGTTTCCAACGCATCCTCTCCCCCGCCCTCGGCTCAACCTATGCCTACATGCTCTGGCCGCTAAAAAACGCCGAGGAGTTCAATACCGGCAAACTCAAGTCCTTCGCCGAGGTCGGCGTCCGCGTGATCGACGATGCCACGCTCCGCCTGACCCTCGCCCGTCCTACACCCTACCTGCTCGCCCTCGCCGCCCACAGCACGTGGATGCCCGTGCACCGCGCCAGCGTCGAGAAATTCGGCAAGATGGACGCACGCGGCACCCCGTGGACGCGCCCCGGCAATCTCATCGGCAACGGCGCCTTCACCCTCGCCGAGTGGAAACCCAACGCCCGCCTCATCGTCGCCAAGAACCCGCACTACTGGGGCGCCACCGCCAACCAACTCGACCGCGTCATCTTCTACCCGACCGAGAAAGCCGACGTCGAAGAGCTCAACTACCGCGCCGGCCAGCTCCACCTCACCTACAGTTTGCCCGCCTCCAAAATCACGAGCTATCGCCAGCACTCCCCCGCCGTCCTCCGCCTCGATCCGCTCCTCAACGTCTACTACATCAACTTCAACGTCGCCAAAGCCCCCTTTACCGATCCGCGCGTCCGCCGCGCCCTCGCCCTCGCCGTCGACCGCGCCGCGATCTCCGAGCGCGTTTTCAGCAGCGCCTGGCGCCCCGCCCACACCCTTGTCCCACCCAATTGCGGCGGCTACACCGGCCCCGCCGGCCAACCCGACGATTTCGCCGCCGCCCGCGCGCTCCTCGCCGCCGCCGGCTTCCCCGGCGGACGCGGCCTGCCCACCGTCGCCATGCAGGTCCTCAACGACGACAAGCTCCCCAAAGTCGCCGAAGCCCTCCAAGCCATGTGGCTCAAAGAACTCGGCGTAAAAATCACCATCGAGCCCTTCGAACAAAAGACCTGGCTCCAAAACCAGCAGACCAAGAGCCACACCCTCGGCCTCATGGGTTGGACCGCCGACTTCGCCGACCCGATCACGTTCCTCGAAACCTTCCGCACCGGCAACGGCAACAACTGGACCAACTGGGGCAGCGCCGCCTACGACGCCCTCCTCGAACAAGCCGCCAACACCGCCGACCCCGCCGCCCGTTTCACCCTGCTCCGTCGCGCCGAGTCCATCCTCCTCGACGAAACCGGCCTCGCCCCACTCGTGCACCGCGCCAACACCTACCTCGCCCACCCCGCCGTCAAAAACTGGGAGCCCGCCCCCCTCGGCCTCCACCGCTACCAGCTCATCCGCCTCGAAAAATAATCCGTCGCTCCGCACATCACCCGATCGACACTTCCGCCGCTTGCGCCGGCCCAGCACTCCGCCCAACCTCCCGCCCGCATGTCCCGCCTCCGCCGCCTTTCCCTCTTTGTGTGTTTCGCGTGTTTCGTGGGCACCTCCTGCCTGACCGCCGCCGACGCCACCTTCGTCCGCCTCTGGCCCGGTTGGCGCGACACCGACTCCTTTGACCGCATCGCCGAATTCCTCGGTGGCAGCGAACCCGCCTCCCGCCGCACGCTCCTCCGCACACAGCCCGCCTCCCGCGCCGGCTACTACTTCCTCTTCCGCGTCAACACCCCCGCCGCCACCCCCGGCGCGCAATTCCGGCTCTCCGTCATCCGCCCCGATTCGCCCACCGCCCAGACCTTCACGTTTCCCGCCACCACCGCCGCCGGCGACACGGTCTTCGACCTCGGCCTCACCGGCTCCGATTGGCCCGAAGGCAAGAAAGCCAACCCCGTCGCGTGGAAACTCGCCTTCGTTGCCGCCGACGGCCGCGTCCTCGCCGAACACAAAAGCTTCCTCTGGGAAAAGCCCGCGAAGTGAGCCCTCTACCGCCTTGGTCCGCCTGGCAACC
>CALRZR010000317.1:0-8099 GCA_943372705.1 Opitutus sp. GAS368 | reverse complement strand
AAGAGAGAGGGGGAGAGGGGGAAACGGGGACGGGTTGTGGGTGGGTTTTTCATGAGGTAGTCAGGTAGGGGAAATGCGGTGGTCTTGGGACGGCGGTTGAAAACCGCCGCTGCGTTTTTAGAAGCGGCCGTTGATGCCGGCGGTGAGGGTGGTGCCGCCGTAGAGTTTGAATTGCAGGCGGTCGGAGTAGCCGCGGTAGGCGGATTGGGGGGCGTTGGTGAGGTTGTTGACGTCGAGCGAGAACGAGACGGCGGGGCGCCATTGATAGCCGAAGCTGACGTTGACCACGGTGCGCGGGGAAAGGTAGCGGCTGCGCGCGGGCGAGCCGTCCGTGAAGTCGGTGATGGATTCGCCGGTGTAGTTCACGATGGCGCGCGAGGTGAAGCCGCGGTGTCGCCAAAAAACACTGACGTTGCCGATGCGCGGGACGAAGCCCTCGACGTCGCGGGTGTCGCGGCGACCGCGGCCGCCGTAGTCGCCGTGCGCTTCGAGGGCGGTGAAGTTGGCGGTGAGGCCGAGGCCTTTGAGCCAGCCAGGGAGAGAAGTGAACTGCTGCTGGTAACTGAGCTCCCAGCCCTGCACGAAGGCGGTGCCAGCGTTGGCGCTCGTGAGGCGGGTGAAGCCGCCGTATTCGCCGGCGTAGCCGTTGTCGGTGCCCGTGCCGATCGTGCCGCCGTTGATGCCGGTGACGATGAAGTCGTTGATGGTTTTGTGGAAGAAGCCGACGGAGAGGCTGCCCACGGGTTCGAAGTAATACTCGAGGGAGGCGTCCCAGTTTTTGGCGGTCTGCGGGAGCAGCGAAGGATTGTTCACCGTCAGCGTTTGCGCGGTCTCGTTGATGGTTTCGTTCGGGAGGAGGCTCGTCATCGGCGGGCGGCCGAAGCTCGTGGACCAGCTGAGGCGGGCTTTCCAATTCGGCGAAATGTCCTGCGTGAGGTGGATACTCGGAAAGGATTTGGTGTAGCTGCCGCGGAGCACGCGGCGGGTGTTGCCGTAGTCGCGCTGGGCGGAGCCGACGGGATCGGCGGTCTGCTGGGCGACGGTGCTCGGGACGCGGGCGCGCACCCAGCCCCAGCTGTTCGTATCGGTTTCCTCGACACGCACGCCGGTAAGAAAACCGGTGCGGCCGATGCGACCTTGGGCCATGACGTAGCCGGCGGTGACGGCTTCGGTGACGCGGCGGGTGCCGGTGAACAAACTTTGCTGGGCGAAGTAGCGGTCCTCGTTCCAGAGGGAAGGTGTGATGGGGTTGCGGTCGGCGAAGAATTGCGACGCATACCAGAACGGCACGATGAGGCCGGTGTTACGGCCGGTGACGTTGCGGATCGACGGGTCGGACGGGAGCGTGGTGCCGAGGTAACTCCAGCGGCGGTTGCGGTTGATGTCGTGGGCGAACTGCTCGCGCCAGTGGACGCCGGTCTTGAAAAACGTGCGGAGCGTGGGGACTTCGTATTTCAGATTCGCGCGCGCCTCGCGGACCTCGTGGTCGTTGTCGACGTTGTTGTTTTGGAAGAATCCGTTGAGGCGGTAACTCTCGGGTTTGGTGATGTCGGCGCCGGCGGTTTGCGTAAAACGCGGGTAGAGGTCGGACTGCGTGCGATCGAGGATCCAGCCGAGATTGTTCACGCGCATGGTGAACTGGCCGCCGTCGTTGCCGAAGCCGTTGTTGATGTGGGTGGCGCTGAACGCGCCGCCGTAGTCGACGCGCAGGCGGCCGAGCTCGTGTTCGGCACCGAGATCGAAGGTGCGCGTGCGGAGATAGAAATTGTTCGGACCCTGCGTGAGGATGTCGAAATTGGAGGCGGTGGACTGGCGGACCTGCGTGATGCGGTCGGTGTAGCCGGGCATGATGCCGGCGGTGGCGTTGGCGCCGGTGACGGGCAGCGCGGGGTTGAAGACGACCTGGTTGGTGAAGGCGCGCGTGGTGAAGCGCAGCTTGCCCATTTCGTTCGCGTCGTTGGCGATGGTGTTGAGCGTGAGCTTTGTCGTGGGTGAGAGGCGGTATTCGGCCTTCACGTTCAGGCTGGCCTGCTTGCGGTTGTTGTATTGGTCGAAGGTATTGTAATCCCAGAGAAACGCGGGGCCGGTGACGGTGTTTTGGAAATCGCGCGTGGTGCTGTGGGCGGCGCCGACGTTTTCGCTGTAGAAGGTGTTTACGACGACGCCGAGATTGCGCTGGCCGCCGGCGACATCGAAGACCTCGGCGTAACCGACATTGAGCATCGGGTGGCTGCGGTGGGCTTCGCGCATCTGGATCTGCTCAGTGAACGGCGGTGCCCAGCGCACGGCGAAGTTGTAGGTGACGCGGCGTTTCTCGCGCATGGAGAGCGGCGAGCGGCTCTTGAGATTGATGGTGCCGCCGAGGGAATCGGCGCCCTTGTCGGGCGTGTGGCCCTTGATCAACTCAAGGCCCTCGAACATGGCGCCGGTGAGATTGTTGATGCGACCCTGGCGCGCCATGGCGCCCTGCGTGGAGAGCATCGCGCCGTCGAGGGTGATGTTGTTGAGCGTGGGGCCCATGCCGCGGACGGCGAAACCATCGATGCCGTTTTCGAGGTTGAGCGCGGACGAGACGCCGGGGAGCAAGATCGCGAGTTCACTCGCGCTCATGTTCGGCAAATTGCCGTAGGAATCCATCGCGACGACGTTCTTCACGTTGGCGGCGTTGCGCTGGGCGGTGATGGCGGCGGCACCGCCCTCGCGTTCGCCTGCGACGGTGAACGCCTCCAATTTGTAGATGCCGGCGGTGAGATCGAAATTGCGCGACGCGGGTGCGGTGTCGGAAACCGAGACCGTCGCGCGGATGGGGTCGAGGCCGAGGTAGGTGACGACAACTTCGTGCGTGCCGGCGGGAAGCGCGGGCAGGACGTAGCGGCCGGTGTTGTCGGTCAGCGCGGAGAGACCGAGGGAGGGGACGGAGACTTGGGCGCCTTCGAGGAGATTGCCGGTGGCGAGATTCGAGACGTTGCCGGAGAGCGTGGTGGCGGTGGCGGCGGGGACCGAGAAGGCGGAGAGGGAGAGAAGGAGAGAAAGGGAGAGGGGGAGAACGCGAGACGCAGAGAGGGGGTGACGAGGAGGGGATTTCATCGGGGTGGGCTCGCAGGGGTAGGGGAGGAAACGTTGCCTGCGGTTTGCGCGACGGGTGTGGGCGGCGCGCGACGAAGGGAGAGGGCAGGGGTTGCGGGGCGGGTAACTGGTGGCCGGAAAACGAGAACGCGTCCGGCTAGGCGCGGGGGCGGGCGGGCGAAAGGCGGCGGTTGGAAACCGCCGCTCCGTCGGTCAGGGCAGGGTCTTCAGGTAGACATTCTTGAACTGCACGGTCATCGGCGGGCCGACGTGGAGTTGGAGGGCGATGACGCCGGACTTGGCGATGGAGGCGTCGGTGTCGGTGACATCGGCGGTGACGACGCCGTTGACGGTGTGGCGGAGTTGGTTGCCGTTGGCGGTGATCACGAGCTCGTTCCACTCGCCGAGTTTGTAGGCGGCGGCGATGGCGGCGGTGGGTGTGGCGCCGGGAAGTTTCTCAACGGCGGTCTGCTTGCGCTTGCCGTCCTTCTTCTTGGTGTCGGGCACCATGGTGGTTTCGCCGATGCGGATTTTTTCGCCGGCGGTCATGAGGATGCCGCGACCTTTTTCCTCGTAAAGCATGCCGGTGTATTTGAAGGGCGAGTCGATGTCGGCCTGGTAGCCGCCGACGACGAAGGTGGCGGGGTCCATCAGTTTGCTGCGATATTGGACGCCGGAGTTGGCGCGGTTGTCGGGATTCTGCGCGGTGAGGCGGAAGGAGACGCGAAGCTCGAAGTTGGCGGGCTGGCTGCCGGTGTAGACGAGGAACGTGTTTGCTTTGATGCCTTTTTCGGCGGTGGTCTGGCCGGTGAGCGCGCCGTCGCGGATGGACCAGACGTCTTTGTTGCCGTCCCAGCCGGCGAGGGATTTGCCGTCGAAGATTTCTTTGAAGCCGGCGGGAGCAGCGGCGAAAGCGGCGGAAGCGAGCGCGGTGAGCGCGGCGAGGGCGAGGGAGGTGAGGCGGGTTTTCATAGTGAGCGGAGGTGAGGAGAAAGATTAAGAGAAAGAGGAAAGAGAACGATGTATGCGGTTAGTGTTTGTGGGTGGCGGGGGGGGCGGCGGGGGTGAGCGGGTTGGCTTTGAGGTAGGCTTCGACGTCTTTGGTGACGACGAGTTGGCCCCACATCACGGCCCAGTGACCGGGAAACGTGCAGACGTATTCGTAGGTGCCTTCGTTGCGGATGGCCGTCATTTTCAGCGTCTCGCTTTGGCCGGGCTCGAGGAGCTTGGTGGCGGCGATGATGGCGCGGTCTTCGGTGACCCACGCGCGGCCCTGACGGTCGGTGTGGCCGGCGGGGAGTTCCATGGCGGCGAGGCCGACTTTCTCGCGGTTGCCGGCGGTGACGACGACGAGGTTGTGCGGCATGACGTCGGGATTTTCGAAGATGATTTCGAAGGCGCGGCCCATGGGCACGACAAGGCGCGGGACATCGAAGCGCATCTGCTCGTGGACCGCGCGGACGACGAAGACGGGGACGCGGAGGGTTGTGAGTTTGGCGCGGAGCGGTTCGGCTTCGGCGGGCGGGAGTGAGCCGGCGAGTTCGTCGGCGACCTGGATCGTCTCAACGTAGTCGCGGCTGGTGCGCTCGCTCGGGTGGGTCTTGGCGGCCCAAGCGATGAGGGTTTGGGCGGCGGGGGCGGTGACGGCGGGAGTCCACGCGGTGCGCGGGAGATCGCGGAGGCCCTTCGCGGCGGTGGGGACTTGCTCGTTGCGGGTGAGGAGGGCGTTGAGGGCGGCGAAGACTTTTTCGGGTTCGCGTTTCGTGGCGACGGCAGTGCGGATCGCGTCGCGCTGGATGGCGGCGACGATGTGGTCGGGGCCTTGGATATCCGTGATCGGCATCGCGAGGATCGGCATCACGCGTTCGTAGGCGGTGGCACGGAGTTTCGCATCGGGGATGAACGGGAGGCCGCCGAGGAGGCTGGCGTGGGAGAGCGGCGATTTGAGCGACTCGGTCCACGCGGTATCGAGCCGGCCATCGCCGATGGCGACGGCGGCCCAAGCGTAGATGCGGCCTTCGGCGGCGTCGGCGACGGCGAGTTTCATGAGCGCGGTGCGGTGTGCGGCGAGATCGGCGGCGGGCTGGTTGAGGAGAAGGCGGCCGACGCTCTTGGCGTCGATCTCGGCGGGAGAATTGAGGACGTCGAGGAGGAGGCTGACCTTGGTGGCGCCGCGGGCTTTCGCGAGGCCGGCGAGCGCATCGGCGCGGGCGGTATCCGCAACGCCGGCACGGCCGAGGATGTTTTCGAGGACGTCGGGCGTGGGCACCATTTTCAGGAGCTCGGCAACGGTGAGGCTGCGCAGGAGATAGCGGAGGCTGGCGGGATCGCCGCCGCCGACTTTGCCACCCTCCTCGATGCTCTTGCGCCAGAAGGGGCGGAGCTGGCGGAGGGTTTCGCCGATAGTGTAGTCGAGATAGTAGTCGATGGGTTTCTTCGAGGCGGCGAGGGCGACTTCAACGGCGTCGAGCGACGAGAAGAAACTCGCGGCGCGGGCAGCTTGGAGGCGGACGCGGGCGTTTTCGTCGGAGGCGGCGGTGCGGAGGAGGATGAGGGCGTTGGGCACGCGTTCGCGCCAGTAGGAAATCACGCGGGTGGCGGCGGCGCGGGCGTCGGGGCTGGGTGATTGCAGGACGCGGGCGAGAAGATCGAGATCGACGACGTTGTGCCACTGGTGGAGCCAGAGGGCTTCGGTGAGATGGTGTTGGAAATCGGCGTGGGCGGTGTCGAGGCCGGCGACCCATTTTTTCGCGGCGGCGATGACGGCGGCGGACGGGTGTTTGCCGAGTTCGATTTTCGCGAGGTTGCGGATCTGATCTTCGCGGCGCTTGAGGAGTTCGAGGAGGGCGGGGATGGGCTGGCCATCGATCTTCGGCTGAATGGCGAGCGGGCGGCCTTGGTAGGTGATGCGGTATATGCGGCCGTGAACGTGGTCGCGGTTGGAATCGCGGAGATGGCTCTGGAGATGGCCGATGAGGGGATTGTGCCAATCGACGACGTAGAGCGCGCCGTCGGGCCCGATGTTGGTGTCGATGGGGCGGAAGTTTTTGTCGGACGATTGGACGATGTCGGTTTGGCGGATGCCTTTGATGCCGGAGCCGTCGTCGGTGAGTTTCACGCGGTAGATGCCCTGGAAGCCGATGACGTTCGGGTTGATGTAATTGCCCCAATATTCTTCGGGGAAATGGGTGCTGGTGATGATCGTGCTGCCGGCGCTGGGACGCGAGGGGCGGTCCCAAATGGTCTTCATGCGCGGGTGCTTGGCAGGGTAGTCGAGATTGCCGGAGAAGGCGGGGCCGAAGTAGGTGTTGTTGCCGGTGGCATCGGTGATGATGTCGTTGCCCCAGTAGTCGAAGGCGCGGCCGTGGGGATTGGCGAATCCGTAGGCGACGTAGGTCTCGAAGCGGCCGGTGAGAGGTTCGTAGCGATAAAGGGCGCCGTCGATGTTGCGGACGGGGCCGAAGGCGGTTTCGACCTGCGTGCGGTGGAAGACGCCGTCGCTGAGAATGATTGCGCCGCCCGGTTCATAGACGAGGGAGTTGGCGGTGTGGTGGGAGTCGGCGGAGTCGAGGCCCATGAGGACGCGTTCTTTCCAGTCGGCTTTGCCGTCGCCATCGGTGTCGCGGACGAACCAGAGGTCGGGGGCTTGCATGACGAGGACGCCGTCTTTGAAAAACTGGAAACCGGTGGGGCAGTTCAGGCCGTCGAGGAAGGTGGTGCACTTGTCGGCTTTGCCGTCGCCGTTGGTGTCCTCGAGAATGATGAGTTTGTCTTTGACCGTGGCGGTGGGTGTGAGCTCGGGGTAGCTGGGCCAGACGGAAACCCAGAGGCGGCCCTTGGTGTCCCAGGCGAACTGGAGGGCTTTGGCGAGTTCGGGAAATTCTTTCTCGCTGGCGAAGACGTTGGCTTTGAGGCCGGGCGCGAGGGTCATCTTGGTGATGGCTTCTTCGGCGCTGAGGAACTCGTAGGTGCCGTCGGGCTTGGGGCCGGGCTTGTTGGTGCCGAAAGGCGTGACGGGCGGGAGCGGAAGATCGTCGGCGGGATTGTAGGGCTGGCCTTTGGCGGCGGCCCAGACGCGGCGCTCGACATTGGCGGCGAGGGTGTCGCGCTGCGCCATCTCCTCCATCATGATTTGCGTATTGGTGATCTTGGGCTCGTTGGGCTTGGACTCGTAGGCGATCTTGGAGCGGTCGCCGTAAACGTTGTAGCCATCGACCGTGCGGTAACGGGAATGCCACCACGTGTTTTTCTCGGCGATGAGGGCGCGGAGTTTTTGGGCGTCGGGCGTATCGAGGGCAGGCGCCGCAGAGCCGAAGAGGGTTTTGAATACCTCGGGGGCGAGGAGGGCGTCGCCGGATTCGCTGAGGTGGATGCCGTTGATCGTGAGCGAGCGGCCCTGGGCGAGGGCGGCGGCGGAGAGTTTTTGCGACGGGGCGAAGAGATCGACGAAGGTGACGCCGGCTTTGTCACCGGCGACTTCGGCCATGGCGGCGGAGTAGAGGGCGAGGTTGGCGTTATTCGTGGCGGGGACGGCGAACTCGGTGCCGGGGATCTGCTCGTTGGCGATCGGGGAGAAGAGGACGATGCGCGGTGGCGCGACGCCGTTGTAGGATTTGGTGCGGACGTTGTTCAGGTAGGTTTCGAGGTCCTGCTTGAACTTCGGGAGCCCTTCGGCGCCGGCGAAGGATTCGTTGTAGCCGAGAAACACGAAGACGACGCTCGGCTGGACCTTGGCGAGCCACTCGTCGGGTGTGCCGAAATCTTTGGAGCGGGCGCGGGTGACGACTTCGTCACCCGCGGCGGAGAGATTGCGGAAGGTGAGGTTGTGCTGCGGGAATTTCGCGGTGATGAGCGTTTCGAGGTGGTTGTGATGCTGCATGCGGTCGGCGAGGGTGTTGCCGACGATGGCGATGCGTTCGCCGGGGTTGAGGGAGATGGGGGCGTTCAGTGCCGCCGGGACGGCGGCGCTGAGAGATGGGGTCTGGGGTTTGGCGTCTGGGGTTCCGGAGCGGGGCGCCGGAGTCGTGGAGGCG
>CALRZR010000316.1:0-8106 GCA_943372705.1 Opitutus sp. GAS368 | reverse complement strand
TCTCAACACCTGCCCCGCCGGTGTTGCGACCCAGGACCCGCGTCTCCGCGCCAAATACGCCGGCAAGCCCGAGCACGTCGTGAATTTCATGACGTATATTGCGACCGAAGTCCGCGAGCTCATGGCGCAACTCGGCTTCCGCACCATCGAAGAGATGGTCGGTCGCACCGATCGCCTCGAGCCGCAGCGCGCCGTCACTCACTGGAAGGCCAAGGGCCTCGACTTCTCCAAGATACTCTACTCGCCCGACGTCGGACCCGAGGTCGGTCGCTTCTGCTCCATCAAGCAGGACCACGGCCTCGACAAGTCCCTCGACCTCACGACGCTCCTCGGCCTCGCCGAGCCCGCCATCGAGCGCGGCGAAAAGGTCATCGCCGAGCTGCCGATCAAGAACGTCAACCGCGTCACCGGCACGATCACCAGCTACGAAGTCACCAAGAAGCACGGCGCCAAGGGCCTCCCCGAGGACACCATTCGCTTCAAGTTCAAGGGCTCCGCCGGCCAGAGCTTCGGCGCCTTCGTCACGCGCGGCATGACGCTCTCCATCGAGGGCGACGCCAACGATTACTTCGGCAAAGGCCTTTCCGGCGGCAAACTCATCGTCCACCCGCCCGCGGGCGCCGGCTTCAAAGCCGAGGACAACATCATCATCGGCAACGTCGCCATGTATGGCGCCACCGCCGGTGAGATCTACGTCAACGGCCGCGCCGGCGAGCGCTTCGGCGTCCGCAACTCCGGCGTAACCGCGGTAGTCGAGGGCGTGGGCGACCACGGCTGCGAATACATGACCGGTGGTCGCGTCGTCGTCCTCGGACCCACGGGCCGCAACTTCGCCGCCGGCATGTCCGGTGGCGTCGCCTACGTGCTCGATGTGAACGGCGACTTCGCCAAGCAGGCCAACGTCTCGATGGTCGGTCTCGAAAAACTCGAGAAGCCCGCCGAGATCGCCGAGCTCCGCGCGATCATCCAGCGCCACGTCGACTACACGAAGAGCGCGCGCGGCCAGCAGGTGCTCGCCAGCTTCGACTCCTTCGTGCCGAAGTTCGTGAAAGTCCTCCCGAAGGACTACAAGCGCATGCTCGCCTGTATCGAAAAAGCGGAGGCGCAGGGCCTCACTGGCGATGAGGCCGTCATGGCCGCCTTCGAAGAAAACGCCCGCGATACCTCGCGCGTCGGCGGCAACTGAGCTGCGCCACCTTACGCCCAGCACTTAATCTTAAACTTCTCCCTTCAACTCCACTCCCATGGGCAAACCCACCGGCTTCATCGAATACCTCCGCGAACTTCCCGTCGACCGCGCGCCCACCGAGCGCACGAAAGACTGGAAGGAATTTCACTCGCACATGGAGGAGAAGAAACTCCGCAATCAGGGCGCCCGCTGCATGAATTGCGGCGTTCCGTTCTGTCACACCGGCAAACTCATCAGCGGCATGGCCGCCGGTTGCCCGATCAACAACCTCATCCCCGAGTGGAATGATTTGATCTACCGCGGGCTCTGGCAGGAAGCCCTCGAGCGTCTCCACAAGACGAACAACTTCCCCGAGTTCACCGGCCGCGTGTGCCCCGCCCCGTGCGAAGGCTCCTGCGTCCTCGGTATCAACAACCCGCCCGTCACGATCAAAAACATCGAGTGCGAGATCACCGACCGTGGTTGGGACGAAGGCTGGGTTCTTCCCGAGCAGCCCAAGGTCCGCACCGGTAAAAAAGTCGCTGTCATCGGATCCGGCCCGTCCGGTCTCTCCGCCGCCGAGCAACTCAACAAAGCCGGCCACACCGTCACCGTCTTCGAGCGCGCCGACCGCCCCGGCGGCCTCCTCATGTATGGCATCCCCAACATGAAGTTGGACAAAAAGGACGTCGTCCTCCGCCGCATCAAGTTGATGGAGGAGTCCGGCATCAAATTCATCTGCAACGCCAACGTCGGCACCGGCGACAACTTCAACGTCGAGCCGCAGATCTTCCTCAAGGAATACGATGCCACCGTCATCTGCACCGGCGCCACGCAGCCCCGCGATCTCCCGATCGAGGGCCGCAGCCTCAAGGGCGTGCACTTCGCAATGGAGCTCCTCACGGTCAACACCAAGGCCGTCCTCGCCGGCGAGTCTTCGCCGATCCACGCGAAGGACAAAGACGTGATCGTGATCGGCGGCGGCGACACCGGCACCGACTGCGTCGGCACCTCCATGCGCCACGGCTGCAAGAGCGTAACGCAAATCGAAATCCTCCCGAAGCCCCCGCTCGAACGGCAGGCCGACAACCCCTGGCCCGAGTGGCCCAAGACCTACAAGATGGACTACGGTCAGGAAGAGGCTGCCGCCAAATTCGGCGCCGATCCCCGTGTTTATCTCACCACTGTCAAAAAGTTCATCGGCGACGCCAACGGCAACGTGCAGTCGCTCGTAACCGTTGAGATCAAGTGGGAGAAGAACGAGAAGGGTCAGTTCATCCCGAAGGAACAGCCCGGCACCGAGAAAACCCGCCCCGCGCAACTCGTGTTGCTCGCCATGGGTTTCCTCGGACCCGAACAGGCTCTCCTCAAGGAAATCGGCCTTGAAACCGACGCCCGCTCCAACGTGAAAGCCGAGCACGAGAAATACACCACGAACATCAAAGGTGTCTTCGCCGCCGGCGACTGCCGCCGCGGCCAGTCCCTCGTCGTCTGGGCCATCAACGAAGGCCGCGGCGCCGCCCGCGAGTGCGACCGCTACCTCATGGGTGCGACCGATCTGCCGTAACGGAGCGGCGGTTTTCCAACCGCCGAACTATTTGTTCATCGCAAAAAAGCCCGGTGCCAAAAACCGGGCTTTTTTCGTGCCCTCGCCAAGACCGTAGCGGAAGCCGTGAGGCTTTCGCATACATGCGCGAAACGCTCACGCGTTCCGCTACCTCTGGGCGTTCGTTTTCCCAAAACGCTCAATCGTCCGCGCCCGTCTCGTGCATCTTGCCGGAGAGGTAAGTCTCGTAAGCCGCAAGATCGAGCAGGCCGTTGCCGCTTAGGTTAAAGACCAGCACGCGCTTTTGGTTTTCCTCGCGACACTTGATCGCCTCATCGATGACAGCGGCAATCGCGTGCGACGATTCCGGCGCCGGCACGAGGCCTTCGCTCCGGGCAAATAGCACACCCGCTGCAAACACCTTCGATTGCGGCACCGCGATCGCCTCGATCAGACCCAGCTTCTTACAGTGGCTCACCATGGGCGCCATGCCGTGGTAACGCAGCCCGCCCGCATGAATGCTCGGCGGCATGAACTGATGGCCGAGCGTATACATCATCATGAGCGGCGTCGTCTCCGCGGTATCGCCGAAGTCGTAACGCAGCTCGCCCTTTGTCAGCGAAGGACACGAGGCCGGTTCCACCCCGACGATCCGGCACTGCGAACGCCCCGCGAGCTTCTCGCGCACAAACGGAAACGCGATGCCCGCAAAATTGCTGCCGCCGCCGGCGCAACCAAAGATCACATCGGGTGATTCGCCCGCCATCGCCATCTGTTTGATCGTCTCTTCGCCGATCACGCTTTGGTGCAAGCAAACGTGGTTCAGCACACTGCCGAGCGCGTATTTGGTTCCCGGATGCTTCACCGTGTCCTCGATCGCTTCGCTGATCGCGATCCCGAGGCTGCCGTTGCTGTTCGGATCTTCGGCCAAAATCTTGCGACCGAACTCCGTCTCCATGCTCGGGCTCGCGTGCACCGTCGCGCCGTAGGTCTGCATGAGCAGTTTGCGATACGGCTTCTGGTGAAAGCTGACCTTCACCATGTAAATATTGCACTCCAGCCCGAACACGCTGCACGCCATCGAGAGCGAAGAGCCCCACTGCCCCGCGCCCGTTTCCGTCGCGAGCCGCTTCGTGCCGGCCAGCTTGTTGTAGTAGGCCTGCGGGATGGCGGTGTTGGGTTTGTGGCTCCCCGCGGGACTCACGCCTTCGTATTTGAAATAGATGTGGGCCGGCGTTTGCAGCGCCTTTTCGAGGCGCACCGCGCGGATCAACGGCGTCGGCCGGTAGAGCGCATACACGTCGCGCACTTCCTGCGGAATTTCGATGAGTCGCTCCGGACTCATCTCCTGCATCACGAGATTTTCCGGAAAAATCGCCGTCATGTCTTCCAGATTCACCGGCTGCTTCGTGCCGGGATGCAGCGGCGGTGGCAGCGGCTCCGGAAAATCGGGCAGCAAGTTATACCAGTGGGTGGGCATCTCCTCCGCGCGGAGGAGAAATTGGATTTTTTTATTCATGGGGTTGGGATACGACGAAAGAACGCCCCGAGTGATAGCAGTGCCCGCGAAACCGCGTCACCGCCGAATTTCGCCGGCCCGCGAGGTATTCGCGCGCCTCACCGCTGCCAGACGCGCACGTAATCGATCCGGAATTCCTGCGGAAAAATCGTCTCGTCGATGCCCTTCTGCCCGCCCCAGTCGCCACCGACGGCGAAATTCATCAGCAGGTAAAACGGCGCATCAAACGGCCAGTGGTCCACGCCTTTCCCGTCGTTGCGAAACTCGTGCACTTTCTTGCCGTCGAAGAAAAACTCCATGCGTTCCGCGGTCCACAGCAGTCCGTAAGTGTGAAACTCCTCGTGCGCACGCGGCACCGTGATCACCCGCGCAACGTCCGTCTTCTTGATGTGGTTAAACGCCCCCGTGTGCACCGTGAAGTGCAGCTTGTCCGGCGCGAAGCCGACATTTTCCATCAGATCGATTTCGCCGCACTTCGGCCAGCCGACCGTCTTCATGTTCTCTCCCAACATCCACAGCGCGGGCCACGTGCCGCGCCCCGTCGGAATTTTTGCCCGGATCTCCACGCGCCCATAGCGAAACGAAAACTTCCCAAGCGAAACGACACTCGCCGCCGTGTAGTTGGCTCCCGACCAGGGCTCGCGCCGAGCCGTGATGATCAACTGGCCGCCTTCGACGCGCGCATTTTCCCGCCGGTCCGTCGTGTAGAACTGCGCCTCGTGGTTGCGCACGCGCCCGCTTTCGTAGCCCCATTTTTTCGGATCGGGCGCCCCCGGTTGATCGAATTCGTCGCTCCAGATGAGCCGCCAATCCGCCGCGACAAATCGTTTTTCCGCGTCCGTTCCGTCGCTAAATGTTACCGGCGCTTTTTTCTCGGCGGCGCCGATGGCACAGACTCCCACCAACGCGGCAACGATCCAGACGACGCGCGGCAACCCATGGACGAGGGGCATACTCATCTCGGTTTTGTGGCGTGCCGCCGGTTTCAACGCAACGCAAGCTTGGCTCCCTCGCGTGCACCGCTAGCCTCGCCGCGTGTGGTCCACTGAGAACGAGCGCCTCCATTTTCGTCGCAACCATGGCGGAGCCTACGCGCTGAAATTGGTCGGCGAATACGCCGCCGTGGCCGGGTTGATCGGTCTCATCACCGCCGGTGCCTCGGCCGCGCTCCAATCGCTGAGCACTCTGCAGGGCAAACTCGCGTTGCCGTCACTCAAGATCGCCCTCGTCTCCGTCGCGTTGCTCGCCGCTGGCTTTGTCGCCGTGTCGCTCGCCTGGCGGTGGGCCCGCCGCTCCGGTTTCAACTGGAACTACCCACATGATCGTCCCGCTTCTCCCGATGTCTAAACCACACCTCCGCCTCCTCGCTTTCCTCGCGCGCACCTTCGCGGTGCTCGCTTTTGCCTTACTCGTGTTTCCCGTGCTCTCCGCGGCCGACGCCGCTTCCACGAAAAAAGCCGCAGCGAAAAAAGCGCCCGATCCCGCCTTCGCGCCGATCACCGATGTCGCCGGCCTCCCGCGCGTGTTGCTCATCGGTGATTCGATTTCCATCGGCTACACCTTGCCCGTGCGCGCCCGTCTCGCCGGCCAAGCAAATGTCCACCGCCCCGCCGAAAACTGCAGCGACAGCGCCAAGGGTGTCCGCACCCTCGACAAGTGGCTCGGCGACGGCAAGTGGGACGTAATCCATTTCAACTTCGGTCTCCACGACGTGAAGTATCTCGATGCCGCCGGCAAATACGTGCCCGCCGATCAGGGCAAACAGGTCGCTTCCGTCGCCGACTACGAAAAAAATCTCCGCGCCATCATCACCCGCCTGAAGCAGACCGGCGCGAAACTCATCCTCGCCACCACCACGCCCGTCCCCGGCGGTTCCCAGGGCCGCGTCGAGCACGACGAACTGCGCTACAACGCCGCCGCCATCCGCATCGCGCAGGAAACCGGCGTCGCCGTCGACGACCTTCACGCCGTTGCCCTTGCCCACCAGGCGAAAATCCAACTCCCGAAAAACGTCCACTTCACCAAAGACGGCTACGCACAACTCGCCGATACCGTCGTCGCCAGCATCACACCGCTCCTGCCGCCCGCGAAAAAGTAACGCCCGCGTTACTTCAGCCCCTGCCGGATCATATTCACGGCGATGGCCGCGAGCAGCATCGAGACGATCTTCGAAATCGCGCGCATCCCCGTCGGGCTGATGACGCGCCCGATTTTTTCGCTGAACGCAAACGCGAGCACCACGATCACGAGGTTCGCCACCAGCGCCGCAAACGTCACCGCCACGCCGAGTGTCTGCGCGAGCAAAATCAGCGTCGTGATCGACGCCGGTCCCGCGATCAGCGGCATCCCAAGCGGCACCACGCCAAAATCGTCCGCCAGTTTCGCCGGCTCCTCCGCCGCCGAGTGAACGAGATCGCGCGCCGCGAGGATAAACAGGATCAATCCACCCGCGATTTGGAAATCGCTAGGCGTGATGCCCAGTGCCGAGAAAATCGTCTGCCCGAGAAAAAGAAACAGCACCGCCACCGCTCCGCCCGTCCACGTCGCCTGCGTCGCGATTTTTCTCTTCGTCGCCTCCGGCACGCCCGTGCCCAACGCGAGAAACACCGCCGCGAGGCCGATCGGATCGATCGCCACAAACAATGGGATAAACGCCTTCATAAAACTTTCCAACATGGGCGGCATGGCCCAACACTCCCCTTGGCGCCCTTTCCGCGCAAGCCTCCGCCGGCCGTTTCCACCCGCAGGTTTTTCTTTGCCCGCTCCCTCGCTTCGTCCGAACTTCGCGCCTCCTCGTGTCCACGCCCGCCCGCCCTGAGCCCGCCGAACGGGCCGCCAACGCCAATATCGCGCGCCACCTCGCCCTCATGGCCGCGGCGCACCCGACGCGCGCCGCGCTCAAGATCCCCCGCGGCCGCACCCGCACCGGCGATATCGACTACCTCACGCTGACTTTCACCGAACTCGACGCCGAAGTCTCCGCTTGGTGCGCCCGCCTCACCACCGCTGGCATCGCCCGTGGCGACCGCACCCTCCTCATGGTGCGCCAAGGCCTCCCGCTGATCGCTTCCGCCTTCGCGCTTTTCCGCCTCGGTGCCGTCCCTGTCGTGATCGACCCCGGCATGGGCCGAAAAAACTTTCTCGCGTGCGTCGCGCGCTCCCGCCCCACCGCCCTCGTCGGCATTCCCCTCGCGCAACTCCTCAGCCACCTCTTCCGCCCCACCTTCCGCACCGTCCGCACCCGCGTCACCGCCAGCGGTTCCCTCACCGCCCGCCTCTCTGCACCGAGCTCTCAGCTCTCAGCTCTCAACTCTCAGATCGTGAACAACCCGGTGGTGAGTGCGCCCGACGAACTCGCCGCCGTGTTATTCACCTCCGGCTCCACCGGCGCCCCCAAAGGCGTCTGCTATGCGCACGGCCAGTTCGACGCCCAAGTCCGCCTCATCCGCGAGACCTACGGCATCTCGCCTGGCGAAATCGATCTCCCGCTCCTGCCCATCTTCGCCCTCTTCAACCCCGCCCTCGGCATGACGACCATCGTTCCCGAGATCGACCCCCGCCGCCCCGCCGAAGTCGACCCCGCGAAGATCGTCCAAGCCATCCGCCAGGAAAGCGTCACCAACTCCTTCGGCTCGCCGACCCTTTGGCGGAAAATCGGCGACCACTGTCTCGCCGAAAAAATCACGCTCCCCACGCTCCGCCGCGTCCTCTGCGCCGGCGCCCCGGTTCCCGCCGTGCTCTGGAAAAACTCCGCCGCCTTCCTCCCACACGGCCAACTCCACAGCCCCTACGGCGCCACCGAAGCCCTCCCTCTCGCGACCATCAGCTCCGCCGAAATCGAAAATCAAAAATCAGAAATCGAAAATCCCTTCG
>CALRZR010000315.1:0-8106 GCA_943372705.1 Opitutus sp. GAS368 | reverse complement strand
AGCAGGACGAGGGCAGCTACACACGCGAGTGCCCGCACGCGAACGAAACGGCGACGGGCACTCATGGGCGGACGGCCACCGTCGTTTCGTCCTGCCAGAACCAATTGCCCGAGGGCGGTTGGCGCCAGGGATCGGGAAACTCCACCTTGACGCGCCGCGGGGCGATCACGCCTGCGGATTTTGCTCCGGCGCGTTTGCTGGCGAAGTGGCCGTCCTTCTCGATGAAGGTGCCCCAATACTGCGCGTTGAGATCGATCCATGTCACCAGAGCGAGCCAGTCTGCGCGGCTCATCTTCACTTCTCGCCGGTGCTCGGCGTCTTCCTGCAGCGTGCGGATCAGTTTGCTGCGGGGAGAACCGAACTGCGCCAATTGCGTCACTTCCGCGCCGCCCGTGTAGTCCGCCACAGAAATCAACTGGGCGGGCGACGGCGCGCGCAGCACGTTTTTGAGAAACGTTTTTCCGGCGGCATAGGCTTCCTCGGATTTGGGTGCTTCGTTGGGATGCCAGATCGACCAGAAGCCTTTGGAAACCGGCGTGGGCTCGCTCGGCTTCAGCCCGAAAAGCGTGCGGTAGGACTGCATGTAGTCGTCGACTTTGCGTGCGCTGAACTCGAGGCCGCCCTTGGGTTCTTTCTCGCCGTGGCAGTTCGTGCAGTGGCGGTCGAAGATCGGCTGGATGTCGCGCTCGAAGTCCGGCACCCGACGGTCGCCCCACGGCGGGGGTTCCGGCGTCGACGGCGGCCGCTGTAGCGCGAGCGTGGTGAGGGTGCGCTGCGCCGGAGGAGCGAGCGCGCGGCTCTCATGGCAGCCGATGCAACTGCGGGTTTCCCCGGCCGGAAAACTCACGTTGCTCCGCATCCGCCGGACCTCGACGAAATTCTCGTCCAAGACTTGGAAATACACCGTCTGATCGGCGGGCACCTTGAAATGGGCCGAGCCGTCGGCCTCCACTGGCACCGTGCCGATCACGCGCGCATGGCCCCAGTCCCACATGCCGAGGACCGGC
Source organism: Opitutus sp. GAS368 (assembly GCA_943372705.1). GTDB lineage: Bacteria > Verrucomicrobiota > Verrucomicrobiia > Opitutales > Opitutaceae > GAS368. The sequence continues at coordinate 7,099 of CALRZR010000315.1, read as the reverse complement.
TCCCAGGCGGCGGGCATCCAGTGGAGATCGTTAAAACCGCAGGCCTTGCTGTCGTCGGGCACGCAGGGCCACGGCACTTTTTGGGCGATGCGCAGGTATTTCACGGAGCCGCGTTTCGCCTCCGGCCAACCGGAGTAGACGTCGCCGACGATGGCAATCGCGTGCCGGGCGGCCGAGACCGCCTTGCTCGGCAGATCCTTGATCACGGGAGGGCGCGGCGTCTTGCGCAGCGGGGCCAGGTAGGCGACCGAGAGTCGTCGATCGCGGTGGATCAACTCCTTGTTGCCCCAGACATCGATGTAGTAGAGGCCGTAGTTCTGACCGGCCATGTTCTCGGGTTTGCGGTAGGAATACGCCGTAAGGAGGCTCTTTTCCGAGAGCGGAAACGGAAACATGTAATGCCCGCCGCCATCCGGCACGCCGCCCTCGGCGACCGGCTTCACACCGCCGTAGCCGCCTTCGGTCGCCGAGGCGCCGGGCGTGAACGTGCGCATCGCGGCCCGCTCGTTGATGCCCTGGCCGTAATCGCAGAGGAAAATCGCGCCCTGATCGTAGTTGTGGTGGCCGCAGGCGATGGCCACGAGTTTCTCGGTGCCGGGAATTTGCCGGGCTTCGCGCAACGACATCGGGCCGGATTCGATGTGCTGCTTGAAAACCGCGTCGGTCATCGAGCCATCCGGCCGTGACGTCCACAACGTGTGCGTATTCCAGAGGTGCCGCTCCTGGTATTCCCAGTGCAGAAAAAGGAGCTGGCCGTTGTCCATCACGCGCGGATGCCGGTCGAAATCCTTGTTGTTCGAGAGCGGACGGATGTGCCGCCCGTCGGGGTCGCAGCGGTAGAGATTCAAAATCATGTTGTCCTGCTCAAGCGCGCCGGCGCACTGGCTGCCGAAATTCGAGCGATCGGAGACGAACACGATGTCGCCATTGGGCAGATACGTGGGTTCCTGGTCGGCGTGATATTGCGATTCGGTGAGCTGGCGCAGACCGGTGCCGTCCACGTTTATCTCGAAGAGATGCGACATCTCCTCCACGGCGCCGGTGCCGAGACCGAAGTAGCCGCCGATTTCGCTCTTGGGCCGCAGCACGGCGGTCGCGCCACCGGCCGCGGCGCGGCCCGGCTGCCGGGCGTAGGCGAAGACGAGTTTGTCGGCATCCCAGGAGAGTTCGAGGCCGCGCACATGACCGGGTCCGAGGCGCGCTTGCAGCAGCGGGCGGATCGGCGAGTTTGGCGAAAATCCGCGTTTGACGAAAATGTCGCCGCCGGGCGGATGCATGTTCCACCGCCCGACGGTGATGTTGCCCCCCAGGCGGGCGGCGGGACGCAGACCGAAGAGGATTTCCTGAAACGCGAGGTCGGGATTGGCGAGCGCGACGGCGCGAACCGACTGCCGCAGGTCCAGCCAAAGCCGCCGATGGGAAGTCAGATCGGCCGGCCGCGCCCGGGCCGCGTCGCGCAAGGCGCGATCGGACGCCCGCACCGCGATCAAGGCCTGTTGGAGCGTCTCGTTTTGAGCGGTGGTGGCGCGCGGCGCCGCATAGGCCCCGACACTCTCGGCCCGCCCCAGATAATCCGCCGCCGAGGCGAGCAGTGACGCCGTCTGCCGGTGCCAGCCGAGCGCCGCTGCCTGACGCACGTAGTCGAATTCGACCAGCAAATCGGCCGGCTGCGATTCCCAGCGATGAAACCAGCCGGGCGCATCCGCACCGGGCCACGCCTTGGCAACGCGATGGCCACCCACGCGCTCCTCGGCGCTTTCGAAATCGACACCGAGCCGGATCGACAACGCCCACTCCGCGAGCCCGCGCACAAACGGATCTTCGTGTTCGAGCAACGGCGCGACCCGCTCGCCCAACTCCGCGGTGGGGAGCGTCCCGGCGTTCGCGCCGTCACGCACATCGTTGCCGCGGGCGAGCCAAACCAGGAGTTCGGCCTCAAGTGTGGTGGCCTCGATCGTGCGCTCGGCCGCCAAGGCCGCCAGAACCGGTCGTGCGCGGGCGGCCTCGGCGGCCAAAGCCAACCCGAGCGCATCAAAATCCTTTTGCCGGCCCGCCGCGGCCGCCACGCGGAGCTGCCCGACGATCGCCGGGGCGTCGAGACCGGCGAGTGACACCGCGCCTTTCTTCGTGGATTTCGGCGCAGGCGCAGCGGCAAAAAGGGCCGGCAGCCCCCATGCGAACAGCAACACGAGCGCGGAGCAGGCTCGTCCGCGCGTCGCCAGTTTCCGGATTCGTGGAGAGGGCATGGTGGGTTTGCCGGCGGTTAATGAAAAAGCGGTGGCGGCAGAGCTCGGGCGGGGTTCACGGGAAACGGCGCGGTCAGAAGGTGAAGGTGTTGCTGAGCGTCCACGAATCGCCTTCGCGGATCATGCCGCGCGCAATCGAGCCGTCGGGTTGTGTGGCGGTGGCGAGCACTTTGTTGCCCTGAAACGCGTTGATCAGATTGGCCTGCACCGACCAATTGACCTGATCGCTCAGGCGCATTCCGTAGCGCGCGGAGAGCCCCCACGTCTGCACGGCTTCGTTGTAGTAGCGGGTGTTGATGTCGGTGACGATACGGGTGCCTTCCGTCTTGAGCCCGTAGCCGATGACCTTCGGGTCCTCGTAGCGGTAATTGAGCCCGAGCGAAAGCCCCTTCAACCGCCCGCTGCTGAACGCGTAGTTCGTGACCAAACTGTAGCGCCACTTGCTGAGTTCGCGGACCGACTGGCCGTTGTTCTGGAGTTGCACCTGGTAGGAATCGTAGAAGCCGGAAAAACGGCGCAGGCTGTTGTCGGTCGGCGCGCCGGAGGCGATCGCGAAAGGCACTTGGCCCGCCGCGCCGTTGAGCTGCTCCCAGACGTAATCCATCAGCGCGGAAAACTCGGCGCCGGGAATATTGTCGCGCACGGCCTCCATCATCGAAGCGTTGGCCGCCACGCGCCAGTTGCGCGTGGGATTGGCGGTCAGCTCGAATTCGTAACCGCGCGAAATCGTGTCCTCGAGCAACACGGCGTTTTCTGGATACGAAAACGTCGCGCTCGGGTCACGGGTCGACGGATTGAAGCCGCCGGTCGACCACGCGGAGACGGCCTTCGGGAAGCGCTGAGCGAATCCGCTCTCAAATGCCAGCCACGCATTCGCGGCGGCGATGTTGCGCGGAACGTTGACCTGCTGGTTGGCGTAAGTGGTGCGGTCTGCGGCGGTCGCGGTGCCGGCGTTGATGCGAGCTTCGAGGGCAGGATCGATCGCGCCCCAGCCGGCTTCTTTGTCGTTCAAGATGCGATAGACGTTGTCGAAGCCGGTGTTGAACGTCTGCTCGAGCAGAAACTTCTGGCTCTGCAGCGTCGAGGTCGACGAGGCGTTCTGCATCTGCGTTTCATACTTCGTCACCCGGAAATTGATCCGGTTTCGGCGATCCGAAAGGACGATGCTGGTGTCGGTCGTCTCGCCTTCGGCACTGAAGACGGGGTTGCGGAAAACGCCGATGCGCGCGGGATCGGGGTTCGTGTTTTGGCCGCGGTTGTATTGGAGCGTCGCGCGGATCGGCAGCGGTTTCCAAAGCGCGTGGAGATGCACCACCGCGCTCCAGTTCGTGGTCCGACCGACCGTCTCAGTGGGCGCAAATCCGAAGTTGGCGCGCTCCCGTTTAAAATCGCTCAGGAATTCGCGGGCCTGGTCCCAGTTGTATTGCCAAGACGAGTAATTGTCCTCGCGCCAGCCGTAGGTGCCGACAAGAGAACCGCCGAGAAATTTGCCCTGCCAGACGAACGACTTGGTCGCGATCTCCTCCTTGAAATAGTCGCGGGTGCGCGTGAGGTAGTCGCGGCTCGCGCGGTCGGTCGCCGCACCGACGATGTCGATCTTGCCGTTAGTCCAGCCGCGGTAGTTGTTCGGGTTCTGCGCGGCGCGGCCGAACGTGGGATCGGTGGCGCCGGGGTTTACGTTGGGGTTAAAGAACGCGGTGTTGGCATCGAAATAGCGGTAGTCGTAGGTGCCGGTTTTCACGACCTGCGCGGGGCCGAGATTGGTGAGACCCAGATTACCCGGCTTTTTGCCCACGAGGCTGTCGGAGACGTAGAAATAGTTGAGCAGCCGCGCGCGCGTCTGAAAGGGATCGCGATTCACGGGAAGCGCATCGACGAGGCGGTCGTTCACCCAACTCATGCCGGGGCCGATGGCCATGTAGTCGAAACGGGTCTGCTTCACGGTCTGCTGCGAGAGCGAACCGGTGACGTAGTGTTTGCCGAGCAGCCGGCGCGCCCAGGACGTGTCACCGGATTTCCGGAAATCGTGTTCGAGGTAGAGGGTGCCGCGGTAGGAATCGCGATCGGCGGTGGCCGCACGCTGGCCGCCAAACGGCGACTCCCGGAGGTAGGCCTTGCCGGCGTGGGGATTCGGCGAGCCGTCGGGCAACAGTTCGCTCGCGTCGACATAGATCACCGAACTGGCGCCGAGCGCGGCGTAGCGATCACTCTCCAGTTGCTGGTGAAAATACTGGAGGTTGTAGCTGATCCGGTTGTCGAAAAACGTCTGCGTGACATCGAGGTTCGCGATCTTCCACTTCGACATCTCCCGCTTCGAGTCGCCGTCGATGAGGTTGTTGTAGAAGTCGTAGTAAGTGGAATCGGTGAGCACCTGTTCGCCCCACCGGCCGCTGGTGGCGAAGGGCTTGTTCACCACCTGCGCGTAGTTACCCGCGCCGTTCAGAAAGACCGGCTGCACCGTGCCGCTGATCGAAGTGGCGCTGGCGCTGGCCGAGGTCGGCGCATTAACGACGACTTGGTTATTGAGAAACCGGTAGCCGTTCACCGAGTTGATTTCTTTTTCAAAAATGCTGAGCGGCTGCACCGACCGGTCGTAAACCATGACAGTGGTGCCGTTGCCCCACGCGTTGCTGATCATGGGATTCGCCCGTTGAGTGGGCAGACCGAAATCGAGAAAAAGGAAACGTTGGTCGGCGGGATCGTTGCGGTTGACGGTGTTGCCGCCGAGGCCACCCTGCGATTCCGGCAGGAAAAAATACGAGATGTGGTCGAGCGGCGGCGCACCGCGCCGCGTGTTCTGCGCGATGTCGGCCACTTCTCCGGAGGCCTCGATCTTGAACGTGGAGTGTTTGGTCTGGAGCTGCTTGGGCGTGTATTTGGCCGCGAAGGACACGCGCTGGTCCTTCTTGAACGCCGATTCCTGGCGAAACTGCTGGTGGTTGTGCAGCAGCGAAATCCGGCCGGCGAGCACGTCTTTGCTCAACACCCGGTTGTAGTCCAGAGAGACACGCTGCGTCCCGAACTGGTCGGTGCGAAGCTCCACGCGGCCGGAGTTGCGGTTTTGCGCGCGATTGGTGCCGGCATTGATGATGCCTGCGGGACTGCCGAGGCCGAAGAGGATCGAATTGGCGCCGCGCACGATTTCCACGCGACTGGTATTGTAGCCGTCCCACGAGGCCTCGGTTTTGAAATAGTTCAGCGTATTGTCGGCGGCGGCGAGACCGCGGATACGGGTGTTGCTGTTGCCGGCGCCAAAGTTCTCGTTCTCCTCACCCTGCGAGTTGGCGTTGAGAAAGGTCCCTTGCGCGCCGCCGACATCGGCACCGACCGCGAAGGCGAGCAGGGTCTCGTTGTCGAACGCCCCCAGATCCTGCAGAAATTCCGGGGTGTAGACGGAGATCGCTGAGCCGACATCGATCAACTCGGTGCGGATGCGCGTGCCACCGAGGGTGTTGGTGGCCATGTAGCCTTTGGTATCCTCCGCGTTGACCTCGAACGGGGCCAGCGTGACCACAACTTCATCGGTCGGATTCGGCGCCGGAGCGGCTTTGGATTGGGCCTGCGCCCGGCAATTCAGCGCCGCGCCGACGATAAGGAGCAGGGAAACAAGCACGCGCGGACCGGGTGCGGGAGGGGTATTCTTGGGGTGGTTCATTGGGAAACAGGCAGAGCGGGGCAGGGCGCATCTCCCGAGCGCCGGTCAAAAGAACGGCGAAGGATCACTCCCCCTGCGTGATTTGGGCCGCAGGGCGGTGACGGCGAAACGCCCGGTTCACCGCCGCAGGACGATACACAGCGCGTCACCGCCCGCACAGGTGTCCATTGGTATAGTGGTGGCTACCGACACGCCCGTCCCCTCCCGCTGTCGCAATGGCCACAAACGCCCTTTGTCCGCCCCTCGCGCCCCCTTCCTCCGCAACGAACGGACGACGACTTACGATTGTCGGCGCGCAGTGGTCGCTCACGCCAACGGCGCGATGCGTCAGAACTCCAACCTACCCAACCCGCTCAACCCACCAGGTTGACGTTGCCCTTGTATTTCTGAATCGGGCGCACGCCGACGTGCTTTTCCTTGAGGGCCTTGATGCCTTCGACGGCGGCCATGGCGCCGGTGATGGTCGTCATGATGCAGACGTTGTGGGCATAGGCTGCCGAGCGGATGGCGTTTTCGTCGCGGCGCGGGATCATGCCGGCCGGCGTATTGATCACGAGCTGGATTTGCCCGTTCTTGATCAAATCGACGGCGTTCGGACGGCCTTCCTGTATCTTCGCGAGTTTCTTCACCTTCACACCCGCGGCAGCAAGCGTGTCGGCAGTGCCACTCGTCGAATAGATCGCGAAGCCATAGCCTTCGAGCGCTTGCGCGATCTTCACCGCGCGAGCCTTGTCGGAGTCTTTGACGGAGAGGAACACGTTGCCCTTCACCGGCAGGCCGGGTTTCGCGGCCGCCTGCGCCTTCGCGAACGCCACGCCGAGATCGTCGTCGATGCCCATGACCTCGCCGGTCGAGCGCATCTCGGGTCCGAGCGCGATCGTCGAGCCGGGGAAACGCACAAACGGGAACACGGCTTCTTTCACACACCAGTGCTTGGGCGTCTGTTCCTGAGTGAAGCCGAGATCCTTGAGCTTCGCGCCCGTCATGACCTTGGCGGCGAGTTTCGCGAGAGGCACGCCGATGGCCTTCGCCACAAACGGAACGGTGCGCGAGGCGCGCGGGTTCACTTCGAGCACGTAGAGTTCGTTGTCCTTGATCGCAAACTGCACGTTCATCAGGCCGATCACCTTGAGCTCGCGCGCGAGTTCGTGCGTGGCCTTGCGGACGGTGTTCAACTTCGAGGCCGGCAGCGTGTGCG